>JBFEWO010000129.1:0-7839 GCA_041546305.1 Thiohalomonadaceae bacterium | reverse complement strand
GATGACCCGGTTCGTTCGTCACTGGCTCTATTCGGAACGCCAGCCGGAGGTCATGCGCTTGACCTGCCATGGTGCTTTCGATGTTCCCTTTTATGCACAGCCTCCCAGCATCGCCGAGATTCGTCAGGCTTTGGGTAAGCACGTCACCTTGAACCTGGTTCAGGAGAGGTGATTTAGACCGGGCTGAGCTTCAAGCGCACTATTTCACCTGTTCTTCAGGGGGAAAGTTTCTCTCTGTGGTCAAACATCCTGCGGCCAGCGCCTAAGCCCCTGATTCTCGAGGGTGTTCAGGCAAAGCCTGCCACTGTATGTTTTCTCCGTGATCATTCCCGTCCGTTGGTACCCGGCCTGATTTGGCGTTTCGACACGGGGCGTAATCAGATATACATCGGGATCCAATGCGGGTGGAAGGAGGGGGAGGTCAGAAGTCGGATTTCTGTCTGGACAAATTACCTACTTCTGACTTCCCGGGAGGATGCAGGGCAATGGCGCGGTAAAGCGAGACGCTTACGGCAGAGTGACCGGCTGGGGAGGATTCCAGTCGGCGGCTCGGTGCTCGGCCACCACCGTGGTGTAGATCCCGCCCCTGACATTGAACTTGCCGGTAACGCGCATGAAGCGCGGATTACAGGCGGCAACGAAGTCATCCAGCATGGTATTGGTCACCTTCTCATGGAACGCGCCTTCGTCACGGTATGACCACATATACATCTTCAGTGCCTTGAGCTCGATGCACTTGAGGTTCGGCACGTAATCGATAGTGATGGTGGCAAAGTCCGGCTGACCGGTCTTTGGGCACAGGCAGGTGAATTCCGGGATGTCGATATGGATGGTGTAGTCCCGGCTCGGCATCGGATTGTCGAAGGTTTCAAGTTCCTTACTGGGTTGGCTAGGCATAACGCTATCTTTCATGGTAGTTTTGACGGCCGGAATTGTAGCCGAAAACCAGCCACAAGACGAAGAAATTCCGGGGATGAACAGGGACACCGGGTCCGAAGATGCTCGGGTTTGCACCGGTGCCGCCAAATAACATTATGAACAACATGGCTTCTTCTCCTGTATCATCTTGATGCCCGCTTAACCTGCTTTTGAGTACAGACAAATAACACCATGCGACTGAGCAAGATCAAACTCGCCGGTTTCAAGTCCTTTGTGGATCCGACGACCATTCCCCTGCCCACCAACCTGACCGGTATTGTCGGACCCAACGGCTGTGGCAAGTCCAACACTATTGACGCGGTGCGCTGGGTCATGGGCGAGAGCTCGGCCAAGCACCTGCGCGGCGACTCGATGACCGATGTCATCTTTAACGGTTCCAATTCGCGCAAACCGGTGGGCCAAGCCTCCATCGAGCTGATCTTCGACAACAGTGATGGCACGCTCGGTGGCCAGTACGCCCAGTACAATGAGATCTCGATCAAGCGCACCGTTACCCGCGACGGCCAGTCGCTGTACCACCTCAACGGTACCCGCTGCCGCCGCCGGGATATTACCGATATCTTCCTTGGCACCGGTCTGGGGCCACGCAGTTACGCCATCATCGAGCAGGGCACCATCTCGCGTATCATCGAGGCACGTCCCGAGGAGCTGCGTACTTTCCTTGAGGAGGCCGCCGGTATCTCCAAGTACAAGGAGCGCCGCCGTGAGACCGAAACGCGCATTCGCCATACCCGTGACAACCTGGACCGCCTTAACGACCTGCGTGAGGAACTGGAGAAGCAGCTCAACCACCTGCAGCGTCAGGCTGCCACCGCCGAGCGTTACAAGCAGCTTAAGCAGGAGGAGCGCTCCCTGAAAGGGCAGCTGCAGGCCTTGCGCTGGCGCTCACTCAATGGCGATGCGCAAAAGCAGGAACACCAGATCCGCGAGCAGGAGACCGGCCTCGAGGCGCAGATCGCCCGCCAACGCAGTGCCGAAGCCGGCATCGAGAGCAAGCGAGAGGCCCACGTAGAGGCCAGCGAACAGTTCAACCGGGTGCAGAGCGAGTATTACGGCATCGGTGCCGATATCGCCCGCCTGGAGCAAACGATCCAGCATGCGCGCGAGCGATACCAGCAGCAGCGCCAGGATCTGGAGCAATTGGAGCGCTCCTGGAATGAGGCACAGGTGCATCAGGAGAGCGACCAGCAGAAGATTGAGGAGTTGCAGGGCAAGTTGCTGGAGCTAGATCCGCAGCACCTGATGGCCGTCGAAGCCGAGGAGCTTTCCGCCGCCGCCCTGGCTGAGGCCGAGCAAGCGATGCAGGAATGGCAGGCAACCTGGGACAGCTTCAATCAGAAGGCCAATGAGCCCTCGCAAACGGCCCAGGTAGAGCGCGCCCGCATCCAGCATCTGGAGCAGCAGGTCGGCCAGTTGCAGCAGCGCCTGAAGCGGATCGAGGAGGAGCAACAGAATCTCTCCGGCGGCAATCTCGACGAGGAACTGGAGATGCTGCGCGAGCAGGTGGCCGAAGGCGAGCTGCATGCTGCCGGCTTTCAGGAGCGCCTCAGCGGCTGCATTGAACAGATCAATCGCCAGCGCGAGCAAAACCACCAGGACAGCCAGGAGCTGGATCAGCTGCGCACCCGCCTACAGAGTCAGCGCGGACGCCACGCCTCACTCGAGGCGCTGCAGCAGGCGGCGCTCGGCAAGCGCCAGGGGGCGGTATCCGAATGGCTGGCCAAGCAGGGCTTGGCGGAGGTGCAGCGTCTGGCGCAGGGTATCTCCGTTTCCGATGGCTGGGAGCGGGCGGTCGAGTGTGTGCTCGGCGACAATCTCGAGGCGGTCTGTGTCGACGGCATGGACCCGATTCTTGGTACCCTCGGTAGCCTGGAGCACGGCAGCTTGGCGCTGTTCGATACCCGCAGCCAGTCAGTCGCAGCGGGCGGGGGAGACACATTGCTCTCCCGGGTGAGAGCCGAATGGCCGCTCGACTCGCTGCTGGGCCATATCTATACGGCAGAGGATCTGCCCGCGGCACTGGCGCAGCGCAGTCAGCTGGCGGCGCACGAATCGGTCATCACTCGCGACGGGGTATGGCTTGGCAACAACTGGCTTCGGGTGGCGCGCGACGCCGATGAGCGCGCCGGGGTATTGCACCGGGAGCAGGAGCTGAAGGAGCTGTCCGAAGCTATCAACGGGCTGGAAGCACAGGTCGAGTCGCTGCAGCATAGCCAGGAAGCGGGGCGTCAACGCCTGAAAGAACTGGAAGAAGAACGAGAGACGATTCAGGCGGACTTTAACGAAAGCAGTCGTCGCCACGCCGAGCAGCAATCCCAGCTCAGTGCCAAGCAGGCACGCCAGGAGCAGATTGCCAGCCGTCGGGAGCGACTGCAGAGCGAGGCCGGTGAGCTGCAGGAACAGATTGGCCAGGCCGAGACGCAGATGCTCACCTCCCGTACCACATTACACACGGCGCTGGAGAGGATGGAGGAGCTGGCACAGCAACGTGAGGAACTGGCTGCCCGCCGTGATGTGCTGCGCGATACCCTGGAACAGGCGCGTGAGCGGGCGCGGCGCGAGCGCGAGGAGGCCCAGACACTGACCGTTCGCATCCAGACCATGCGTACCGAATTGGATAGCACACGACAGGGGCTGGAGCGCATGAATCAGCAGCTGGCGGTCCTCGCCGAGCGTCGCGAGGAGCTGCGCATGGCACTGGCGGAGGGCGATAGCCCGATCACCCTCAAAAACGAGGAGCTGGAGGTGCTGCTGGAAAAACGCATGGCGGTGGAAAACCGCCTGACCGAGGCTCGCCGTATCGTTGGCGATATCGACCACGCGATACGTGAGCTGGAGACAGAACGTCATAGTGCCGAACAGCAGGCGCAGATTATTCGCAGCAATCTTGAGCGGATGCGGATGGGCTGGCAAGAGATGTCGGTCCGTCGCCAAACCCTGCAGGAGCAGGTGGGAGAGGCCGGCTTCGAAATCGAGACGCTGTTGCAGGAGCTTCCCGAGGATGCCGATATCAGCGCCTGGGAGCAGGAGCTGGAGACTATCGGACAGCGCATTCAGCGCCTCGGTCCCATTAACCTGGCGGCCATTGACGAGTACGAACAGCAGTCCGAGCGCAAGAAATACCTCGATGCACAGAACGCTGATCTGATGGAGTCACTGGAGACACTGGAAAACGCCATTCGCAAGATCGACCGTGAGACCCGTACCCGTTTCAAGGAGACCTTCGACAAGGTCAACAAGGGGCTGCAGGAAAAATTCCCGCTCCTGTTCGGTGGCGGGCATGCCTATTTGGAGTTGACTGGCGATGACCTGCTCGACACCGGCGTGACCGTCATGGCCCGACCGCCAGGCAAGCGCAATTCCACCATTCACCTGCTTTCGGGCGGGGAGAAGGCACTGACTGCGGTGGCGCTGGTATTCTCCATCTTCGAACTCAATCCTTCGCCCTTCTGTATGCTCGATGAAGTTGACGCGCCGCTCGATGAGGCTAACGTTGGTCGCTTCTGTAAACTGGTGAAGGAGATGTCCGAGCAGGTACAGTTCATCTTCATCACCCACAACAAGGCCACCATGGAGCTGGCCACCACGCTCACCGGTGTGACTATGCATGAGCCAGGGGTCTCCCGTATCGTGGCGGTGGATGTGGACGAAGCGGTGGAACTGGCCGCCGTCTAGCCCGGGCGAATGCCATGGACACCCTTCGCATTATTCTCATCGTTTTGGGCGTCGTGCTGGTCGCAGGGATCTGGCTGGCCGATCGATTCAAGCGCCGCAGGCCGAATACGAGTCATTATCGCTCGGAAGTCATTCCTGACGAGGTCGGGGAATCCTTCTCCGCCATGGACGGGCCCCTCTCGATGGACTGGACTGCTCAGGGGGAGTCGATCAGCGCCCGCCGCTATCAGCCGTTGGCTGATGAACAACTCGATGAGCTGAAAGGGATCAACAGCTCGGTCGACGATGCTGAAGTAACCGACAGCGCCCCTGAAAAAGTCGTTTCCCAGGAGGTGATTGCGCTGACCGTCATGGCCAGGGAGGATAAGCTTTTCAGTGGGCCATTGGTCCTCAAGGTGTTGCAGGAGGTCGGTCTCGAACACGGCGATATGGGGCTGTTCCACTACCATCTTGCCGGTCGCCGCGAGCCCCTGTTCAGTGTGGCCAATCTTCTCGAGCCGGGCAGTTTCCAACTGAGCGAGATCGCCACTCTGCAAACCCCTGGACTGCTGCTGTTTATGCGCCTGCCAGCAATCGTGGAGGGGGAACTGGCCCTGCAAACCTTGCTGCAGAAGGCGCGCCAGATGGCCGCTCAGCTGAGCGCCACCCTTTGTGACGAACAGCGCTTGCCGCTGGATGAGGAGACGTTGGCCCGTTTCGAGCAGTTGGCCCGAGGCTACGGCGCAAGCTAGCCTTTCCTCCTTCCGATAGCGGCAAGAACCATTCTACTGAACGACAAGCACGAAAAAGAGATGAGTCAGACCATTCCTGCCGAGGTGCAGCAACGTGCCGCCGAACTGCGTGAGCAGATCGCCTATCACAATTACCGCTACTACGTACTCGACAACCCCGAGATCCCCGATGTGGAGTACGACCGGCTCTTCCGCGGGTTACAGGAATTGGAAGAGAAATACCCGGGACTCGTCACTCCCGACTCTCCGACGCAACGGGTCGGCGCCGAGCCCCTCAAAGGTTTTGCCGAGGTCCGGCACGAGATCCCGATGCTTTCCCTGGGCAATGTCTTTTCTGAAGAGGAACTGGTCGATTTCGACCGGCGGGTGCGCGATGGCCTCGGTGTCGACGTGGTGGAGTACAGCGCCGAACCCAAGCTCGACGGTCTGGCCATCAGCATCCGCTACGAGGAGGGGGTGCTGGTGCGTGCCGCCACCCGGGGGGATGGAACCACCGGGGAAGACGTGACACAGAATGTCCGCACCATCCAGAGCGTGCCGTTGAGGCTACAGGGGGAGGACTATCCTCGGGTGCTCGAGGTTCGCGGTGAAGTCTACATGCCCAAAGAGGGATTCAATGCCCTGAATGCGCGCCAGCGGGAGAAGGGGGAGAAGACCTTCGCCAATCCGCGCAATGCCGCTGCCGGATCGCTGCGTCAGCTCGACCCGCGCATCACCGCCACCCGCCCCCTGACCATGTATTGCTATGGGGTCGGCGTGGTTGAGGGCAGCAGATTGCCGGACACCCACAGTGCGATCATGGAGAAACTCAAGGGCTGGGGCCTGCGGGTCTGTCCAGAGATGCAGGTGGTCAGGGGGGTACAGGGGTGTCATCGCTATTATCTGGCGATCGAAGACCAGCGCGACAGCCTTCCCTATGACATCGACGGCGTGGTTTACAAGGTCAACAGTCTGGCCCAGCAACAGGAGCTGGGTTTTGTCTCCCGGGCACCGCGTTGGGCTACCGCGCACAAATTCCCGGCGCAGGAAGAAATGACACATTTAGACGATGTGGAGTGGCAGGTTGGGCGTACCGGGGCGTTGACCCCGGTGGCACGCTTACGTCCGGTCCATGTGGCCGGCGTCGTGGTCAGCAACGCCACCTTGCATAATCCGGATGAGATCGCGCGCAAGGATGTGCGCATTGGCGATATGGTCATCGTGCGCCGTGCCGGGGATGTGATCCCTGAGGTGGTCAGTGTGGTGATGTCGAAACGGCCGGGCCATGCCAAGACGATCAAGATGCCAACCCACTGCCCGGTGTGCGGCTCGGAGGTGGTGCGCGATGAAGGCGAAGCGGTGCCTCGCTGCAGTGGTGGGCTCTACTGCTCGGCGCAGCGCAAGAATGCGATCAAGCACTTCGCCTCACGCCGTGCCATGGATGTCGATGGTCTTGGCGACAAGTTGGTCGAGCAGCTGGTTGATGAAGGACTGATCCATGATGTGGCCGACCTCTATGCGCTGACCGCTGCACAGATAGCCGGTCTTGAGCGCATGGGGGATAAGTCCGCCGCTAACCTGGTCGCGGCACTGGAAAAGAGCAAGGAGACCACGCTGGAGCGGTTTCTCTATGCCCTCGGCATCCGCGAGGTGGGGGAGAGTACCGCGCGTACCCTGGCCAAACACTTCGGAACCCTGGAGAGGATCGAAAAGGCCACTGAGGAGGAATTACTGAAGGTGGCGGATGTGGGTCCGGTTGTGGCACATCATATTCACACCTTCTTCCGCCAGGCACACAACATTGAGGTTATTGAAAAACTGCTCCGCGCCGGTGTGCACTGGCCCAATGTCGAGATTGCGCCAGCTGGTGAGCAACCCCTGGCGGGGCAGACCTTCGTCCTGACCGGAACCCTCGAGTCGATGAGTCGCGATGAGGCCAAGGAGAAGCTGCAGGCCCTGGGGGCCAAGGTCAGTGGCAGTGTGTCGAAGAAGACCAGCGTGGTCGTCGCCGGTGCCGAGGCCGGTTCCAAACTCGCCAAGGCAGAGTCCCTAGGGATAGAGGTGTGGGATGAGCAGCGGCTGCTGTCTTTGTTAGCTGATAACTGATTCTCGGCTGTTTTGTGATGACCTAGGTTTCGTGGCCTCAGTGCAAATGTAAAAATGTGTGTCACGGTGACGGAAAAAGGGTGTTTCCGCAGTGAACTCAGGGTTATATTGCCCGTAAAATGCACGAAATGTGCACGAATCGAAGGTTTCTCCGCAGGCATTGTGCTTTTATTGTAGCGGTTCCGGACTTATCACAAGGTCTTCAGTTTATGGCACGTTCTCTCAGAGGGGTTTTACTTCTCGTCCTTTTCACCTTGTCCACCTTCGCAGTGGCCGAGGAAGTATCCAAAGAACAGATAAAAGGGCTGGATGAACAGGTTCAGGACATCAAGAAGGATGTTCTCGGAATTTCCGCTGAACTGAACCTGCTGGAAGAGAAGCTGCTTTATCCATCCAACACCCAGGTTTC
>JBFEWO010000110.1:0-9504 GCA_041546305.1 Thiohalomonadaceae bacterium | reverse complement strand
TACGCAGTACAGCGAAAGAGGGTGAATGGCTCGGTCGTATGGTCATCGGTTATGAAAAAGACGAAGTGAAGATCTTCGCCGCATCAATTTTCTAAAGCTATGAGTGAAATAATCCAGGACAACAAATTCGTCGAACTGAACTATAAGGTTATCGACGAAAAAACCGGTCAGGTTCTATCGACGGTAGAGTTTCCCATCAGTTATGTGCATGGTGCTGACCAAGTATTGGCAACGCAGGTTACCGCTCAGCTCCAAGGGCGGAGACAAGGCGATGTCATCGAGGTACCCATCGACGGCAACCTGATCTATGGGGCGCGTGACGAGAACCTGGTTTTTACCGATCGCATTGAAAATGTGCCGGAAGAGTACCGCGAAATCGGTATGAAAATTCTCATGGAGAACGAGAAGGGCGAGACCAAGGAATTCATTGTCACACGCATGGACGATGAAACCCTTACTGTCGATGGCAACAACCCACTCTGTGGTCGAGATCTAGTCTTTAAGCTTGAGATCCTGACCGTGAGGGATGCCACTTATGAAGAGATCGAAGCTGGCACTCGTGTCGTGAAAGGTCCGGATATCGATGTTGACCCGGACCGTGTGGTGCCGATCAACTAGCGTGGACTGAACGGATCATCGTATAAAAGCATGCCGACATACGGGGCGTAGGTTAAAACCGCGCCCTGCTGTGCGCCCAGCTCGTTAAAGGCGTTGATCACACTAATCAGACACGCTTCATTCGTCGGCTCTGCATGCAGGGCCACCAATGAAGCGACCAGGGGAGTCTCGTCGTCAAAGTCGAGATGGGTCTTCAGCATTTGAATCGCCTCCTCGATCCTTGCGGTATTTACCTTCTTGGTAATCTTGGCGATACGCTCCTCATCGGAATCATCAAACTCGGGCGGCTCGTCATAAACGTTCGCGCCAAGTCCCGCAGGCTGGCGGACCTGTTTCAGCCCGGCGAAGGCGTTGTATTCTTCCAGTGCCTTCTGCTTTAGTTCGTTAACAAAGGCATTGAACGCTTCGGTAGTTGGCTTACCCAAAAAGAGTGATAGCAGCGCCTCGCCATTTACTCGACTATTGAAGTTCAAACTCGATTTGCTGATTACCGGCTCCGGGTTCAGCACGGTAAGCATGACACACAGCGACTCCATCTCCTTAAATGGCTCCTTGATTCGAACCTCGATCCGGTCATCGATGATCTCGAATTCACGGCTGCCTCTAAAGAGATGCTTCTGGATGAGTTTGGTCGTCATTTCGGCGTATTGGTTAGCCGATAAAGGCTTTTTTGATTTCGTCGGAGACAAACTCATGTGAATAAGCGTTCTCGCCGCAATGGATAATCTCGCCTTCTTCGCCGACAAAGGCCAGGTAGGGGCGTGCACGGACGCCGTCATGTTCAATAATAGCCTGGTCGTCGAGGGTACTGGCAACGCTGAATGCAATCTCAAGCGTTAATTCCTGCAATAGCTGCCCGCTGATTCCGTTCTTGGCAAGTTTAAAACGGATCTGTTCTATGAGCTCACGAACGAGAATCTTTTGTAGTTGTTCAAACTTCTCGACATCACGTATCTGCTGCATTTTTGGCTTCTTTCTATTGACGAAAAAAAGGATTATACACCCGTTCTTTTAGCCATTTCAGCAACGCTTTAAGTGGCCTGTTAAGAAGAGTACCCGGCTTATCCATCGGGTTAGTATTGATATAGCTGAGTCTCCATCGATCTCGGCGCTCTGACATCCAGTCCTGCTTGTAGGAATCATTGCCTGTGAGAAAATCGATCTCTTTGACCTTGTCGGTATCGATCACGTACTCCATCAGGTAGGCGATGAGGATAGAGCCGGGTGAATACCGCTTCCAGGCTTCGTCATAGGCTAGTTTGAAGATACTGGCCTTACCGTGTGCCACAAACCAGAATTGAGCGGCGGCAGGTTGCTCGCCGATATAGAGTACAGCGAGCCTTAACCATCCCTCCTTCGAAAAGTGCTCAGCCAGTCCTTGAATGAACGGCTCAAAGATTTCGTTTGCCTTCCAGCTGGCGGTATAGACGGCATTGTAGTCTGTTAGCCCCTGTTGCAAATTATTGTTCGTATAAAGACGTATATGGTAACCATGCTCGCGTTCAAGCTTACGCTTTTTACGTGCAATGGTATTACATACTCTGGATGGGCGAGCCAGCATGTAGTCGGCAAATGACGCTTCCTCAACCCGGTGAATCCAGTTGCGGAAACGGAAATAACGCTCACAGGAGAACCCTGCGGATGCCATGGCCACCTGAAGGCTTTGAAGGTTTCTGTCCTCTTCCTCGACTGGGTCCAGCTGCAAGGATTGAACGGGAAGCTGCCTTAAGCCCCTAGCCAGGCAAGCAAGAACTTCCTGCTGACGATCCTCTGCAATCAACAGGGTGTAGAGTGAGGTGTATAAATGTTTTAGCGGATAATAATTCTCACCATCCCGCCGTAACAGTGGGAGCATTGCCAGTACATTGTCCCCTTCGACCACACAGGAAAGTAGGGGAGTTTGGTCATCATCAAGACCATTTTTCAGCAGGTTTTCAAACCACGATCTTGAGAAAAAAACACTCTCTTTCCCGGCCTGGGCAAAGAGCGCCGTGGCACTCTCAGGTAATTGCTCAAGACCGGTGTAACAGACAAATTCCATTTCTTGTTATTAGTTGACCGTCTCGCTGGTGTGGGAGGGGCGGCCTCGCATCTCGATCATTTCGGACACTTCCAGTGCGCCACCAATCTCCAGGAAGGGGCAGGACTTCGCGGCGGCAAGCGCCTCTTCCATATTGTTGGCTCTAATGATGCTCATTCCGGACATGGCAGAGATACTCCCCGGTGAAGCGCTGCCATCAGCCTGAACGGTATGCGTATCCTTGCAAGGTATGGCGGGGCTCAGTACGGCATCCCCCAGTGAGTGCAGCCACTGCTGATATTTCTCGAAGTGCTTCTGTCCTTCTTCGGGGTTGGCGGGGTATTCGCCTCCCAGGTAAACGAATAAATATTGCGGCATACCGGACGGTCCTCTGCAAGACGTGAGAAGCCACAAATATTAGCGGAAATAGAGGCGAAAATCAGGTATAAATCGGATAAATGGCGCTAGAAAAAAATGAAATCCCGTGAGGCCCCTGATTGCTGGTCACCCCTAAATCGCTGCTATATAATCGAGCTCGCAACGAAAATGTTAATCGTGTCGTGAGGGCTTTCAGCCGCATAGTCTTGCAGCGGCCATCTCGACGGAAAATTATAAAGGTGACTTATGAGCGGACACTCTACTACTCGACCGAAGGTACCTGAGGGCAAATCCCGTTTTCTTACAACCACTCAGATGGAGCCGAATGAAAAAGGTTTCGTTGGCTACAAGACTACCTGGGAGCCCTTCCAGAAAGAGGTCCCATACACGACCCCGAAGCGTCCCTAAGTCTCATTGTCGTGCCGCCTTATGGGGGAGTATAATTCCCCGTAAGGTAATTCCAATCCAGTCTCAATCGAAAAAACTCTCTATCGAAGACGCGTTGCTTCGGTCTCTGTGTTTTGACGGACCGCCACAGTTGTCCATCGAGGCGTCCCGCCGTCATCTCCATCTCCGGCTTCTTTATTTGCTACTGAACGCCTTGTGTTTGTTATGACTGGGTTATGACGGTCTTCCATGAAGTCTGTTGTTGGATATCTGTCAGAGTCGCTTATTCCGATCTAGAAATAGCGTATTATTAAGCTTACTTGAACAATTCCATACTTTAGCCGTTATTAACCTTTTCGCCTTCGTAGCCTTAGCTTTAATCTCGTGTGATGCAAACTTTCCAATTTGAGTCCATCGGTATCGTTCATTCCTGTTATTCGGAAAAGTTCGGTATTCCGCGACAGCCGGGTTTAGTTGATGCAGCTGAGGCGACCCTCGAGCTATTGCCGCCTTATAACCGGCCTGAAGCGGTGAAGGGATTGGAGGGTTTTTCCCACATCTGGCTAACTTTTGTCTTTCATGGCGTGAAACGTGAGGAGTGGCGGCCCACGGTCCGTCCACCGCGACTTGGCGGTAACCTGCGTATAGGTGTGTTCGCCAGCCGCTCAACCCATCGTCCCAATCCCATCGGGCTCTCTGTGGTAGAACTCGTCAAGGTAGAGACTGGTGAGGGAAAGGTGGTGCTGCACCTCAAAGGTGCCGATCTGCTCGATGGGACACCGGTGCTAGATATCAAGCCCTATATTGCCTACGTGGACAGCGTACCCGAATCCCTGGCTGGTTTTGCCGAGGAGGCACCACAGCCGCACCTGAGAGTCCGTTTTAGCGATGAGGCCATGGCTTCTTGTCGGCGCCTGGAGGGCCGATATCCCCGCTTGCAGTTACTCATTAACGAGACCATTGCATTGGATCCCCGACCCGCCTATCAGGCGAGGCGGGAGCAGCTCCGAGAGTATGGTGTAAGCCTTTATGGATTGAATATCCGATTTTCAGTTGAGGGTACTGAGGCAGAAGTTATAGCTATCAAGGAAGAGTGAATCAGATTTTTTTTTGGTTGTCACGAGGGGAGGGCGATTGCTATCCCTGTGGTGTTGCCGGACGGTACCTGGCAACGATGGCGGCTTAACGCATACGAGTGCTGAAAAGAAAAGCGCCCCAAAAGGGGCGCGACTCATTGTTGTTCTTGTGACTATTGTACTTGTTAGCCAGTGCCACGAGCTTGGTGGCGTGAATTAACTGACCATCAGTGCCGCACCCAGGGTGCTAAGCCCGAAAGCCACAAGGTGAAGATTGGTTAGTAGACTACAGGGATATTCAATGGGGTGCCATAGGTGTTGTTGATGTCTCATGTTAAGCACCGTACTCATTCGGCAAACTGTGTGCTGCGTCACAATAATGTTGTCTGGGTCGTCTCTGAGGGAGCGGACGTCCCGGCCGCGACTTCCGCTGCATAAAAAACGGCATCCCGTTTCCGGGATGCCGTCAGTTGTGGGCCGTCATCCGGCCCGGATGGTTTGCGATGGATCAGAATCAGAGCATGCGTTTGAGAATGTCGGTTTCGCCGCCCTTGTCCTTTAGGCGGTGCTTGATGGCGCCGGCAGCATGCAACACGATCAGAACAAGGATTGCCAAGCCCATGATCTCGTGGATTTCATGGGCGATTCCAGCGATGGCCTTGCTCTCACCGATCAATGCCGGCAGTTCACCCATACCGAAGAAATTGACTGGCTTGCCGGCAGCATTGGACATGACATAACCACTGATCGGGAGAACCAGCATCAACAGATAGAGCAGCCCCTGCAGTGCCTTGACCACTACCCGCTCTTTGGGGGCAAAGGCCGCAGGCAGTTGCGGTGCCGGGCTGATACGCAGCCACGCCAGTCGCAGGACGATAAGCAGCAGCGCAACCACGCCAAAGGATTTGTGCAGGTTGTAGAACTGGAAGGCGTACTGCTTTTCTTCAGCGGTCTCTTTGGGCAGCTCGGCCATGTAGATGCCGACGAAGAAAAGGACCAGAATGATCGCGGCCATCAGCCAGTGCAGGGTCTTGGAAACAACTCCGTAATCGGTAGTGCTGTTCTTTAGCATCGTCCTCGCTCTCTGTTATTGGGTAAATTGGGAATGAACGGTGGCGATGGTAGCACCCTGTCAACGATGTTGACCAGATGCCTGGGAAATTAGGGGCAGGGTAAATTTGATTATGGTGATCCCTGGCAAAAAAACCGCCGCCACCCCGAAAGGTGACGACGGTTGTTGGGAGAGCTTCTAGCTTAAGCTGCGTATGTCGCCTTGGCCTCCTGAGCCGCCTTGGCCTCTTCCTCGTTGTAGGCAGCGCCGGACCAGAGCATCTCGTAGGCGATCTCCTCGTTGCCGTTCTCGCACAGCTCCAGGACCTCCTTGAACAGCGGCTGGAAGGTCTCGGACTTATGCGACTCCTCATGCTCCTCAAAGGATTTCCAGAAGGTGATGATTAGCGCTTCCTTACCCTTCAGCGGGCTTTCCACTGCCTGTCCGACAGTGGACCCCTCATTTGAGACGGCACCGCTGTTGAGTGACACGAAGCCGCCGACAAAGCCGGTGGTGGAGTGGTAGGTTTTTACGTTCTCGCACAGCATCGCCACCCTTTCCTGCAGGTCGTCCACTGTGTACTCGGGTTTGAGGATCACGCGGTTGATGGTCACAACACCGTCGTGGGGAAAACCGTTGATCAAGCTCGCCATAAGGCACCTCCTGAAGCTAACTGAATTTTGGGATGCAGGAGTAAATTAGTACCTGCTTAAGTACTAATGTATAATCCTTATCAAATTTATCAAGTATTCCATAGAAAAAACTTTTAACCCTGTCGTTGGTGCGTGAATGCATTGGCGTTTGTCGCTTAATCCACTTTTATCACGATGAAAATCCAGAAAATTTCCAGCGGATTGGACGGGGGCAACGTCTGCGATCAGGCGCACAGCACAGTGAGGATAGAATCGGATAAACTATCAGGTCCGATTTCAACACCCCCAGGAAATGACGAATGAACAGAGTGTGGCCCGGTTTTATTGCCTTGCTGGCACTGGTGCTGCTGGCCGGATGCAGCAGCAAACCCTCCGATGACGCCATCCGCGAGCAGGTTACCGCCCGCTTGCAGCAGGAATATGGCACCACCCTCTTCGAGGTGGTGAATTTCACCAAGGTCAACGGCATCCCGCGCGATAGCAATACCTACATCGCCGAGGTGGAATACGATCTGCGCTTCAAGGTCGGACTGGATCGGGCGGCCACTGTGCTGCAGCAAGCCGGTGAGAATATCTTCACCGCCGGCCTGAAGGCCGCGGCACTCGGCGTGACCTATGGCGATTTTAAGGCCGGCGATACCGTTCACAAAAGTGAGCGGGTGCGTTTTGTCCGAGCCGAGAAGGGCTGGTTGATCGACGAGGAAGACGACAGGAAATAAGCCGTCCGTCAGTCACTCCAAACTGGGAGGGCTTTTCGCTCTCCCGTGCCTTGCTTTTTATACGCACTCATCTAGCTATTAGGGAGATCCTCCCATTAATTCCTGCGGCAAGGGTTTCTGCCCACGCTGTATTACCCTGATCTCCTGCAGGTCTCGAGTAAGGAGAGCTACGATGAAACTGCACGTCTTCTTTCTGCTTCTGCCTTTCAGTCTGTTTTATTCCGGTATGGCCTCTGCCGCCAGCTGGACAGGCAACTTCAACGCCTTTCTCGGCGGCAAGGCGCTGGACGATAACGACTGGTTTGCTGACGAACAGGCCGAGGTTGGTGCCCGGCTAGATTTTCGTCAAACCCATTGGCCACTCAGCATCGCCGCCGATGTTAATTTCTCCGAGGGTGACTTTAACGGCAATGTCTTCTTTCCAGGGCTTGGTGTCAGTGCCTATCGGGAAGATGTGGAAACCTGCGAATTCAATCTTGGGGTACGTAAGTACTGGGACTCGGTTTCCAACATGCATCCTTTCGTTGGTGGTGGCCTGGCCTATGCGCGAGTCGATGCTACCGGCGATATAATTGGCGGGCAGCACTTTTCCGACAGGGGCGACGGGATAGGCATCTGGCTGAATGGCGGCATTCTCTGGACCCTCAATGCCCTGAACATCGGCGTTGATCTCCGATATACCCAGGTCGAGGTCAATATGCATGCGGGGGATTTTGAAGGCGGTGGTGGACACGCCGGGATATTGCTGGGTTACCACTGGTAAGACGTATCAGAAAATAAAAAAGGCAGCCTCACACGGCTGCCTTTTTTCAGGGAGTCTTTGCTTTACTGCAACAGCAGGAAGAGTGCTCCACCGCGGCGCTGGATGTTAAGCAGCAGCGCATCGCTATCCTTGACGGCCGCGCGCAGGCTGTCGAGATCCGTTACCGCCTTACGGTTGGCCTGGGTGATCACATCGCCCATGCGAAGGCCCGCTGCCATGGCTGCCGAACCAGGGGCCACCTCGGTGACCACCACGCCCTGGACCCTGCCGCGCACAGTCTCCTCGGCAAGGTTAGCGAGCACGGCACCGTTTAAACGAGTATGGAGTTTGTCACCGGTCAGTGTGCTCAGTTCCGGCTCCTCGATCACCGCCTTCAGGGTCTTGGTCTTGCCGTCGCGTACCACCTTCATCTCTACTTTTTGGCCGATGCGCAGCAGGCCTATACGGTTGCGCACATCAGTGGCACTCTGCACCTGCCGGCCGTTCAGTTCGGTGATCACATCGCCGGTCTGCAGCCCGGCCTTGTCTGCCGGAGAGCCTTTGGTCACCTGGGTCACCACCGCACCCTGATGACGGTCGATGGCAAACGCCTTGGCCAGCTCCGGGGTCAGATCCTGTGCCTGGGCACCGAGTACCCCACGCTGCACTTCCCCGTGCTCGATCAGCTGGTTCATGATCTCGCGTGCCATATTGATCGGAATGGCAAAACCGATCCCTACATTACCGCCGCTCTTGGAGAGGATAGCGGTGTTGACACCCACCAGCTCACCACGCAGGTTCACCAGTGCTCCGCCGGAGTTGCCTGGGTTGATGGAGGCATCGGTCTGGATGAAGTCTTCATAACCCTCGATACCGAGCCCCGAGCGTCCCATCGCACTGACGATCCCCGAGGTTACCGTCTGGCCCAGGCCGAAGGGGTTGCCGATGGCGACCACAAAATCTCCGACCCGCATCCTGTCAGAATCGCTCATGGGCACGGCCGTCAGCTTGCCATCCTTAACCTGAAGCACGGCGATATCGGTCTCCGGGTCGGAGCCGACCAGGGTGGCCTGCAGGGTGCGGCCGTCGGAAAGATTGACTGAAATCTCATCGGCCCCGTCAATGACATGGTGATTGGTCAGGATGTACCCCTTCTTCCCATCCACCACCACGCCGGAGCCCAGGCTCTGCTCCATGCGCTCGGTGGGCTGGTCGGGGACATTGAAGAATCGGCGAAAGAACGGGTCGGACAACAAGGGACTTTGGCGCACCGCCACCCGGGTGCGGGTAAACACGTTCACCACCCCAGGGACGGTCTTCTCCAGCATCGGCGCCAGCGTCGGCAGGTTCTCCCCCTGGCTGTCAAAGGCCGGCAGCGCGGCATGCAGGGGCAGGGAAATCATTAGCAGTAGTGCGGCAAGGTATCTCATCGAGCATCCTTCAGTTCTGTTATTTATCGCTAAGGCGTGGTGTGCGTTACGGAGGTAAAGACCATGAAGGGAGGGGGAGAGTTCAATGGGATTTTGGATTGTGTTCGTATTTGTGAGGGGAGGCGGGTTTATTTGTGTCGCTGTCGCGACGGTTTTATTGAAAGCGGTTCTCGCACCGCAAGGCGAGGTACTTTCTTGTGGCGACAAGAAAGTACCCAAAGAAACGCTCCCGAAATTCCCGCCCTTCGGGTGCCCTGCGTTGCTCGCTCCAGGAGGGCTTTGCAGACAGGCCTTCCATGGCCTGACTGCAAAGTTGCGCACGTCCTGTGCGCAACCCTTCGGGCTGTTCCTCCTTCCACTGCGCTACTCGGCGGGAATGGACGGGATTCAAAACCCCTTCGTTTAACTTCACCGCCTTAACTGCGCAATG
>JBFEWO010000165.1:0-5705 GCA_041546305.1 Thiohalomonadaceae bacterium | reverse complement strand
CTCTGTCAGATCCTCCAGGCGAGCAACGCCCGCTTTATCCGCCGCCGCAGCCCAGTCGGACGGAATGCCGCTGCTGCCATGACCGAAGGAAAAAACAAGTACCCTCCCCCTCCCTGGTACAGTGACTATTGCCGGACACTGTGCTTGATGAAGTGTGGCGCCCGCACCTGCGGTCTGGATATCCACCGCGTGGAGGGCAGTAAGTGTGTCATTCAGTCCGGGGTAACCCCAGTCGAGGACGTGATTGTTCGCCAGCACGCAGACATCGATGCCAGCCGCGCTCAGGCAACGAATGTTGCCAGGATGCATCCGGTAGTTGATTCCCTTGCCCTGCCACCAGGCATCACTGGTGGTGATCGCAGTCTCCAGGTTAATGATGCGAACATCCGGCTCCAGGCTTTTGAGGATCTCGAGTGTATTTCCCCAGATATACTCATAACCGACCAGCCTTGGCAACGCCCCGTTTACACTTTCGGCTAACGCCACGTAATCACCGGCATGAATCACATAGGGTTCATGCAGGCGTGGTGATGAGGGGTGAGGCAAGATCTGATCGATGCCACGCCCCGGCATGACATCGCCACAGAGAAACAGGGTAAGGTCGGCGCTACTTTTCCTGGAACCCGGTGCTAAAGGCACCATGGCCAGCCTTTAAAGCGGGGTGAAGCGCCTGCCGTAACAGCTGGGGCAGAGCGGCAGGACACTGCCCGGTGTAACCGCTGTACAGCTATTACAATGGCGGCAGACATATCGTTCCCTCTCCGCCACCTCGCCAGCGAACCAGATTTTGTTTTTATGCAAATAGTTGTCATAGACAGGTTTGACATAAAGTCGGGCCATAACAGTTTCCTTCGACAGTTAACCGGGAATTCATTGATATCAAGAAGCCCATGGGGCAATGAAAATCATAGTTACTCGTTTGGACGATGCAGCGAATGCAAGCGAAGGCCTCAACCTGTTTTGACAAAATTCTGACAAAATCATCCGGCACGTACGGTCAACATCCTCCCTGGGATGTTTGTCTTGGGAAGCTATGCTTGAAACGAGTAGCGCCAAATGTGCACATGCCTGGATGGGAAAAAGAAAAACACATTGTTACATCGGCACCTCCGGATGGTCGTATGATCACTGGAAAGGCCCCTTTTACCCGCCGGACATCAGGGTGGAGGAGATGCTGCCCTTTTACTGTCGGCATTTTCAGAGCGTGGAGATCAATAACTCCTTTTACCATCTACCGGAAAAGGCAACGCTGAAGCAGTGGCATGACAACACTCCGAAGGGATTCCTCTTTGCCGTCAAGGCTAGCCGTTACATCACCCACATGAAAAAACTCAAGGAGCCGAACCAGAGCCTCTCTACCCTGCTCGAGAGGATCACGCTTCTGGAGGAAAAACTCGGGCCATTGCTCTTTCAGCTGCCTCCCCGCTGGCATTACAACGGCGAACGACTTTCGTCCTTCCTTGACAGCCTAAGCCAGGATTTTCGCTATGTCTTTGAGTTTCGCGACCCGAGCTGGATAAACGAGGAGTGTACGGAATTACTAGCAAAGCATGGTGCGGCATTTTGTATCTATGAACTCGACGGCTTTCTCTCTCCCCGTGAAGTCACAGCTGATTTTGTCTATGTGCGGCTTCATGGACCGAAAAGCGCCTACCAGGGAAGCTATGCCTTGAAGACCCTGGCAGACTGGGCCGGTGCTTTGTCCACCTGGTCCAGGCAGGGAAAACAGACGTACTGCTACTTCGACAATGACGAGGCGGGCTATGCCGCGCAAAATGCCAAGGCACTGCAATCCATGTTGCACTCAACATAATGAGCCGCTCGGGGTTAAGGTAGCGCCCGCGCAGTCAAGTTCAAAGTACTAGGTTCGAGGTTTGATCCGGGCAAGAATTTCACGGACAAAGGCAGGAATGTCGTCAGGTTTTCGCGAGGTGATGAGGTTATCGTCAACCACCACCGCCTGGTCTAGGTAATGGGCTCCGGCTTTTGTTAGCTCCTCCCCCACTGAAGGGTAGGCGGTAGCAGTCCTGCCAAGCATGACCCCAGCGGAGATCAGGATCTGCGGACCATGGCAGATCGCCGCCACCGGTTTGTTGTCTCTGAAAAACTGCCTGGCAATGTCGAGGACCCTTTCATGCTTGCGTAGCTCTGCCGGCGCTTTTCCCCCGGGGAGAAGCAACAGGTCATAATAATCCGGCTCCACATCGTCCACGGCCAGGCTTACGGTGATCTGCATCCCGTGCTTACCGGTGATGGTGCCGGTCTGAAGCGATGCGATATCGGAACTCACGCCCTCCTCATTGAGTTGTTGATAGGGCTGCAGCAATTCACTGTCCTCAAAACCATCACCGCTGATAATGAGGACATGCTTGCGTGGTGTCGATGAGCTAACCTGCATACTTCCTCCTTCGGCAAAAAGTTCATCCCAACCGCTTAGGTCACGGGACTTTATTCTGCGTAGCTACTACGCTGATTGATTATTCCCACTCTTCTTCCGCCAGCTCGCGAAACTCCCCCCACAGCGCCCCAATCGGCAGATCGAAAAGACTATAGGCGCGCTTGGCGCGGTGCCGAATTGCATGCGCGGCTGCAAGCATGACCTGGGCACTCAGGGCATATTCAGAGAAGCGGGCCTCCAGCAGAAACAGTTGGTGATCGGCACTCCCGGCAGAGCCACGACGCTCCATCACCACCCCATGACCGTCTTCTTCCAGCGAGGTAATGCTGTCAACAGGAAAGACCAGGACTTCCTCACCGGCGAAAAGGGGATCATTGCGAATGGCTTGCTCAACCCGCTGGAGGTCCCCTCCCTCCTCCAGTTCGACATAGAGATAATTTTGCCGAGTCCCTTCCGCCGACCGCTGTTCCGTCGCCATTGCCCCTCTGACGCCATCGACCGTACCCACAATGCTGCTGTGGTGAAGATTAATGCCGGGGCGGTGAGTGATCTCGGTGTGGCCATGTGGGCAGAACAACGCAAACAAATTTCGGAACAATGAGAGAGCACCGGGATCCCATCCGGCACCGATGATTGCAGGCACCTTGTGGCGAATCGCCAACCGGTCCATTACTTTTTTGTGTTCGATAAAGTCTTCGCCATGAAAGATGGCGCATTCAATCACCGGCAAACCCTGCTGCAGAAGATCATGGGCCGCCCCCTCTATCATCTCCGCTGGAAGGCAGAGCAACGCCGCGTCTACACGGGATAGTCCGCTGATATGGTCAACTACCGGTACATTCTGAAACGGTGAAGGAAGGGCTTCGGTGCAACACTCTGGGCGACGCACGATCCCGGCGAGACGTAACTGGTCATCGTGCAGGATGGCATGTGCACATGCCTTTCCCAATCGCCCAAAACCGATAATGGCCAGGTACAGCCGTGCCATTACATGTCCTGATCAATCATGCGCCTGCCTGAGACACCGGAACATATGGAAAATAGGCTTCCCCGTATCATCATGCGTAAATGATCAATGTCGCAGCACTGCTCAGCGGTGCCAGTGAACTCTGAGCATGATGTCTTCCTTGGTATATTCGTAATCGAGTTCCCCTTCGTAGGCATGGTGCAGCGCCTCGCCGATCCCGCGAGTGAGATGGGCATCGGTAAAGGTAAAGACCAGCTTGCCCTCCTGCTCTTCCATATCCATGATGCGCTTGAGCGGATGCTCTTTTCCCTCTTGTTCGGCCTTGTTTCGGATCAGGTTCATGATCTCTTCGCGGTGTTCGTTAAGGAAATCACCCCCCAGCGTTAAGAAGCCTGCGGGAACGCGGTCACGAATTCGCTGGTCTGCCGGACAAAGTACTTTATGAGCATCGGCGGGTGCCTCATCCCAGCTCCACCGCCCCTTGTGAAACACCGCGCCACATTCACTGCAGACGGAAGGTTCAGGGATTTTCACTTTGGAGTGGTAGGGATCGTGATCCATTTCTTTGAGCAGACGATCTTTACGCCCCTGGTGAAGGTGGTCGCTTTGCTTCGATTTGGATGGTCCTGTCATGGCAGCGTATCCTATAAATTGAATGGAGGTGTTCTGCGCAGCATCGTGCACCACGCTCAGCGGCTCGAGGAATCAATCAAGAACAAAGCTCACCTTCAGATCCACTCGGAAAGCAACGATCTTGTTGTTTTCGACCTTGACCTGCTGCTCCTTTACCCAGGCACTCTTGATGTTATGTACTGTCTTCGATGCCTTGGCGATACCTTGGCTTATGGCATCCTCAAAACTGGTCGGTGACTCGGCGCTGATCTCAATAATCTTTACAACAGACATTTCACTCTCCTTCATCGAATACAGACACATTCATCTGAACCACTCAATCCGCATCATGCCCCAAGCCTTAGCGCTGCCAAATCACCCTCAGCAGGCTGTCATCATCGCTGTACTGAAAATCGAGCACGCCGTCGTAGGTTTTATGCAGGTCATCGCCTATTTCGCGGGTCAGTTGCTCATCCGTAAAGGCAAAGACGGCTTCGGTTTCATCCTCTTCCATGTCGATTATCCGCTTTAGCGGATATTGTTTGCCGATTTTCTGGACCTTCTCGCGAATCAACTTCAATATCTCCGACTTGTGTTCCGTAAGACAATCGCCTCTGACGGTCAGGATGGCCGCCGGCACACGATCACGCACCCGCAAACAGGCCGGGCAGAGGGTCTCACTGTAATGGTTTGGCCGGGCCGCCCAGATCCAGCGATTCCCCTGATATACCGCACCGCAGTGGGAACAGAATAGCGTCTCGTTTTCCGCTGGCTGAACGGCGGCAGCAGCTGGCTCGTTATTTCGTGTTGGCGGCAGGCGAATCCCTGTGAGGCGATGGAGATAGGCAGATATCCCTGATCCTGGTGCTCCCGTCATGACTTGTACCCCCTTTTTGACTCTTGTGGTTCTTTCCGGCGCCTGAACTTCACAACAGGCACCTTCTTTCCTTGCAGAAATAGGTGTAGAACCCCCTGACGCAATGTCAATACAGCATAGACCCGAGAGGCGACCGCCACCCTCGCAAAAATCAAACTTCTAGCCTCGCGGCGCTTCATGGCGGCCTCATCAAAGCTCGTCTACCTTTGCCATTAAGCGGAGGCAGGAAATTCCTCTGCCCGATTGTAAAAATGATGTAACACTTGCCTCGACGCCAAAGAACAACACATGCATCGATTCAGTATGATGACTACAACAACCAGTTACGCAGGTGCACAGTTGGATGCTCCCCCGCTTCAACAGGGAGCCGACGTTTGAACATCGTAGCTGGCACATTCCCCGATAAGTGCGGTACTAACCCGTTTTTCTCAGGAGAATTCGACGCCGCGATCTTCGATCTGGACGGGGTGGTGACTCGGACCGCACGGGTGCATGCGGCGGCTTGGAAGTCGATGTTCGATGATTTTCTCCAGCACTATGCCGAGCAGAACGGCCAGCCCTTCGTCCCTTTCGATGTTGTGCGCGATTACCGGCGCTATGTCGATGGCAAGCCACGATACGACGGGGTGGCAAGTTTTCTAGCGGCACGTGATATCGCACTCCCCTACGGCTCAGCTGAGGATGCTCCCGGTCAACAGAGCGTATGCGCACTGGGTAATCGTAAAAATGAACACTTCCTTGCGTTAGTCAGACAGGAAGGGGTTGATGTCTATCCGTCGACAGTTGACCTCATCCGACATGTGCGCGGTTTAGGCATGAAGACCGCCATCGTTTCCTCCAGCCAAAATTGT
>JBFEWO010000178.1:0-4755 GCA_041546305.1 Thiohalomonadaceae bacterium | reverse complement strand
TGGCTCATTGAAGGATTGGCCACTTATGCGGAAACCAACACGGCACGCGGTGTCGGCCGTGGCCAGAGCAGTTATTTCGACATGCAGATGCGCATGGAGGTGCTCGATGGCCTCAAGCCGCTGCGCCAGGTCAATCAGCCGCTGGCCAGCTGGCCGATGGGCACGGTGCCTTATCTTTACGGGGTTCATTTCTATCAGTTTCTCGCCGAGCGCTATGGTGAGGAGAAAATCCGTCGGCTGGTGGCCAACTACTCTGACAACATCGTCCCCTTTCGCATCAACTCCAATGCCGAGAGGGTGCTGGGTAAGGATCTGGCATCGTTGTGGCAGGAGTTCGCGACTTATCTCGAGGAGCGCTACCGTCCGCAACAGGCTAGGGTGCAACGTCAGGGGGAACGGCGCGGTGAGCGTCTGACAAGGCAGGGTTATTTCAGTGGGCCGCTGACAGCGGGTGCTGATGGGGTCCTCTATTACATTGCCTTTGATGCCATGCGCCGTCCTGCATTGATGCGCCTGAGGCCGGGAGGCCTGCCGAAGCGGCTGACCGAGGTGAGTATGGATAGCCGCCTGGCGCTGCATCCGGAGCGTGGCCTGTTGTTGGCCCAGCCCGAGGTGTGTGATAACGCCGCGTATTATTACGATCTCTACCGTTACGATTTCGACGGTGGCCAGCAGCAGCGACTGACCCGCTGTGGCCGCTACCGTATGGCAGCCTGGCTGCCTTCCGGCGAGGGGATCATTGCGGTACACAACAGTGGTGGCCAGAATGCCCTGCATCGGCTGGATGCCAATGGCAACAACCAGTCGGTGCTCTGGCAGGGAACGAAGGGAGAGGTGATCTCCCATATCGATGTTTCACCTGATGGCATGCGGCTCGTTGCTTCGTTGTGGCGTCCGGGACAGGGCTGGGATTTGCTGCTGTTTGATCTGGACTCCGGCGAGTGGTCGGAGCTGACGCATACGACAGCGATCGAAAATCATCCCCGCTTTAGTGAGGATGGCCAGTCAATCCTGTTTAGCGCCGATTACGACGGGATTTACAACATTTATCGTCAGGCGCGGGACAGCGGTAACATCGAGCGCCTGACCAATGTCATCGGTGGTGCATTTTATCCCGTGTTATCGCGTGACGAGTCGTTGCTGACCTACGTCGGTTACGATGCCAAGGGCTTTGATCTTTACCGTTTGCCGCTTGAGGGCAGTACGCCCGCTGTCGTGAAGCCTAAGCAGGGTTCCGGTGCCCTGTCGCCACCTCCCTCACCGGCTATTGCCACGGGAGAGGTGCAGGATTACTCCCCCTACGACAGCCTGCGTCCACGCTGGTGGTTACCCGATTTTTATATCGATGAGGATCGTGCGGAACTCGGGATTTTTACCGGTGGCAGTGACACATTGCTGCGGCACAACTATGCCCTGGGGCTGAGGTACGATGTGACTAACAGCCGCAGCGCCGGCAGTGTCGACTACCTTTACGACCGCTTCACACCGCTGCTTAAATTCCATGCAGACAATACTTACTCGGATCTCCGCTCCAGCGGGGGAGCGCTATTGAAGGTGCGCGGACAGCGCAATTTGCAGGCCGAGGTCGTGTTGCCATGGCTGAGCGTCGATCACCGTTGGTCACTGCATGCGGGGCTGTCCGAGGAGCGGGAAACCGATGTGCGTGTCAAGCAGGGTGTCTGGGTTGAGCCGACCTACCGTGATCGCCTCGCCGGCATGGCGCTGGCCTATTCCTCGGCGATGGAATTTGCGCGCGGTATTAGCCAGGCGGATGGCCGCGAGGTGATGGTATCGGCAGAGGATAGCGATGCCCTGTCCGGTAGCGATTACTCCGGTCGCGCCTATACGCTTGACTGGAAAGAGTTTCTCCGTCTAGGCGGTGAACATGTACTGGCGGTACGGCTGCTCGGTGCGGAGGGCGATAGTGGCATTCGGCCCTTTAATCTCGGTGGCATCAGTGATATCAATCCGTCACCACAGTTACTCGATAGTCCGGCAGTTAACTCACCGTTTAACCGTCGCCACTACGCACTGCGTGGCTATGATGAGGGCCTGCCGCAACTGACCGGTAATAGTATGCGCCTGGCCAGTGTCGAATATCGGTTTCCACTTGTACGGCTGGAGCGCGGCCTCATGGCGCCACCGCTGGGGCTACATCAGTTGCACGGCGCGGTGTTTACCGAGACCGGTGCGGCGTGGCGGGAAGGACAGCCGCAGGACAATTATTTCAGCAGCTACGGCGCCGAGTTCAAGGCCGATACGGTGCTGTTTTACAGCCTCATGCTGCGCCTGAGTCTGGGTTTTGCCCAAGGGGTGGATGAAATTGGTGAGCGGCAGGTGTACCTTCGCCTGGGAAGCGCTTTTTAAGGCAGCGATTCCTGCCGGTGGATTGGAGTTAGCGCCATGGATATGACCGGGTTCATGTTTTCAGCGCCGGGGCTGTGTTAATAATAACGATTAAAAAAATTGGGGAGAAAGGCGATTGCGCAGACGCAACGCAAAAAAAGTACAGGGGGGATTGGGGGCTATGCGCTCCCGTTGGATGCCGGGTGTTTTGGCACTTTTGCTGGTGTTGCTCATGGCACAGCAAGGTTGGCTGCAACCGCTAGAGCGCTTTATCTATAGCCAGACCTTGCAACACTTTGCGCCCGAGGAGAGAACCGGCAAGGTCGTGGTGGTGGAGGTGCCGCAGGGCGAATGGTCGCAGGAGCAGCTGACCGAGCTGATGAAGCGCACCTGGCGGGCCCGCGCGGTCGGTTTGATGCTGCCGTTGGCAGAACCGGAAAATACGCATGCCTCCTCGGTGGTTGCTCGCTATCTGGAAGCGCTTTCCGCGAACAGGAATCAGCGCAAGGAGGAGCCGTATCCTACCCTGGTGCGCCTGCAACAGGAACTGGCGGTGGAGCAACGGCTGGCCGAAGGGATCCAAAATTCCAGAAACATCATCCTTGCCGCTCCCTACCGGCCGAGCCGGGCCTTGGCCGAAGTGATGGAAAGTGAGCAGTTCGGCGCTATTACAGTGCCTTCCCTCCTGGTGGTGGACTACCTGCCCAGCTGGATCGCCCCCTTCTTCTCCCAGGCCGAGACAATACGGCCGCCTCAGCAGGCCCTGCGAGAGGTCGCCACCGGCATCGGCCTGGTCAGCGAGGCGTACGACGATCGCTTCCCAGCACTGATCGACTATCAGGGCACAGGCTATCCGGGCATGTTGTTCCAGCTGCTGCGGCTGAATGCCGGGGCGAAGGCGGAGGAGCAGGTCCAGTTCCTGCCCCAGGGGGGGATAAAACTTGGAACGTTGCATTATCCGACGGATCGGGCCTACCGTTTTTATCCCTACACTCGCTTTAATGATCATTCACTCAAGGGGATTCGCACGTACCCGTTGGCCAAACTGCTTGATGGCAGTTATAACTCCCGCTATTTCGAAGGCAAAACCATTCTGGTCGGCCATACGGGTGAAAACTCCGCATTGGTCAACACGGCCCTGTCGCTCGATGCCCTGTTGCAACAACAAGCGGTGACGATTCCCGAATGGGCGGTATGGGGGCAGTACGGGGCGCTGGCCGCTGTGGTGTTGTTGCTGATATTCCTCTTACCACGGCTGCGACTTTCCACCGCCTCAGTGACGGTGCTGTTGGGCGCACTGCTGTTGATCAACGCGGAATTTTTATTGCTTCTGCTTGGCAGGCAGTGGCTGCCCCTGATGTTGCCGTTGCTGGTGTTGTTGCTGGGTTATCTGTTTATCGGCCTGCGCAGCCTTTCTGGCCGGCATGTGGAGTTGCTGGCGATAGAACTCACCGAGTCGAATCGCCAGTTAGGCCGCATGCTGCAGGGCCAGGGGGAACTCGAACAGGCGCTGGAGAAGTATCGTCGCTGTCGGGTGGATGGTGAATTACTGGAACAGCTTTATCATTTGGGACTCGATTTCGAGCGCAAGCGCCAGTTCAGCAAGGCAGTCTCGGTGTTTCAGCAGATCCAGGCACAGAACAAAACGTTCCGGGATATTGCCGAGCGCATCGAGCGCAATCAGCAAATGGAGCAGCGTATTGTATTGTCCAATGCAGGACCTTCCACGCCCAATGGCACCGTCATCATGTCTGCTGAAGGGCTACAGGCTCCAACCATTGGCCATTACCAGGTGGAGCGGGAGATCGGCCGCGGCGCCATGGGGCTGGTTTACCTGGCCAAGGATCCACGTATCGGGCGCGATGTGGCGATCAAGACCATGGCCCTCTCCTCGGAGTTCGAAGGTACCCAGCTGGATGAAGTGAAGGAACGCTTCTATCGCGAAGCGGAGACTGCCGGACGCCTCAACCACCCCAATATCGTGCATGTCTACGACATCGGTGAAGAGCAGGAGCTGGCCTACATCGCCATGGACTATCTGCGTGGTGAGCATCTGGGGAACTTCACCCGCACCAAGTCCCTGTTGCCGCTCAAGGAGGTGCTGACCGTGGTCGAGCAGGTGGCAGAGGCGCTAGCCTATGCGCACAAGAAGAACGTGGTGCATCGTGATATCAAGCCCGCCAACATTATCTACGACCGAGGCGAAGGTATTGCCAAGGTGACTGACTTTGGCGTGGCCTGTCTTACCGATTCGAGCAAAACCCGAACTGGAACCGTGCTCGGTAGTCCCTCCTACATGTCACCTGAGCAGGTGGCTGGCAAGAAGGTCGATGGCCGTGCCGACATCTTCTCGCTGGGAGTGACGCTCTATCAGCTGGTGACAGGACACCTGCCGTTCGAGGCCGATTC
>JBFEWO010000139.1:0-7393 GCA_041546305.1 Thiohalomonadaceae bacterium | reverse complement strand
TTCAAAGTTCAAAGTTCAAAGTTCAAAGTTCAAAGTTCAAAGTTCAAAGTTCAAAGTTCAAAGTTCAAAGTTCAAAGTTCAAAGTTCAAAGTTCAAAGTTCAAAGTTCAAAGTTCAAAGTTCAAAGGATTTTAGCCTTATCTTTCGAGCCACAACACTTTCATGGCCGTACCACAATAAAACTTGGAAAAGTCCGTACTTCGACCACCTCCTCAATGCGCAGGCAGGCTCCTTCAAACAACGCCCGCCACTCAGGAAGCGTACGTTCACGTCCTTTGGTCCCCATCAGCATCTGCATATCGAAACTGGCCACTACCGGATCGATATCAGTCTCTGCAGCCACCATATCAATCACCAGCAAGGTGGGACGTTTATCGCCAAAGGCCGTCTTCAGTTTATCGAGCAGTTTTTGCACCTCGGCATCGCCGAGGCTATGGAAAACCGCCATACACATATAGATATCCCTGTCAGAAACAGCAGGAGGGATTGCCTCCAGCATGTCACCGCCAATAAATTTCATGCGCTCCAGTACCGCTCCCTCACCCTGCTCTCGCCAATGGCCTGCCGCCCCCCCAATGACCTGGGGACGATCGAAAACCACGGCACGGAGATGCGGGTTGTTCTTGAGAATAGCGAGGGCCTTACTCCCCTGAGATCCCCCCACATCGATCAATCTGTCAAAACGGCTCCAGTCGAAATCATGCAGATAATCGCAACCTGTGAGCGCCTCTACCGAGTCCATGGCATGGGAAAACAGGAGGTCGAAATCCCGATGTTCATCCATATAACGGAACAGCTCAACCCCATGCGAGCGGACAAATGGGGTTTCACCGCTGCGAATGCCCTGCTCCAATGAGTCAAACCAGGGGGAGGCCATGACCGGGTCATTATGCATCAGGATCATTGAACGCACGCTCTTGGGATGCGCTTGACGCAGATAGTCCGACATTGGCGAATTGCGGAAAAGCCGGTGGGAACTCTCAACAAAGATCCCGTTCGCTGCCAGCATCCGCATCAGCCGATAGAGATGTTCCTCGTGCAAGGCGAGGCTGGCAGCAAGTTCGGTGGTGCTTCTTTCATCGCCCTCCAATTCATCGGCCAGACCCAAGTTTGTCGCCACATACAGTGCGCGTGAGAGCCAGAATGCGGAACCGATTTGTATCAACCGGAACGGGGGCGGGGTCAGTTTGTTGGGAAGAGCAGCCAGACGATTGGCCAACCCCATCATGGCCTTGAACAGCTTCACCTTGAACTTGTTCCTTTGCAGGCTTTTCATCTCACGACCTCTTTCATTTGGTTTCCGGGGCCAGTCCTGCGGCAAACAGGCGCCCATTGAATTCAGCAAGTGCTTCAAAAAATTCCATATCAATCTCCCTCTCGAGCTGCTCGCTGAAGATTTCTTTTAGCAGGATCGGCATCATGGCCAGGCTGACAAACGAGATGCGCAGGATGTCGGGATCGATCACGCTCTCTATCTGCCCACGCTGCTTGAACGCCTTGACCTTGTCGCGGCCACTTTTGCGTCCCCGCTCCAACAGCTGAAAGATGAAGCGCTTTCCCGGCCCCTGATTGAGTGCCAGCACCTTAAGCATCAGCGCCGGGAACCTGGGGTTTTCAAGCATGGTCCGGTAATAAAACCTGAAAAAGTCACTAAATCCCCCGGCTGAGGAAAACCTGGATCTGTCGAACACCTCCAGCAGTGGCTCCAGTGTCTGGCGAATCATCTCCTCGTACAGTCCCTCCTTGCTACCGAAGTAGTAACGGATCATAGAGATATTCGTATTGGCCGCAGCAGCGATTTGACGGGTTGTGACCTTATGGTATTCGTCGTTGAGGAAACATTTCTGGGCGGCATCGATCAGCCTTTGTGCTACCGGTATTTCACCCTGCATTTCTGTCATAGGCACATTCCTGCATACAACCTTACTAATTTGATGCTAGCACTGCTTGCAGGTGCCGCCCCAGAAAATTCGTTAATCGAAATCGTTGGTGTGATTGAACAGCGAGTGAGCGGGATGATTGGACAGTGAGTGAAATGTAGCCTAAGGCTATGCCCTGGTCTTTCCCCAGGTGGCAAGGAGCTCCGCATCGGTAACCGTTACCACACCTCGCCCGGAACTAACGCACCCCTCGGCAATAAAACCGCGCATCAAGCGGGCTATCACCTCACGCGTCGTGCCAAGATGCGCGGCAAGCTGCTGCTGGGTCATCTGTACCTTCCCTTCGCTATCGGCATGGTGCACCAGAAAGCGGGCCAGGCGCTGATCGAGGTGGCAACTATGGATCTGTTCCAGCTCATCCATCAGACGAAACACCAGCGTGGAGAGCGCCTTCACGGTCATGTCCTGAACCGCGGTTTCGGTTTCAAACAACCGACGGTAAATTGCGCCGGGAATCAGTGCCACCTGGGTATCGGCATCTGCTTCGACCCAGGCGGGATAGAGCAGGTCATTGAACAGGCAATTGAGAGCCAGCACACAGGTTTCACCGGCACGAACAAAATAGAGTGTCGCCTCGTTTCCATGAGGGGTATAGGTATAGACACGGAGTTGACCCTGAGTGACAAGGTAAGCCCCCGACACCTTTTGCCCCTTGCGGATCACCTGAAGCGGGCGGGTAAAGCGCTTCTGCTGCACGCCCTTTGCCAGTAATGCACTGCCCTGCGGGGTGAGTTCGAAATATTGTTCTAGTGTGTCGGCCATCCACTGCTCCTACTGGCTGGACGACCGGCGAGTGGGCGCGGACTAACTACACCCGTTTTCTACTGCCACATCGTCTCCTTTGCTAAGAGCATAACCCAATGCCTTGGTATGGTACACACCCCTCTGCTTCTGCAGGGAAACCAACCTGTCACTACTCAGTGCGTGGAGAAAGGCAACGATATCGTCCAATTCTTGCTCAGTCAGCGCACTTCCCTCACGCATTTCCAGTCTCTTTCCCCTATCCGACCACACCAGCATGTGACCGACCCGACCAAGCTGCACAGTTGCCATGATACGCACCGCTTCTTTCAGCTCGGTCACCGAACCGTTGTGAAAATAGGGCGCGGTCAGCGCCACATTACGCAGGGACGGAACCCGCCACACCCCGCGCCCCGACACGCCGCTCGCACCATGATCTTCGGTAAGACGGTAGCGCTCCTCGAAAGGCGTGGCCAGAGCAGGAAAGATGCGATACGGTGCCCTGCTGTCGAAGCGGCTAGCAGCACTGAAATTGGGCCCGTGATGGCAGTTTATGCAGCCAACCGACTCAAACAACGCCATCCCCCGCAACTGTGCAGCCGTCAGTGCACTCAACTCCCCGCGAACGAAACGATCATAAGGACTGTCCGGAGTGATGAGTGTGCGCTCAAAGGCAGCGATCGCCTCCGCAATGCGCTCGATAGTAATGTGCTTATCTGCACCGAAAGCCTGTTCAAAAGCCAAGCGATATTCTGGTTCGGCCGCCACCCTTTCCACCACGGCCTCTAGCGAGGGCATTCCCATCTCAGCGGGGTTGATTAAAGGCCCCATTGCCTGTTCCTCAAGGGAAGCTGCGCGCCCATCCCAGAATAGACGGGCCTGAAACGCTGAGTTCCACACGGTGGGTGTATTGCGCTTGCCTACCTGGGCATCGATGCCGACGGCCGTGGCGAGACCGTCATGGCCGGCACCATGGCGTACATCATGGCAACTGGCACAGGAAATCGTCCCATCGCGTGACAAACGCGGGTCAAAAAAGAGGCGCTCACCTAGCGTAACCTTGGCGCAGTTCGCCGGGACAGGAGCAACCTCAGGCAAGGCCTCCCATCGATAGCTACCTATCCCGGCGGTCAACGACTTCCCAGTGGACAGTTCGAGCCAACGATAGCGTGGCGATGGTTTCGACGATGATGGCGTTTCTCTCGTATGTACTTCCGCATGTACAGGAGCCGGAATTTCCCGGCTCGGCTCCAGCTTATTAGCCAAAACCACGATCATCAGCAGTTTGATGGCAAAGGCAGCCACCCCGGAGCCCATGGCACCCACCAATAGCCACCGTCGTAGCCGTCCCACGCCACTGAAGTTACCTAACTCAAGCTGCAACAGAAACAGGACCACCAGTCCCACGGCAACTGCCACTGTGCCTAAACCAAGCACACTATCGGGAGTCATGCTCATCACTCAATCTCCAGGCACCATCCACACAGGTTTTCTTAAAAGGCGGTAGTGCGCCGGAAAAAACTGTCTGCAGGTGTGGCGGTAGTCACCTCGGTGATCGAGTCGAAGGGTAATCCGACACGCTCATGAGCCCGCTTCACTGCCTCCTTATTGGGAGCCATGGTGAAGCAGTAGGCACGTTCATCCTCGTAACCCACGTGCACTCGTAGCGGGATTACTCCTTCTGCATAGCAGGCATCCTCATACTGACTGTAAAACTGTTCGAATTGCTCGGGTGTGAGGCCTGTAGGAAAGGTCTGTTTTTCGCTATCGTGAGTATCGATAAAAAACTTCAGTGCTTGCATGATGCTCTCCTTTTCCGTTGTGGTACTAAATGCAAAGAGGAATCTAGAACTTCGCACCATCCGGTTCTGTAGCTTTAGTTACACACGTTCCTTTCCATATCGAGATGTAGCTGATTACCAACACACATGCCGATTTGGGTACAATAATGTCTTCCCAGAACGAGGAGTTTCGATGGCAGTCAACTGGTATCCGGGGCACATGCACAAGGCCCGCAAGCAGATCAAGGAGGCCATGCCCCAAATCGATCTGGTCATAGAGGTTCTTGATGCCCGCATTCCCTACAGCAGCAGAAATCCGCTGGTTGCTGAGCTGCGTGGTGATCGCCCCTGCATCGAGATCCTCAACAAGAGTGATCTTGCCGATCCGCTGGTGACCCAGGCGTGGCTTCAAACTATCGAGCAGGAAAAGGGCGTGGTTGCCCTGCCCTTGACCTCGACACAAAAGGGCCAGACACGCAAAGTGCTGGATTTGGCTCACCGGCTCTTCCCCGGCCGAAATACTGCACTCAAGCCGATCCGCACCATGATCATGGGTATTCCCAATGTGGGTAAATCCACCCTGATCAACTCACTCGCCGGCAAAGCCATCGCCCGCGTCGGCGATGAACCGGCGGTCACCCGCCAGCAGCAGCAGATCAACCTCGGTGGCGGCATCATGCTGTTTGACACCCCAGGCATACTCTGGCCACGGATGCACGAGGAGGACTGCGGCTACCGCCTTGCGGTGACCGGCGCGGTAAAGAACACCGCCATTGAGTACGAAGATATCGCCCTGTTTGCCGCCGAGTACCTGCTGCAGGCCTACCCACAGCAACTTGACGAGCGCTATGGATTAAAAGAGCTCCCCAAGCGCGATATAGAGCTGCTAGAGGCAATAGGAAGAAAACGCGGCTGCCTGCGTGCCGGGGGGCGTATCGATCTGCACAAGGCCTCCGAAATTCTGCTCCATGACCTGCGCTCGGGTGCGCTGGGTCGGATCAGCATGGAGACACCGGAACTCATTGCCATGTATAAGGAAAAATCAGATAAGAATGAATAACAACCTCTCTTGCTTCATCCTTACACCTAGTATTCCATCAGGGATGCATACAAACTGGAAGGAGCTCAGGCAGCAGCGTCAACCAGCCAGACACATAAGTCTTTAAGACGAACGTTGGATTGTTGTGTTGTCGTTTACAGGGTATAAACTCACATTGCTTAATTATTTACAGAGAAACGGAATAACAACAAAAACTTAAACATAGTGCTTTGCCACACAAGAACAATGAAAAACACTGAGCACACTGCCTCGCCTCACAGAATACTTTTCTTATTGTTGTTGATTTTTATTTTCAGCCACATCGACAGGCAACTCCTATCAATTTTGCTACCACTAATCAAAGTCGAGTTCACCCTCACTGACACTCAACTCGGGTTTCTGGCAGGTTCAACCTTTGCCCTCTTTTATGCGGTGTTCGGCCTTCCAGCTGGCTGGCTCGCCGATCATTACAACCGGTGCACTATCATTTTGTATTCTTTTGCGGCCTGGAGCGTATTTACCGCTCTGTTTGGCTTGGCGCAGAATTTTCTCCACTTAATCATCGCCCGAACCAGCGTCGCCATCGGAGAAGCAGGCTCAAGTCCAGCATCGCACTCAATCATAGCGGATATCTACCCAAAAAATCGTCGCAGCCGCCCAATGGCAATATATGCCAGCGGCATCAACATCGGAATCCTGTTTGCATTCCTGATCGGAGGAATCCTGGGACAACAGCTTGGCTGGCGGCACACCTTTGTTTTGATGGGGGTGGTGGGGATTATTGGTGCTGTGATAATCAGCAGATACCTGAGTGAACCAGTCCGCCAACATACTCGGTTAAGGCCCGAATTCCCATACAACCCACATCAAGGTTTAACGGCAAAACTGCGTTCTTTCTGGTGGAACAAAACCCTGCGTTATCTGCTCCTTGGCTGCACGCTCGCTAATTTCGTCGCCATCAGCGCCAACGCATGGATCCCATCCTTCCTGGTAAGACAACACGACTTCAGCCTTTTACAGGCAGGGGTATTCCTGTCAATCAGTATAGGCGTCGTTGGAACATTGGGAACCTACTGGGGTGGACAGATTACTGAAAAACTGGCGAAAACCGATAAACATTTAGTACTAAGCATACCGGTCTACTTCCTGATATTTAGCGTACCTTTCTACTGGATATTCCTGACATCGCAAAACATACCCATCCTACTGCTTGCGTTCCAAGTTCCAGCATTTCTCGCCCTCAGTCATATGGGACCAAGCTTCTCAACAGTACAGGATCTCAGCCCATCGTCCAGCAGAGCCTTTAATGCGAGCGTGCTTATTTTTTCCATTAACCTCATCGGTCTAGGTTTAGGGCCATTGTTCAGTGGCTTCCTGAGCGACCAGCTGCATCAATTCAACGGCGACGATGGTTTGCGCCATGCCTTGCTAGTGGTCACCAGTGTCAACCTGATCGCAGCCTGGTTTTACTGGCTTGCTGCCAGGCACATGGAGGAGCGTTGACTAGACACCGGTACTGAGCGAGCGATCCACTGAGCGCTTCCGGTAATCTCTCGGACTGACATTGAACCATCGAAAAAAAGCATGCGAAAAATTGCTGACGTCATTGAATCCGAGATGATAGGCAATCTCCGAGATAGACTCCGTGGAATGACCAAGATAATATGTCGCCAAATCCTGCCGCACTTCCTCCAGAATTTTTCGATAACCGGACTGCTCGGCCTTAAGCCGGCGGTGCAGCGTACTGACACTCATATTCAGCGATGCCGCCAGTCCCTCCTGACTGAACTCAGCCGAGGGAAGCTGCGAGACGAGACGGTTTCTCACCTTCTGGACAAAACTGTTTATCCCAGAGCGTTCCAGTTGCTTATCGAGCAAGGCTTCATGCACCGC
>JBFEWO010000084.1:0-11899 GCA_041546305.1 Thiohalomonadaceae bacterium | reverse complement strand
TGCCCTCACCGCCGTGGCTCGTGATGCCGCCGGCAATCTCACTACCTCCAGTGGGATTGAGGTAACGGTTCTCAATCCCGACATTACGGCACCGACGGTGGCAATCACCGCACCTGCCGCCGGCACGGTTCTCGGTACGGTCACTGTCTCGGCGACGGCCGCTGACAATATCGGTGTGGCCGGGGTACAGTTCCAGCTCGATGGCGCTAACCTCGGTGCGGAAGTCACCGCTGCGCCTTATTCACTTTCCTGGGACAGCACCACCGTCGCTAACGGCACCCATGACATCAGCGCGGTGGCCCGGGACTCGGCCGGGAATGTGACGACGTCAGCCACCGTCACCATCACGGTGGATAATAATCTCACCCAAAGTAATTCAGGTGGTGGCGGAGACGGTGGAGGAGGGTTAGGCTCGATGGGCTTATTTGAACTAACGTTAATACTGTTTGTTGTCTTTGCAGCAACCGCTAGAAATCTGACAAAGCACACACAGGTAAGAACAAAGGCTGATTTAAGTCTATTTCCTTACAGCACGTGGGTCATCGTAACTACCCGATTTTTATCTCGGGCCCCGCTTCGCGGTATCCTGCGGGCACATATAAGCCCGGATTAATCGGGCTTCATTATCTGGTGGTAATGGAGGGATGATTCGCCTGCTATACGGGCTCACCCTTCGGGCCGGCCTTCGGCCGTTCTACACCGCAATATTGTATGGTCGAACCCGGATTAATCGATATCGAGGGCTCGACCCCACCAACGAAAACAAAGAAGCCCCGCACGATGGCGGGGCTTCTTTATTTGGCGGAGAGGGAGGGATTCGAACCCTCGATACGTTGCCGTATACACACTTTCCAGGCGTGCTCCTTCAGCCGCTCGGACACCTCTCCAAAAAACTCATTGTCTTGCCGTTGATAACTTCCAACGTTACCTAACGACGGAGCACGCTGCGTGCTTCCTTCACCTCGCCTCTTCCGGGGCAAGAAAGGTGCGCAAGATTAAACCAGATGACTTCATTGTGCAAGTTTCGGGGCATTTGGGCTTTACCCCCTTATCTCTCCTAATATTTTTGCGTAGAATGTGGCCATTACAAAAAAAATAAGAGGCAACTTGGAAGCCGCCCATGGCAGAACATTCAGAAAACGTTATCCCTTGCACCGAAGCCGTTACCCTTGATGGCTTATTCCGAATCCGCACTCTTCGCACTCCCGACACCGTTGCCTACCGCTATTTCGATAAGTCAGACGGCGAATGGCACGATTCCACCTGGCGCGAAATGGCCATTGAAGTGGCCCGGTGGCAGAAGGGGCTGGCTTCACTCAACCTAGATCCCGGTGATCGGGTGGCATTGAGCCTGAAAAACTCCCGTGAATGGGTCATGTTCGAGCAGGCCGCACTGGGCTTGGGGCTAGTCGTGGTTCCGCTCTACACCGATGACCGCCCGGACAATGTCGCCTTTATCATAGAGGATGCCGGGATCAAGCTGCTCTTGCTGGAAGATGTCAGGCGTTGGAAGCAACTTGCACCTGCACTTGAAGGCCGCACCACACTGCAGAGCGTGATCTTACTCCATGGTGAATGCGATGAGCTGCTCGATGACGATGAAAGGCTGGTCTGCGCTCGTAATCTGCTGCCACCCGGGGAATTCGCCCTGCAGGGTATCCCTGACGATCCTCACGCCCTCGCCACCATCGTTTACACCTCGGGCACGACCGGAAGGCCCAAGGGGGTGATGCTAAGTCACCACAACATCCTGTCGATTGCCGACAGTGCAACGACCATGGCGCGATTCCTCGCCGAAGACGTCTTTCTCTCATTCCTGCCCTGCTCCCATACTCTTGAGCGTACCGGGGGTTACTATCTGCCGATGATGGTCGGGGCAATGGTCGCCTACTCGCGATCGGTTCCGCAGTTGGCCGAGGACCTATTGATTATCCGCCCAACCGTGCTCATCTCGGTGCCGCGTATCTATGAACGCATCTACAGCCGCATCAGCAGCCAGCTGGCGAAAAGTCCGGCATACCGGCGCTGGCTGTTCCGTGCAGCTGTGGCCATAGGCTGGCACCAGTTTGAGCGCGAGCAGGGGCGACGCCACTGGCACCCGAAGTTAATGTTCCACTCCCTGCTGCAACGTCTAGTCGCTGAAAAGATCCGCCAGCGCCTGGGTGGAAGGCTACGATTTGCCATCAGTGGCGGCGCCGCACTCAGCTATGACATTGCCCACACCTTTATCGGCCTCGGGGTGCCCATTCTGCAGGGCTATGGACTGACAGAAACCAGCCCAGTGATCAGTGTCAACGTGCCCGCTGACAACGACCCTGCCAGTGTGGGTATTCCGCTAAATGGTATCGAGGTGCGTATCGGCGCGGACCACGAGGTGCAGGTAAACAGCCCCGGGATCATGCTCGGTTACTGGAACAATCACAAGGCGACCGCCGAAATGATTGGCCATGATGGCTGGTTGAACACCGGAGACCAGGGCTACATCAAGAACAACCACATCTATATCAACGGACGCATCAAGGACATCCTGGTGCTTTCCAACGGAGAGAAGGTTCCTCCTGCCGATATGGAAATGGCCATCGGCCTTGATCCCCTGTTCGAGCAGGTGATGGTGATTGGTGAGGGGCGCTCCTGGCTGGCGGCGCTCATCGTCCTTAACGAGGAGCTGTGGTCGGAATTTGCCCGTGAGTTGGGTGTCGATCCAAAGGCTAACAGCAGCCTCAACGACAAACGTGTGCTCACTGAGGTGCTGCATCACATCACCCGGCAGCTGCATGATTTTCCCGGCTACGCCAAGGTTCGTCGCGTCCACCTCAGCCTGGAGCCCTGGACTGTCGACAATGGGCTGCTGACACCAACGATGAAGATCAAACGTAATGTGGTCCTGAAACACTTCAAGGACGAGGTAGAACAGCTCTATCAAAATAATCGGTGAAGCTACCCTCGCTTACTGGACTTCGGTGCGGGCATTGCTGTCGCAGTATAGTGAGGCCATCACCTGGACAAACAACTCCGCACCAGGTGATGGCCAGCCGATAATCAGTCTGGCCTATTCTTGGGATTGAACTTGTTCACAACAGGCTTGTTACCACAGTCCATGCGCTTGTCCTTGTTGCCCTTTGCCTCGCCACACACCTGCTCATCCTCGTTGGGACTCTCTTCTACTTGCGAAACCTCGGGCTGCGCGTCGTCCTTTTTCTTGTTTGGCTTCTTGCTGCCGTTCGAATTTTGAGCCTTGTCCGGAGCCTGCCCCCGGGCCTGGCTCTGACCTTTCACCTGGCTCAGCCTATTGCCCTGTCCCGGGTTCCTTGCGACTTCCTTGCTGCCGTTGTCTTCCTTCCCCTTTGCGATGGCTGATATCGAGCTCCCTGGGGCGCGGTCGTTACCATGGGATTCCGCCTTGGGCGCCGGCTGAGCTTTCCCATTATTTCTCTGGTTCGCTGACACTGAAGGCTGTTTGCCCGGATGATTCGGCGCGCTCCGGTGGATGCCATGACCACCGCCGGGATTTTCACCACGATCATGATTGGGAAGCGAATGGGAAGGTGACAAGGCAGGTAACGGCCCGCTTGCCACACGCATCACTCCCCCGCGCAATCCTACCCCGCCGCTCAAGGTGAGATTCTTATAATGCCGCCCATGTTGCCATTGTTTATCGTAGGAGAATTTCTGGACATGGACTCGGCTCTTTCCATTGCTCAGTTTCAGCACCCCCTCTTCATAGCTGCAAACAAGCTGCACATGATGAGATTTGCGCTCGTCGGTGGTAACAAGCTGGAGATGCTTGCTCTCCCCATCACGTAGTTCGACAGACACCGGCCGGAAGGAGTGATGACGCCCGGCAATATAGATCGTTCCCTGATCAAGCGAGAAATGGATAATTGCCGGAGTCTGGGCATGTTGTTGTCGCGTTTGACGGGGTGCCTCTTCCCTTGCCTTTTGCGCCTTGAGTTCTGCCTCATGGGCTCGCTGCTTAGCTTCATACAGACGGCGCTCTTCATACAGTCGCATGCGCTCTTGGTACGCCGCGCGAGCCTGATGTTGCTCCGCTGGGCTCATCCGCTGCCACTCCTCTTTCGGCACGCCATAGACCATGGCGCTACAGCCGGAAAGAATGACGCTAGCCGACAGCCCCACCAGTAACAACAATCGTAGTATGTTTTTCATTTTTCTCTCCTCCCTCACTCGCTAACCGCCATATCGATCCCCTCCTCCATCACCTGGGCAAGAAAACGGATCTGCTCAGCAGTAATCACATAAGGGGGCATCAAATAACTCACGTTGCCCAGTGGCCTCAGCAAGGCACCGCGTGACAGCGCATACTGGTAAATCCTCAAACCGCGCCGCTCCTGCCATGGATAAGGCTCTTTTGTGGGCTTGCTCCTCACCATCTCCACGGCGAGCGTCATTCCGGTCTGACGCACCTCGGCCACATGGGGATGATCATTGAGGTGTGCGGTGGCCTCACGCATAACCCGCGCCAGCTCACGGTTATTCTCAATCACATTGTCCTGCTCGAAAATATCCAGCGTGGCAAGTGCGGCCCGACAGGCCAAGGGGTTGCCAGTGTAACTGTGGGAGTGGAGAAAGGCCGTCAGTTTTTCGTAGTCGTCGTAGAACGCCTGATAAATGGTGTTATTGGTCAGCACCACCGACAATGGCAGGTAGCCTCCAGTCAGGCCTTTGGAGAGACACATGAAATCGGGGGTAATAGCAGCCTGCTCGCAGGCAAACAGGGTACCTGTACGACCAAAGCCAACGGCGATCTCATCGGCAATGAGGTGCACTCCGTAGCTGTCGCAAGCCTCACGCAGCAGCTCCAGATAGCGCGGGTCGTACATGCGCATGCCGCCGGCACACTGGATCAGCGGCTCGACGATAACCGCACAGACCTCGTCGGCATGCTGTGCCAGTGCCTGTTCCATATGGGCAAACATACGTTCGGCCACCTCGCGGCAACTCTCCCCTGCCTCACGCTGGTAACAATCCGGCGAAGGGACCGTAATCGCCTGCATTAACAGCGGCTCGTAGGTGGATTTGTAAAGCGCCACATCGCCAACAGCCAGGGTACCCAGCGTCTCACCGTGATAGCTGTTGGAGAGGGTGATGAACCGGGTCTTCCGTGTCTTACCCAAATTGCGCCAGTAGTGGAAACTCATCTTCAGCGCGACTTCCACCGCGGAGGATCCATTGTCGGCATAGAAGCAATGGTCTAGGCCAGGCGGTGTCAGTTGCACCAATCGTTCTGACAGCTCCACCACCGGCTGGTGGGAAAAGCCTGCCAGAATCACATGCTCCAGCTCCTCCAGCTGCTCGCGAATGGCAGCGTTGATGCGCGGATTGGCATGCCCGAAGAGATTGACCCACCAGGAGCTGATGGCATCGATGTAACGTTTGCCTTCGAAGTCCTCCAGCCACACTCCTTCGCCGCGGCGGATCGGAATGATGGGCAACGACTCATGGTCCTTCATCTGGGTGCACGGGTGCCACAGCACAGACAGGTCGCGCTTCATCCAGTCACGATTATCCATCAGCGCAGACCATAGGCGAGGGCAATGCCGGCGAACACCGCCATGCCGAAGTAATGGTTATTAAGAAACGCCTGGAAACTGCGCTTGGGATCGCGATCCCGGATCAGGTATTGCTGATAGATCGCAAAACCGCTCGCTGCAACCAGCCCCAACATGTAGGGCCAGCCCAGACCGAAAGCGATCCCTCCACCAACCAGCAAGCCCAGCGTCAGCAACTGCATCAGCCCGATGCCCAGGCGGTCAAACCGCCCCATCAGAATCGCCGCCGACTTCACGCCGATCTTGAGGTCGTCCTCCCTATCGCAGATGGCATACATGGTGTCGTAGGCGAGTGCCCAGAAGATATTGGCAACAAAAAATAACCAGGCATTGGCCGGTACCTCGCCAGTTTGCGCCGCAAAGGCCATCGGAATCCCCCATCCAAAAGCGACACCAAGGTAGGCCTGTGGCAGGTGGGTAATACGCTTCATGAAGGGATAGCTGGCCGCCAGGAAGGCTGCCGGGATGGCTAGCAGAAGGGTCAGGGTGTTGAGTTGCAGCACCAGTAGCAGTGCTATCAGGCTCAGCACCACAAATACCCCCACCGCCTCAACAGGTTTGATCGCCCCACGGGCCAGCGGTCGCTGCTCGGTACGGCTTACGTGCGGGTCAAAGTGACGATCGGCGAAGTCATTAATGGCACAGCCGGCCGACCGCATTAACACTGTGCCCAGCAGGAACACCATCAATATCAGCGGCTGGGGCCACCCCTCAGCCGCGATCCACAGCCCCCATAAGGTGGGCCATAGCACCAGGTAAATGCCAATAGGGCGGTCCAGGCGGGTCAGCAGGAGATATTCGGTAAGTCGTTGTTTTAGGCTCAGTGCTGTCATGGCATTGCATCGCTAGGTGAACGGCAAAGTGTACCGATTTTGTCACAGATTCTCACGGGAGAGGTTGGCAGGCCAATCTTGTTCTATGGTTTCGATAGAGATTGGAAATCACTGCAATGGCGAGATGATACAGAAATTTTACCGCCTACTCCCCCTGCTGTTCGGCATTCTGCTGGGAGGCTGCGATCAACTAGGCCAGTTCGTGCCTGACTTAAGCCACCAGCAGAACAAGAAAGCGAGTCCAGAAAAACTGCGCATCCTGCGCCCTAGTCAGGTCTGGGGAGTACTGCCTACAGGCATCAACCCGATGTCGGAGGAACTACAACTTGTCGAAAGTTTTGCCGCCAGTATCGGGATGGAGTCGGAGTATGTCTACGTAGACCGGTATGACCAGCTAATCCCCCGCCTGCTTGCAGGCGATGGAGACATTATCGTTGATAAACTGACCATCAGCTCCTCACGCAAGGCGCTGATCCAGTTTACCACCCCAATCACCTATATCAGTGAGCAAATCATCGCGCGCCGAGGTGAGGCTCCGCGTGGAACGCACGAGCTTGGTGGCCGAAGGATCGCAGTCCACGCCTCGAGCCCCTATGCCGAAACCCTGCAGGAACTACTTTCCCGGCGCAACCAACTGCGTTTCGAAATCCAATTCGTGGATGAGTCCGTCTCCAACGAAGCGATCCTTATCGGCGTTGCCGAAGGCGTCTATGACCTGGCCATTGCAGACAACAACCTGTTTCAACTCGTCAGCCAATTCCGCGACAACCTGGAGATGGCTTTTGATCTCGGCAGCGTACGGGGCATCGCCTGGGGGATTAGCCCTGACAAACCGGGACTGCTGAGCCGATTGAACGATTTTCTGGGGCAGCACCATTTGGGCTCCCAGGAACCGCTCGTTGCTGTAGACGATCTGGAGGCCATCAAAAAGCGCGGTGTGCTACGCGTTCTTACACGCAATAGCGCAACCACCTATTTTCTCTGGCGTGGCGAATTCTTGGGCTTTGAGTATGAGCTAGCGAGGCACTTCGCCGAGCAACACGGTTTACGCCTGGAGATGGTAGTTCCGCCAAGCAGAGACTTGCTGCTGCCGTGGCTGAAACAGGGTAAGGGGGACATCATCGCCGCCTCGATAATTATCCAGGATACCCTTGAAAATCAAGGCGTACGTTTTAGCCGTCCCTATAACCAAGCCTCGGAGATACTAGTCAGCCGTAGTCATGAGGAGGGGCTGGAGCATCCCGAATCTCTGGCCGGTCGAACAGTGGTGGTACGCCGGAGCAGCTCCTATTGGAAAAGGCTGGAGAAGCTCAAGTCCCGGGGCATCGATCTCACTCTTCGCCCAGCTCCGGAGGCACTGGAGGACACCGATCTCATCGAGGGTGTCACCTCCGGTCGATATGACCTCACCGCAGCTGACAGTCACTTACTCGATCTTGAACTGACCTGGCGGAATGGTATCAAAGCGGCTTTTCCACTTGATGCCCCACAACAACAGGGCTGGCTTGTGCGTGAGAAAAATCCGCACCTGTTGCAAGCGGTCAATGATTTTTTCAAAAAGGAGTATCGTGGCCTGTTCTACAACGTTACCTATAAAAAGTATTTCAAGAATCCTAAACGGAATTTCTACAAGGTCGCCATGCAAAACGACACCATCAATGCCCCACGCCTCTCTCCTTACGACGGGATGGTGAAGAAATATGCAAAGGAATACGGCCTGGACTGGAGACTGCTGGTATCACAGATATATCAGGAGAGCCGCTTTGATCCTAACGCAAAATCATGGATGGGGGCGATGGGACTAATGCAGGTCATGCCGCGCACCGCGATGGAGCTGGGGCTGGAGGATTTACACCACACGGAAACCGGCCTGCATGCCGGAGTCAAGTATCTGCACGGACTGCTGCGCCAATTTGAACCGGAATTAGCCGTCGCCGATAGAACCTGGTTTGCGCTGGCCTCCTATAACGCCGGGATTGGTCATGTGATCGATGCGCGCCGTTTGGCCCGTCAGTTGGGGCTAGATCCTAATCAGTGGTTTGACAATGTCGAGAAGGCGATGCTGTTATTATCAAACAGGGAGTATGCCAAGCGCGCCAGGCACGGCTATGTTCGCGGCTATGAACCTGTCAATTACGTCCGTGAGATCCGAGACCGCTACCAGGCCTACCTTATCTTAGCCAGGAACAGCTGCCGCTGTATAAGCACCAGCTGTGCGCCATCCAGTCTCTGCTGAGCGGACCGAAAGGCTCAACATTTGGGGGGCCGAATGAAAAAGACCACCAGGGCTACAACCAGCACCAATATGAATAATTCGATGAATATCATCCGCTGTTCCCTTCTCACCTGCTTTGCATAAAACCGCAAAGTGCCTTTGCCACCGCTTCGGCATCCTCCATATGCAAGTGATGACCACCTGGGAGGCGAACCACCTCAAGCCCCTGGACTGAAGCACACCTTGCCGTTGTGGTCGAGCGCGAGAGTAACAATCCCTGTTCGGCCAGAACCAGTCCTGCTGGCACCTTGACGGTCCCCAGCAGCGCCAGCACTTGTTCTTCGGTGTAGTAATGAGGCGAGGTAAAGGTCAAACGAGGATCATGGCGCCAGCGAAAGCCTCTCGTCACGGCCTCTGTGCCCCGTTCGGTTAAATGCAGCGCCAGCTCCAGGGAAAGGTCTCCGTTACTGGCCCGCCGCACTGCCGCCTCCTCCAGGGAAGAATAACAACGGTTACGGCGCTTCCCCTGGGATCGATGCTGACGCAGATAACGTTGCAGTCGTTCCGGCTCTGAGCGTGGATTGCCGCTTATCGGCCCCAGCCCCTCAACAAGCAGTAGCTGCTCGATACGCTCCGGCATCGCCGCTGCGGTCACACAGGCCACAGCCGCCCCCATTGAGTGGCCCAGCAGGGTAAAGCGTTCCCAGCCGAGTGCGTCGGCGGCAGCCAGGACGTCGGGGATATTGTCGACAAAATGGTAAGCACTACCAGAAGGGCGGTGTTGCGAGTGGCCGTGGCCAGCCAACTCCAATGCCACCAGCTGAAACCCTTTCATATTTGCCCCAAGGGCATCAAAAGAGGCGGCGTTGTCCAGCCAGCCATGGATGGCAAGTACAGGTCTCTCACCCGCGCCCCCCCACACCCGTGCGGCAAGCCGCAACGGTCCAGCCTGCAGGAAAGTATCCCTCGCTCTTCTACCTTCTGCCCCCCCTGGCATGGTGCTATTTCCCACTCAAATAACGCCGATCATCAAACGAGCCAATCCACTCGGGGCGAAACAGTACCATACTGGTTGCCAGCATGCCGGTAAAGAATCCCTCGGCGAAGATCATCATCGGAGAAAATATCAAAAAGTTGTCGCGGATCATCTCAAAATCGTAGTGGGTGCAACAGGCCAGGAGCAGACTGACCAGTAACATGGTTACACCCATGGTCAGGCCTGCACAAAAGTAAGCATTGAACAGGGTGTAGATGAAGAAGTGTCTTGGCAGGAAACGCACCGACAGTCGAAACACCGCAAAACTGAAGAGAACCGGGAACACCACCATCACCAGGGCATTGAAGGAAAAGGCGAACCACTCAATATTACCGTACAGGGATTGCCCGAACAGAATCAGGGAGAGGCTGAAAAGGGCGAACTGCCAGCCGAACATCAGCATCAGCAAGGTAGCACCCAGCAGGTGAAAACTCATCCCCGGCTTAATCCCGGCTTTGAGGGACCAGATCAGCAGTAGGGCGACTGTCGTACCGAGAAATACATGGAGATTCTCCCGGTTTTTGATTTTATACCAGGGAGCCGAATAGAGGGCCCAGCCAAGCAGCACCGCATAAAGCAGGTCTGCCAGCCAGTATAAATGTTCAGGAAAGAGGTCCGCGGTAAAGTTCACGATGCTCACCCAGACAACAGAATACCCATTTAAATTATGGCAGAAATTTTCACCCGCCACAGCAGGACAATGAAAAAGACCAGTATAAACCGGTCTGGATACTCTTGGGCAAGCGATGGTGCTGCAACCAGCACCATCTTGAAGCGCTATTACGCCTTGCCTTTACTGCGGTAGTCGGTAATCGCCGCCTTGATAGCGTCCTCGGCAAGTACCGAGCAGTGGATCTTCACCGGGGGAAGAGCTAACTCTTCGGCAATATCACTGTTTTTGATGGCAGCGGCCTCATCCAGTGTCTTGCCTTTGACCCACTCGGTAACCAACGAACTGGAAGCGATGGCCGAGCCGCAGCCGTAGGTCTTGAAACGGGCATCCTCGATGATTCCCTCGTCGTTAACCTTGATCTGCAGGCGCATTACATCGCCGCAGGCAGGGGCACCGACCATACCCGTGCCGACATGCTCATCATCCTTGTCAAAATTCCCCACATTGCGGGGATTTTCGTAATGGTCAAGCACCTTGTCGCTGTATGCCATATTCAATTACCTCATTGGACCTACCGTCCGCCATATTTTTCAGGAAAACACCAATAATTACCGGGTTAATTCCTGACTATTATGCTCAACTATATGGTTTGGATTGGCCCCTGTCAAGGGATGATGACTGGCTCAGACATTGGAGCAATCGGGCTGGCGAACCTCACGATAACGATTGCGAAGGCAGTACCTCAACAGTTCATGTAGCAGCAGGTTGACCTGACGCTTTTCATCCTTGTGAAAAGGAGGAGCCTGGTCCACTTCGTAGCGTGCGGGGATACGCTGACAGCCCTGATAGCTGACCACCTCAATTACCTGAGCATCATGATAGACACGTAACTGCATGCTCAGATCAGGCAGCCAGATACCATCCAGATAGAAAGGCTTGGTCAGCTCAATGAAAGTGGTGTAGCGACAACGTTCGAGAATAAGAACTTCCAGTGCATGGGCACCGTCATCAGCAGAGAGGCGATAACGGTCACCACCTGCCTCCATCTCGGGAAGCAGCTGCTGCATCAGCCGGTAGTTCTCCTCGAAAACCCACATTGGGCTGAGCGGTGAACTGTGTGTAATGGTGTGACTCATAACAACTACAGAGAAATGGTGAGGGATCACTCTACCACATGTCAGCATCTGCCACAGGGTGAAATCGATTTTATGACCGAGTGGTCACATTAGCACAGAAGATCAGGGAAAGTAGGGATTTAACGAGGTAGTCATCAGACATAACCAACGGCGCCTGTAGCCACACAAAGTACCAGTCAGCAAGGGGGTGTTCAATGAGCGAGGAAAAAAAGCTACATTTGGGTTAGATGGCGCCCCGAAGAGGATTCGAACCTCTGACCTTCCCCTTAGGAGTCCCATCAGAGGTACCGGCAAATCATTGAAGCTACTGGTTTTTCTATTCACTCCAGATAGTTAGGGACTTCATTGTATTCCACTAATTTCCGAGATTATCCGATGGAGTACAGAAATTCGCCCTGTCGCTGTCCCAAATTTGTCCCATGATAAACATTCTTACAGTTGCACGCAGATGAGTGACGGTAACGTTTGCGCTTGTGACCTCATGTTACCTTAACGT
>JBFEWO010000167.1:0-5305 GCA_041546305.1 Thiohalomonadaceae bacterium | reverse complement strand
CACACTTCCCTCCTATCAACAACTCAGCGACTTTGCCCTAAGCCGCACACCGTTGCCACGTACCCGGCTGGGAAAAATCCAACGACACAAGCTGGTCGAGCGTTATCTTGAGGTGCGCCGTACAGGGGGTGAACCGGCGGCAGTCGCCCCCCTTACTCCCCAGGAGATGTCCGCAGAGGATCGTGGTCTGCTCGAATACCCGGCAGCGCAACGTGCCTGGCAGTGGCTGGCCCAGCGCTATCCGAAACAGGGGCTCACCCCGGATTCCAGTATGGAGCTAGATCTCGGGATGGACTCATTGGAATGGCTCAATCTGAGCCTGGAACTTGGCGAACAGACCGGGGTCGAGCTGGGCGATCAGGCGATCGGCCGGGTGGAAGTGGTACGTGACCTGCTGCGTGAGCTGATCGATGTCAGTGAACGTTACGAGCGTGTTGCCGAACCATTCAGACAAGCCGAACAGGTGTTGGGAGAGGCTGAACGCCGTTGGTTGCGACCTCGAGGCCCGGTAACCCGGGTTGCAGCCAGGGCACTCTATGGGTTTAACCGGTTGCTGATACACAGCCTGTTTCAGGTCAAAGTTGAAGGCCTGGAGCAATTGCCGAAAAAAACGCCCTTTGTACTGGCCTGTAACCATGCCAGTTATCTCGATCCGTTTGCGGTCGCAGCGACCCTGTCTGTCTCCAGGCTGAATACGCTGTATTGGGGAGGCTGGACCGGTGCAGCTTTCGGCAATCCCTTAACCCGCTTTGGTAGTCGCATAGTGCAGGTCATCCCAATTGAGCAACAACGCGGCATGCGCACCAGTCTGGCCCTGGCCGCCATGGTGCTTGGGCAGGGGCATGGTCTGATTTGGTTCCCTGAGGGGCAGCGTTCCGAGAGTGGCGAGTTACTGGAGTTTCGCCCGGGTATCGGCATGTTGTTGGAACATTTTGCCGTACCTGTAATACCGGTAATCATTCTCGGCACCCACGAGGCGATGCCGCCCGGCAAACGCCTTCCCCGCCCCGGCGGGCGGTTGTTGATCCGTTTCGGAACGCCACTTGACCCGACACAACTGGCAAAAGATGGCCATGGGAATAACGTGCCTGCTCGCATCCTCGATGCGCTGCACGAAAAGATGCATCTTCTTCTCGGCAACTAAGCTAATAAATAGATTTCGTTATTCTTTCGGGTGCTGTTGATGCAACAAGGTGAAATCAGCGCAGTACGCGGCAATGTGGTGGATGTGCGCTTCTCGCCTCCCCTCCCCCCGCGCAACCACCAGTTGCGTACCGGAGCGAATGACAGCGTTGTGTTGGAAGTGCAGTCCCATTTGGACACCCATACGGTTCGCTGTATCGCACTTACCCCCACCCGTCGCCTGGGGCGTGGCATGGCGGTGAAGAACCTGGGCACCACGCTGGAGATCCCGGTCGGCGAGACGCTTCTCGGGCGCATGCTCAATGTGTTTGGCGATCCCGTGGACGGCGGTGAGCCTATCAATACCCATGACCACTGGCCTATCCATCGCCCCCTATTGCCACTGGCCGATCGCACCACAGGCACCGAAGTATTCGAAACCGGCATCAAGGCCATCGACCTGCTGGCCCCGCTCGAGCGCGGCGGCAAGTCGGGTATGTTCGGCGGGGCCGGTGTCGGCAAGACGGTGCTGATCAACGAGCTGATCAACAACATGGCCGAGCAGTACGAGGGCGTGAGCCTGTTTTGTGGTATCGGCGAGCGCATGCGCGAGGCGGAGGAGATGTACCGCTCGATGCGGGAATCTGGCGTGCTGGAAAAGGCGATCCTGATCTACGGCCAGATGAACGAGCCACCCGGGGCGCGCTTTCGAGTCGGTCACGCGGCACTGACCGTGGCGGAGTATTTCCGCGATGTGGTCAAGCGCGATGTGCTGCTGCTTATCGACAACGTCTTTCGCTTTGTGCAATCCGGGACCGAGGTCTCCGGTTTGATGGGGCGCATCCCCTCGCGGGTGGGCTATCAGCCCACGCTGGCGACGGAGCTGGCCGCGCTCGAAGAGCGCATCTGCAGCACACACAGCGGCAGCATTACCTCTGTGCAGGCGGTCTATGTGCCGGCCGATGATCTGACCGACCCGGCGGCCACCCATATCTTCGCCCATTTGTCGGCCTCCATTGTGCTTTCGCGCAAGCGCGCCAGTCAGGGCTTCTACCCGGCTATCGATCCCCTGCAGACCGACTCCAAGATGCTCACCCCCACCGTGGTCGGCAAGCGCCACTACCAGGTGGCCCATGGGGTTCGTACCACGCTGGCCGAATACGAAGACCTCAAGGACATCATCTCGATGCTCGGGATGGAGGAGCTTTCGCGGGAGGATCGCGATACGGTCAGCAAGGCGCGGCGACTGGAACGTTTCCTGACGCAGCCCTTCTTCACCACCGAGCAGTTCACCGGCAAGCAGGGAAAGCTGGTCCCGCTGGAGCAGACCATCGATGGCTGTGAGCGCATCCTGGCGGGGGAATTTACCGAGGTAAATGAAAAGGCCCTCTACATGATCGGCACGGCCGATGAGGTGGATACCTCGGGAGCGAGTGATGAGTGAGAATGATCCGGAGCGAAGCAGCAGCCTGCACCTGCAGGTGTTGTTGCCGACCGAGGTGCTGGTCGACAGAGAGGTCATCAAGGTGATCGCGGAAGCCGAAAATGGGGAGTTCTGCCTGCTGCCGCGCCACATCGATTTAGTGGCCGCACTGGTGCCGGGGATCCTGAGCTTCCATCCCAGTGAGGAGGAGGAACATTTTGCCGCGATAGATGAAGGGGTGCTGGTAAAAAGTGGCCGTGATGTCCTGGTCTCCACCCTCAACGGGGTGCTGGGAACCGACTTGGGCAAGCTGCAGGCACTGGTGGATGAGCGTTTCCTCGAACTGGACGATCACGAGCGAAAGGTACGTTCCGCCCTGGCGCGTCTGGAAGCGGGAACCCTGCGCGGTTTCTGGGAACTGCAGGAGAAAATCCGTGGCTGAATCTTCGCGGCAGCAAAAGCCTTCAGGACGCAAACCGTTGAGTGACGAGATTGGCCACCGGGCCGAGCGCAAGCGCCGCTCCCGCGAACAGGAGAAATCGACCGCCTGGTTTGGCCTCGGTATGTTCGGGCTGGTGGGCTGGTCGGTGGCGATTCCCTCCCTTCTCGGCATCGCGCTGGGAATGTGGCTGGATAGGCACTGGCCCGGCCTCCCCTCCTGGACCCTGACCTTTCTGATCATCGGTATTGCTCTTGGCTGCCTGAATGCCTGGTACTGGATCAAGCAGGAGAGTCTGGATGAGTGAAAGCCATACCCAACGATAAGGACTCCCCTCCATGAGTACCGTGCTGGAATACACAACATCGTTTGCAGCAGGGATATTGCTGGGCCTGTTCTTCCTGCAGGGACTGTGGCTCACCCTGAAGGAGCTCGACAAGGCACGTCGTCCAGGTCTGCGGCTGCTGGGTAGCATGCTGCTCCGCTTCGCCCTGGTGCTTGCCGCATTTTATTTTCTTGCCCGCTACGCCGGTTGGCAGCATGTGCTGGCCGCCGTGATCGGCTTTAGCCTGCTACGTTTATTCATCATACGGCGCTTTTCCCGAAAGCTATTGGCTGACAAGGAACCCGAGAGATGATCATCAGTCCCGACGGCATCGTGTTCTGGCAGTGGGGAATGTTCTCCCTCAACGCCACCATCGTGTTTACCTGGTTGGTAATGGGATTGCTGACGCTGATCTCCTGGCTGGTGACACGCGGCTTGTCCACCGGCACGGAGCTCTCCCGCTGGCAGAATCTGCTGGAGGTGCTGGTCACCGGCATCAACGACCAAATCCTGCAGGTCAGTCATCAGGATCCGGGCCGCTATCTGCCCTTCGTCGGCACCCTGTTTCTGTACATCGCCATGGCCAACCTGCTCAACATCGTTCCCGGCTACATGGCGCCAACCGGTTCGCTCTCAACCACTACCGCCCTGGCCATCTGCGTTTTTATTGCGGTACCGATCTACGGCATCGCCTATGAGGGATCGGTCAGCTATATGAAACATTACGTCAAACCTTCCTGGCTGATGCTGCCCTTCAATATCATCGGTGAGATCTCGCGCACCATTGCCCTGGCGGTGCGTCTGTACGGCAACATCATGAGCGGCACGGTAATCGTCGCCATCCTGCTCAGCCTGACCCCCTACCTGTTTCCCATCGTCATGCAACTGCTGGGACTGCTGACCGGGATGATTCAGGCCTACATCTTTGCCGTGTTGGCGATGGTCTATATCGCGTCGGCCACCTCCGCCCACCAGCGCACCGCACAATCAAAACGTTCGTAACAAGGAGAACCGCATGGACACTCTCTCGCTTATCGGCATGGTCTCGGTGATCACCGCCGGACTGACCATCGCCATCGGCTCACTCGGCCCGGCGCTGGGGGAAGGTCGCGCCGTGGCCCAGGCCTTGAGCGCCATTGCCCAGCAACCGGATGAGGCGGGCACCATCACCCGCACCCTGTTCGTCGGCCTGGCGATGATCGAATCGACCGCGATCTACTGTTTCGTGGTGACCATGATCCTGATCTTTGCCAATCCCTTCTGGGACTATGTGATCGCACCGGCTGGAGGCTGAAGTATGGCAATTGACTGGATCACGGTTTCGGCGCAGATCGTCAATTTCCTGATCCTGGTCTGGCTGCTGAAGCACTTTCTCTACCAGCCGATCATCCGCGCCATGGAGCGTCGCGAGCAACACATCAGCGATCGGCTGAACGAGGCGCTAGAGCGTGAGTCGCAGGCCGCAGAAAAAGTCCATCACTTTGAGGAGAAGCGTGATGAGATGGAGCGCAGGCGCGATGAGATCCTGGAGAAGGCCAGGGCGGAGGCCGAGCAACAGAAAAAACTACTGCTCGATGAGGCGCGCGCGGACGTGGCAGAAACCCGCGAGCACTGGCAGCACCAGATCCAGCAGGAAAAAGAGGAATTTCTCGGCAACCTGCAGCGCCAGACCGTGGAAGCGGTGAAGCAGATAGCGCATAAGGCGTTGGTCGAACTCGCAGATGCCGAGCTTGAGGAGCGCATCATTCATACCTTTCTGAATCGTTTGAAGTCACTCGACAAGCAGGACCGCAAGGCGCTCTCCGACGCAGAAGAACCGGTGCGGATCATTACGGCGTTCGAGCTCGACGCCACCATGCGTGGCCGCCTGACGCGGACGGTGCATGAACACCTCGCTGCAGGCATCGACATCGACTACACGCACTCGCCTGAACTGCTCTGCGGCATCGAGCTCACCCGCGGGGGACGACGCCTGAGCTGGAACCTGGCGGATTTT
>JBFEWO010000063.1:0-14352 GCA_041546305.1 Thiohalomonadaceae bacterium | reverse complement strand
CTCAGCGTCGCAAGAACGATAATCACCGCCCAAAGGCTGTATTGTGCCCAGCAAATGCGCATGGCCATCTCCAGAATTCGATTTAATCGCTAATTATAAGGCCAGGAGCGCGGATTTCGGAAACGGACTTGCATCGGCATAGCCCCCAGCCCTATCTTACTAACCCCAGCCCATCAGGTAGAGAGAACATGACCGAGTCCGAATTCAAGCAACGGGTGGATGACACCATCATTGCCATCGAAGAGGCGATCGACACGGCCGGCGCCGACATCGATTACGAAAGCGCTGCCGGCATCCTCACCCTGACCATCGAGTCCAACGGCAGCCAGATCATCATCAACCGTCAGACGCCTGTACAACAGTTGTGGCTCGCCACCCGCACCGGCGGCTACCACTTCGACTGGTCTGATGAGGCTGGCGGCTGGGTTCGCGACAGCGACGGCACCCTCTTCAGCCAGATGCTGAACCAGGCCCTGGTGGACCAGGGCGCCGAAGCGATCGAGCTCGACTGATGGACGAACACCTCCTGCCTGCGCTGGTCATCGAGCCGCCCCTGCCCGCGACCGCCAGCGTGATTTGGTTGCACGGGCTCGGCGCCGACGGCCACGACTTCGAACCGATCGTGCCGGAGCTCGGCCTCGGCGGTGCGCCGATTCGCTTCATCTTTCCCCACGCGCCGGAGCGCCCGGTCACGGTCAACATGGGCTATGTGATGCGCGCCTGGTACGACATCCGCTCGCCGGACCTCAGCCAGGAACAGGATGAGGCGGGGACCCGTGAGTCAGAACAACAGCTCCGTGCCTGGATCGCGCACGAAATCGAGCGCGGCATCCCGGCGCAACGGATCATCCTTGCCGGCTTTAGCCAGGGCGGCGCTATCGTGTTGCACACCGGTCTGCGCTACCCCGAACGGCTCGGCGGCATTATGGCGCTCTCCACCTACCTGCCTCTGGCTGATACCGTGGACGACGAACAGCACGCCGCCAATACCGACCTACCGATCTTCATGGCCCACGGCCAACAGGATCCGATCATACCCCTCGCCCTGGCCGAACAATCGCGTATGACCCTGACCACGTTGGGGCACTCTGTGGAGTGGCATGACTATCCGATGCCTCATAGCGTGTGCAGGGAAGAGATCAGTGCAATAGCCGAATGGCTAAGGCAGAAATTGGAGCTGTCCTGAGTTGTCGCGTCAAGTGCATGAATTAGCGGCCCCCCATGACAACTCAGGGTCATTACCCACTCCGCCGGTTTATTGAAGTAACCGACGGATAAGGCAGTACTATTCTTCACTGACCACCGCCAGAGACAATTCAATAATCAAAACTGGTTAGTCGCACACTTTCTTCCCACAGCCAATCGGCCAAGCCATCATCCTTCGCCAGTTTCTTCGGCCGCTTTACCCGGGCGTCTTTAAAATACTCTCCAGAAAAATCCTTGCATAAAGGAGATATCGAAAGGTAAACACCGGTCTCTGCACCTTTATCAGGTGTGCGTGCAACATAACGACTGATCAGTGGATAGATCGGTAGGAGTTTTTTGGGGAAGGCCTGCCGCAACATGGGTGTATCCACAATCCCCGGATCGAAGCAGTTCACCGAGATTCCCTTCTCTTTGGTAAGATGGGCAAGTTTTCTGGTAAACAAAATGCTGTACAACTTGCTATTGCAGTAGGCCTGTTCAGCACTAAAACCCTTTCTCAGCTCGATGTCTTCAAAATCAACCTTGGCATCGGAATGCCTGAACGATGCGGTATTGACAATGCGGGGGGCAGCTGACTTTTCAAGCAAGCCCATCAACTTGCCCGTCAGAACAAATGGTGCCAGGTGATTAACGGCCAGCGTTAGTTCCACGCCATCTTCCGTCTCATGGAAATCATCTCCCGCCCATACTCCAGCGTTATTAACAAGAACATCGATAGAACCGGTAAGTCTTTTTACCCCTTCGGCGGCAAGGCAAACCGACTCTAACGAAGAAAGATCACAGTGAATAAAGTGCACTGAATTTCGCAATGGTTTTTGCAGCACCATTTGCTTGAATTTTGCTTCGTCTCTTGCTAACACAAAAAAGACAACATTTTCCGCTTTATCAAGCTGATATAACCAGCTGACACCAAATCCGGAAGTCACTCCGGTAATCGCTATTTTCTTCATCCACAATCCTTACATTTTGTGCTGCGATGGATTGATCTCCCACACCCTGATCAATTACGGATTACCACCTTGCCTAAATGACGCCGGCTGTCTAAGTGGCCCCACGCTTCCTTTGCCTTATTCGCCCTTTGCCGGGGCGCCAAGCGATGTTCAAGACGGTAGGTCTGCATGGTAACGACTCCTAGCTCGTGTCAATATCGCACACATGCTAGTTTGAAAACTGATACGATAAATGGCGTAAAGTCCACAATTTTTACCTGTTCGTCCAATTTTGATGGAGGCATATGGACCCACTGGAAGATATCTTTACAGCGATGCACATCGAAAGCGCGCTCTACGCACGGCTGCAGGCCAAGGCACCATGGGGGATCGCTTTTGATACCAGCCCCAACGCCCGTTATGCGATTGTCGTACGTGGCCATTGCTGGCTAAGTGCGGCCGATCTGCCGCAGCCCATTGCATTGACCGGCGGGGACTGTTTCATCGTCAAGGGTGAAGCGAAATTCCAGCTGCAGGATGAATTGGGCCGCGATCTGCAGGCCTGTAACGAGGTATTTCACGAACACGCCGGTAACATGGTAACCGCCGGTGGTGATGGTGCACTCACCGAGATCGTTGCCGGACGTTTTGCCTTCGACTCCTCCGGCGGCGAGCCACTGCTGCCACTGCTCCCCTCGGTGCTACACATTCGCATGGACAGTCAACGCTCACGTCTGTTGCAGGCAACCCTGCAACTGATCGCCATGGAAACCACGGAGCAGTCCATGGGGGCGCGGTTGGTGGTGAACCGGCTCGCGGATGTTTTGTTCATGCAGGCGGTGCGCGCCTATTGCACTTCCGACGACTGCCAAAATCATGGCTGGCTGTCCGCGTTCACTGATCGCCGCCTGGGTCTCGCGTTGCGGGCAATGCATGCCGAAATCGATCGCTCCTGGACAGTAAACTCCCTTGCCGCTATCGCCGGCATGTCACGCTCGGCATTTGCCCAGCGCTTCAAAACCATCGTCGGCGACACCCCCCTCAACTACCTGAGCCGCTGGCGCATCTATCGCGCAAAAACCCTCTTGCGCCAAAGCGAGCTGGCTTTGATCGAAATTGCCCAGCGTGTCGGTTACGAAACCGATGGGGCCTTTAACCGCGCCTTCAAACGCACAGTGGGATTATCACCTGGGAAATATAGAAACAGCTAGGTGTTAAAAAATTTGACACCATCGAATGAGCAACACTCCCCCCACTCCACCTGGGTATCTTGCGTCAACAGACAAAAGTCCCTGGAGGTGCTATCGGTGTCTTTGCCTCGGAAATGAAGCATTCATTGAATTGAATGGAGCAAGTGGGAGAAGGCTATTTACGAATGATGCGCAGCACCTGCTCGATAGTACGCAGGCGGCGCAGAATGCGTGCTAGGTGGCGCCGGCCGGTCACCGATACCGTCAGATTGATGGTGGTGTGTTGACCGTCTCGCTCATCGAGGCTGATGTTGTCGATATTGGCCTGGGTGGCGGCCACCCCGGCGGCGACCGTGGCCAGCACACCTCGCTGGTTCCGCACCTCAATACGCAGGTCAACAGGGAATTCCCCTTCGACGCCATCCTCCCACTGCACATCGATCCACTTTTCCGGGTGTTTGCGAAACTCGGCCACGTTCTTGCAGTCCTGGGTATGGATCACGATGCCGCGGCCGGAGGTGATGAGCCCGAGGATGGGATCGCCGGGGATCGGACGGCAGCACTTGGCGAACTGCACTACCGTGCCCTCGGTGCCCTTGATCACCAGTGGCCGTGTGCCGTTCATCTCGCTGCGGGAGACTCTCTCCCCATCCTCATAGAGGGCTCGGGCCACCAATGGGGCCATGCGATTCCCCAAACCGATCTGCCCCAGCAAACTCTCCAACTGCTCCATGCCGTACTCTTCGAGCAAGCGGTTGAGTCGTGTCTCGCTGACCCGTTCCAGCGAAATATCGAAATCGGCCAGCGCACGATTGAGCAGGCGCCGGCCCAGCGCCACGGATTCCTCCTCCTTGAGATTTTTCAGGTAGCTGCGGATGGTGGCGCGGGCCTTGCCGGTCACCACGAAATTCAGCCAGGCGGGGTTAGGTTCGGCGCCCGGTGAAGTGATGACCTCCACCGCATCGCCGTTGCGAAGCTCGGTATGCAGCGGCACCAGGCGGCGGTTGACCTTGGCGGCGACGCAGCTATTACCCACATCGGTATGCACCGCGTAGGCGAAGTCCACCGCCGTGGCGCCTCGGGGTAATTCCAGAATATCGCCGGTGGGGGTAAAGACGTAAACCTCGTCGGGAAACAGATCGACCTTAACGTTTTCCAGAAACTCCAGCGAGTCCCCGGCCCGCTGTTGCAGTTCCAGCAGGTTTTTCAGCCACTCGCGGGCACGGATGTGGGCGATGCTGTTCGAATCACTGTCGCTTTTGTAGCTCCAGTGCGAGGCGATACCCGCCTCGGCAACAAGATCCATGTCCCTGGTGCGGATCTGCACCTCGATGGGAAAACCGTAGGAGGTGAGCAGCGCGGTGTGCAGCGACTGATAGCCATTGGCCTTGGGAATGGCGATGTAGTCCTTGAATTTCCCCGGTACCGGCTTGTACAGATTGTGGATGGCACCGAGCACCCGGTAGCAGGTATCGACCTTGTCCACCACGATACGGAAGGCAAACACATCCATCACATCAGAGAAGGCCAGGTGTTTGTTGCGCATCTTGAGATAGATGCTGTAGAGATGTTTTTCCCGGCCACTGACCTCCCCCGGCAGCCCCTCCTGGCGCAGCCGTTCCTCGATCGAGGCGAGGATCTTCTGCACCACCTCACGCCGGTTCCCGCGCGCCTTCTTCATCGCCTCGCCCAGTACTCGGGCACGAACCGGGTAGTAAGCTGAAAAACCGAGGTCCTCCAGTTCCAGGCGAATGCGGTTGAGGCCGAGACGGGTGGCGATGGGGACGTAGATCTCCAGCGTCTCCTTGGCGATGCGCCGCTTCTTGTCCGGGCGCATGACCCCGAGGGTGCGCATATTGTGCAGCCGATCGGCCAGCTTGATCAGGATGACGCGGATATCCTGCACCATCGCCAGCATCATCTTGCGGAAGTTCTCCGCCTGGGCCTCGGCCTTGGTCTCGAATTCGATATGGGTGAGTTTGCTCACCCCGTCGACCAGTTCGGCCACCTCGGCACCGAACAGTTCGGCTAGCTGCTCTTTGGCGGTTTCGGTGTCCTCGATGACATCATGCAGGATGGCCGCCACGAGGGTCTGATGATCGAGGCGCATCTCGGCCAGGATGCGGGCAACCGCAAGGGGGTGATAGATGTAGGGCTCGCCGCTCAGGCGGCGCTGCCCCTGGTGGGCCTCGGCACCGAACAGGTAGGCGCGGTAGACCTCCTGGACCTTTTCCGGCTCGAGGTACTCCTCAAGCATGGCGCAGAGATCGCTGATCAGGAACACGCACTCTGCTCCATGCCGGAGGCTTGGATTTAGCCGAGCTCCCCGCTAACTTCGGCCTCGCTCGTTACCGGCTCAAACGACTCGGGGGCAGCGACTTCTTCAAGGATGGTACGGGTAACGTAACCTTCGGCGATCTCACGCAGGGCAACCACGGTGGGCTTGTCTTTTTCCCACTCGACCATGGCATCCCGACCGTTGGCGAGCTGACGGGCACGCTTGGTGGCAACCAGCACCAGTTGGAAACGGTTGTCGACGTTTTCCAGACAATCTTCGACAGTAACACGCGCCATATTCTTACTCCGCTATGCGTTAAGGAACCGGGTATTCTACGCAAAAGCCATTCAAGGTCAAAGACAGTAACGGCAACTTGCTGCGATTTGTGTTTATTGTAGAACTATTGCGGCTGGAAGCCGTTCCTACATGAGTTCAAGGTTCAAGGTTCAAGGTTCAAGGTTCAAGGTTCAAGGTTCAAGGTTCAAGGTTCAAGGTTCAAGGTTCAAGCAAAAGGTTGCGGCCGGGTGCAGTCTGAAGCGAGCGCTATGAGCGCGGTTCAGGGTTCAGGACACCTGGGGAGAGAATGCTCCTCCTTAAAACTATGAACCTTGAACTTTGAACTGCTTTGACCTCACGCCAGCAGTGCGTCCAGCGTGGCTTGATTGGCCGGTATTTGCACCTCAGCCCGCTGTCGCCGTGCGATGACCACAGCGCGCAGCTGGGCCAGTGCCGTATCGAATTCATCATTGAACACCAGATAGTCGAATTCGCGGTAGTGACCCATCTCGGTCACCGCCTCGCCCAGGCGACGGGCGATCACCTCATCGCTGTCGGTGCCACGACCGCGCAGACGCCGCTCCAGCTCCTCACGCGAGGGCGGTAAGATGAAGATACTGACAGCTTCGGGCATTTTCTGGCGCACCTGCTGTGCCCCCTGCCAGTCGATCTCCAGGATCACATCCACCCCCTGCGCCATCATGTCCAGGGCACTGGAACGGGAGGTGCCATAGAAGTTGCCGAACACCTCGGCATGCTCCAAAAAGGCGTTGTCCGCGATCATGCTACGGAAGGTGTCAACCTCGGTGAAGTGATAATCCCGACCATCTACTTCCCCCGGGCGCATGCCGCGCGTGGTGTGCGAAACCGACACCATGATGTCATCGGTGCTCTCCAGCAACGCCTTGACCAGGCTGGTCTTGCCCGCCCCGGAGGGGGCGGAGATGATGTACAGGGTACCCTGTCCCTTGTTAGCCATGTTCTACTCCTGAAAAACGATTTCACCGCAAGGGTGAACCTGCCGGTTATTCGATGTTCTGGATCTGCTCGCGCATCTGCTCGAACAACACCTTCAACTCCACCGAGGCCTTGGTGGTCTCACTGTCGGCCGATTTGGAGCCCAGGGTGTTGGCCTCGCGGTTGAGTTCCTGCATCAGGAAGTCGAGGCGACGCCCCACCGGCTCGTTGCGCTCGAACACCTGGCGCACCTCGGTGAGGTGTGTCTCCAGCCGGTCCATCTCCTCGTCCACATCGAGCTTTTGCGCCAGCAGCACCATCTCCTGTTCCAGACGCCCCTCATCGAGCTCCTGCCGCAGTTCGGCCAGGCGCTCCTGCAAGCGCCGGCGCAGACCGGCCAGCACCTCGGGGAGCCGCTTTCGTACCCCGGTCACCACGTCAGCGGCACTGTCACAGCGTTGCAGGATGATCTGCCGGAGGGTTTCGCCCTCCCGGCAACGATTGTCATTCAGCTCCGACAGTGCCTTCTCCAGCAGAGCCAATGCCTCACTCTGCAGCTGGCTTTCATCGACGGAGGCACTTTCCAGCACCCCTGGCCAACGCAAGACATCCAGAGAGTTCACTGGCGCCGGGTTGTAAATCTGGCCATCAACCTCCCGGCTGGCATGAGCGAGCTTCTTCACCAGTTCCATATTGACCGCCAGCTCACCGGCCAGCTCACGGGGGGCCTGGTAACGCAGGGTGCAGTCGACCTTGCCGCGCCCGAGCGACTTGCCAATACGCTCGCGGATCTTCGGTTCCAGCAGACGCAGCTCCTCGGGCAAACGCGGATTCACCTCGAGATAGCGGTGGTTGACCGAGCGCAGCTCCAGCTGCAGTGCTCCCCACTCCCCCTGGACCTCCTGGCGGGCAAAGGCTGTCATACTTCGAATCATGGGTACTCTCGCCAACGTTGGTTGTTATGATTGGGCTTCCATGGTAAACCTATCGGCCGCATTGACAAAGCGAGCGATAATCTTGAGGTGCCTGCAGACAGGAACAGTATGAACGACACCAATCCCGCACTTGCCCCGGGAACCCGGCTGGAAAACTATGTGATAAGCAACAAGCTGGGCGGCGGCGGGTTCAGTATCGTCTACTTGGCCAAGGAGGCCGATTCCGGCGAACAGGTCGCAATCAAGGAGTACATGCCACGAAAGCTCGCCTATCGTGGCGAGGATGGTTGCACCATCCACTCCCTTGACGACAAGGCCGCCGAGCAGTTCGCCCATGGCCGTCGCCTGTTTTTCCAGGAGGCCAATACCCTTGCCGGCATCAAACATCCCAACATCATCAATGTAGAGAACTTCATTCGCGCTAACGGCACGATCTACATGGTAATGGAGTATGTCAAAGGGATTAACCTGCAGGATTACATCAAGCGCCACAAGGGCGGCCTGAGTGAAAAGTTCCTCTACCATGTGTTCCTCCCCCTACTCGATGGGCTCAAGCTGATCCATGACAAAGGGCTGCTGCACATGGATATCAAGCCGGCCAATATCCACCTGCGCCCGGGCGGCAGCCCGGTGCTGCTCGATTTCGGTGCAGTACACGAAATGCAACAAAGCCGCAAATACCAGCCCGGCCAGGTGCTGACCCTAGGATTTTCCCCCGTGGAACAGTCCACCGCCGGGGGCTATGTCGGCCCATGGACCGATATCTACGCCATCGGCGCGACGATGCGCGCCTGCATCGAGGGGGTGTCTCCCCCGCCGGCCGAAGAGCGGCGCATGAAGGACACCATGAAGTTGGCGACTGAAGCCTTCCGAAAGGGGTATTCGAAAAAACTCCTGAAAGTCATCGACTGGGCGATGGAAGTCGATCCGATGTACCGCCCACAGAGCGTGAACGAGCTGATTGGGGCGCTGAAAGAAAGTCTGGCGGAGGCGGGAGACGTCAATGAATCGATGCTTGATCGCCTGGCCAACAGCCTCTCCTGGATTAAGGGGGGCTCCCGATGAAATACGAAATTGGACAAGTCAACCGGCTCGGCAACCGCAGCATTAACCAGGATCGTTTCAGTAGCGTAGAAACCCGGGAGGGCGTGCTGCTGGTACTCGGTGACGGGATGGGCGGACAGGCCTACGGCGAAGTGGCTGCACAGCTGCTGATCGATACCGCGACCAACGCCTACCTTGCCGCGCCCCGCCCCATAGAAGACCCGCAAACATTTCTGCAGGAGCTCCTGCTCAAGGCCCATAAGGCGATTATCACCTTCGGCAAGCAACAGCAGCCACCGGCAACCCCCGGCACCACCGCGGTGCTTTGCCTGATCCAGGACGGCCAGGCGCTATGGGCACATGTCGGTGACAGCCGCCTCTATATCTTCCAGCAGGGGCTGCCCCTTTATCGCACCACGGACCACTCCTATGTCGAGCACCTCTACCAACAGGGGGCGATCAGCCGCCGGGAACAGGATAATCATCCCAAGCGCAACCAAATCACCCAGTGCATCGGCTGTCGCAACACTCCGCCGGAGGTAAGCTTCAGCAACACCATCACCCTCAAGCCAGACGATATCGTGTTGATGTGCTCCGACGGCCTGTGGGGACCGCTGGATGATGCGCAGATGGGCGCCCAGCTAACAGCCGCTGCACCGCTTGATGATCTGTTGAATCAAATGGCGGAAAAGGCAGAACGGTTGAGCTACCCCCGCTGCGACAACATCAGCGGCCTTGCACTGCGATATATCTCCAATGAAACCGACAAAGCGCAACAGGAAGAAGCGGCCTCAGAAGGCAACAGCGACGACGCCGCCGACGAGCTGGAGAGCGCGATCGCCAAAATCGAAGAGGTCATCCGGGAGTATGAGCAAGAGATCAAGCGGTAGCGCTTGGGCCTAATCCGGCAACCAGGTGCATTCCAGTCGACTATCGCTCGATCAGCGCACTGGCCTGATCCACCAGTTCCCCGGCCTTGTCGAGTGTCTCCGCGGCGGCTTCGACTGTCTCCCTGGCCGACTCGACCTGTTCCGCCACCACTTCCGCTTTCTCGCTGACCACTGCCGCCTTATCCTCCGCCTGCGCAGAGAACTCCTGTACAAGCTCGGCAAGGTAATAGCCATAACCGGCATTCAGGACCACAGCGATGACCGCCAATATCGCCGCTCTTTTGATCAGGGCGGTAATCACAAAGAGTAACAGGGCAACAGCACCTACAGCGTAGGCGGGATTGGATTCGATAAATTCGATGAGTGCATCCATGGTGGTTTCCGTTGTTCTTGTTGAGAAGGTGTTATTGTTGTGGTGGAACAAAGTACTTTGACTGGCGACTATACCGCAGCCGACAAGGAAAAGTGAGCACATCCTCCTCAAGTCGCACCCTTCTCGCCCATTCGATAGAATACGCGCACCCCATTCTTCAATATAAGGAATTCCCATGCGCCCAAGTGGCCGTCAACCCGAAGATTTACGCGCCATCCGCCTGACCCGTCACTACACCAAACATGCCGAAGGCTCTGTGCTGGTGGAGTTTGGCGATACCAAAGTGATCTGCACCGCCACGGTCGAGGAGCGGGTACCGCGCTTTCTCAAGGGCAAGGGACAGGGCTGGGTCACTGCCGAATACGGCATGCTGCCCCGCTCGACCGGCATGCGCATGGGTCGCGAAGCGTCACAGGGAAAACAGGGCGGTCGCACCATGGAGATCCAGCGCCTGATCGGCCGCTCACTGCGCGCGGTGGTGGATCTCTCGGCGCTGGGCGAGCGCACCATCACCGTCGACTGCGACGTGATCCAGGCCGACGGCGGCACTCGCACCGCCTCCATCACCGGAGGCTATGTGGCGCTGGCCGATGCCATTACCCATCTCAAGGCCAACAAGCTGATTAAGAAGGACCCGCTGCACGGCCAGATCGCCTCGGTTTCCGTCGGCATCTACAACGGCACCCCGGTGCTGGATCTCGACTACGCCGAAGACTCCAACGCCGAGACCGACATGAACGTGGTGATGAACGACGGCGGCGCCTTCATCGAGGTACAGGGCACCGCCGAAGGCCACGCCTTCCGCCGTGAGGAGATGGATGCCATGCTCAACCTTGCCGTCAAGGGCATCGAAGAGCTGATTGAGCACCAGCGCGAAGCACTTTCGAATTAAAGGATGACTCGATGAAAAAAATCGTTCTGGCCAGTGGCAACAAGGGCAAGGTGCGGGAGTTCAACCAGTTGCTCACCGGGTTAAATCTCGAGGTGGTGCCGCAGACCGAGTTCGATGTGCCGGAAATCGAGGAGACCGGCCTGACCTTCGTCGAGAACGCCATTCTCAAGGCACGCAATGCGGCTCAGCATACCGGCCTGCCGGCCATCGCCGATGACTCGGGATTGGAGGTAGATGCACTGAAATGGGCACCCGGGATTTACTCGGCCCGTTATGCCGGCGCAGACGCCACCGACGAGCAGAACCTCACCAAGCTGCTCAATGCCCTGGAGGGGGTGCCCGAAGCCGAGCGTAGCGCACGCTTCCAGTGCCTGCTGGTGCTGATGGAGCATGAGCTCGATCCCACCCCCATCATCTGCCAGGGCACCTGGGAGGGACGCATCACCGAGGCGCCTCAAGGGGAAAACGGCTTCGGCTACGATCCGGTATTCTACGTGCCGGAACGTGACTGCACCTCCGCCCAACTCAGCGCCGAGGAAAAAAACCGCCTGAGCCACCGTGGCCAGGCATTGCAGCGGCTGCTGCAGGCACTTCGCTGAAAGCCAGGCCCTTGCTGAAAGGACCGACTGCCCCCACCTCTATTGCCGATGCTGAGCTTTCACGCCCCCCTGCCCCTGAGCCTATATATTCACTTTCCCTGGTGCGTGCGCAAGTGCCCCTACTGTGACTTCAACTCGCACGAGGCGCCGGGCCCCATCCCCGAGAACGCCTATATCGATGCCCTGTTGGCAGACCTGCAGCAGGAACTGCCGGCCGTCTGGGGCCGCCCGATCCAGTCCATCTTCATCGGTGGGGGTACCCCCAGCCTGATGAGCCCGGAAGGGGTCGACCGGCTGCTGTCGAACCTGCGCTCGCTGCTGCCGCTGCACCCGGCAGTAGAGATCACCCTGGAGGCCAACCCGGGCACGGTGGAGCAACAGCGCTTCACCGAGTACCACGCGGCCGGTATCAACCGCCTCTCCATCGGCATCCAGAGCTTCAATGAAGAGAAGCTCCAGCGGCTGGGGCGTATCCACAGCCGGGCCGAGGCACTGCGTGCTGCCGAGGCGGCCCACGGCGCCGGCTTCGACAACTTCAACCTGGATCTGATGTTTGGCCTGCCGGACCAGGACGAGGCGCAGGCGGTCGCGGATCTGGAGCAGGCGATCGCCCTGGCCCCCAGCCACCTCTCCTGGTACCAGCTCACCATCGAACCCAACACCGCCTTTTATCACCAGCCACCGGTGGTGCCGGAGGATGAAACTTTGTGGGCGATGCAGGGCCGCGGGCAGGAAACCCTCGCCGCGGCAGGCTATGGTCAATATGAGGTCTCGGCCTATGCCCGTGAGGGCGCGCAGTGTCAGCACAACCTCAACTACTGGCAGTTTGGCGATTACCTGGGGATCGGCCCGGGTGCCCACGGCAAAATTACCATGGCGGCAGAGGGCCGTGTGGAACGGCGCTGGAAACAACGCCACCCGCAGAAGTATCTGCAGAATGCCACCGGTGAGGAGGTCGTTGCAGGGCGCGCTACACTGAATAGAGAGGACCTGGCACTGGAATTTATGATGAATGCCCTGCGTCTTACCCAGGGCTTCGACAGCCGCCTGTTCCAGGAACGCACCGGGCTGCCGCTCTCAACGGTGAACAAACCGGTGGAACGTGCGGTGGCACTGGGGCTGATCGAGTGGGAGACGCTCCGCATCACCCCTACCGAGCGCGGACGCAATTACCTCAACGAACTGTTACAACTGTTCATGTCCGAGGAGGAGTGACCATGGCTACCGATGAGCTCACCTATAACCCCATTGATTGCGGCACCTATTCCGAATACGAAGTGGCGATCCTCCACCGCCAACGTATCCGCATGACCTGGCAGGACGAAGCAGGTAACGAGCAGACCGATGTGGTACTGCCCCAGGACCTGAAGACCGAGGACAGGCGCGAATACCTCATCGCCACCGGAAGCGAAGGCAGCTCGCTACGGATCCGTCTCGACCTGATCCGCAAGGCGGCGACCGCAAGCGTCTGAGGCAAGCCTCACCGCACTCAGCACAAATCACACAGGATGTGAGAGGGGATTTTGCGGGGCGTTCAGCATGACAGATGCATCACTGTTTGCCATCGCCCGGCGGAATCTCTTTTTCGTTATAATCCCCCCTTTCTCTGTCCCTGAAAATCCGGACATCGATTCGATCAACCAAGCAAAAGGAACACGCATGACTGGTGGCGAACTTCTTTCCATCCTGATCAACCTGGCAGTAGGGATCTACTTCGCCATCCTTTACCCGCGCAGCTTGAGAAAACGCTTCTCCTCACACACCATGCCGCGCGGCTTTGTGATGTTGCTCAAGGTGGTACCGCCGGTGGGTTACCTGATTATCGCCATGAGCCTGATCTACGCCGTGGCGCTACTCTTCGGCTGGGCGCATAGCGAATAAAAGCATCCCCCTGCAGGCTTTCGCCCGCTGCAATCACAAGGTGGCGACGGTATCGTAAAACTCCGTGAGGGGAATGTAGTGGCTGCCGTCGCAGGAGAAGGTCATGCCGATAAGGCCGTTGATCAGATTGATCGAGGCATTGCGCAGGTAGACGGTCTCGTCGGTGCTTCGCAGGCGCTTGAATTCCGCCAGTATGGGGGCAACCTCGCTGGCTTCAATCAGTGGCTTTTCCGCGTATACCGCCGGCGAGAACTGATCAAGAAATCCCGGCGCAAAGATCTCCTCGCCAATGAACACCCGGTAACGGTAGGGATCGTGATAGAACCAGCAGGTCAGCTGGGTGCTGGAGAAATGGATCTTGGCGTGAAACACCCCGTGCGAGGTAAGCAGGCTTTCCACGACCTGCATCAGCTCGTCGATTCGCTGATCAAAAACACTGACCTCCCGCTTCTGTTCAAACAGGAAGCGACGTACCGAGGGGTCACCTTTGATCTGCAGCCAGCTCTTGGGCATGGAAAACTCCGTCAGGAATGAACATCCGAACTCGGATGAGCTGACGAAAATAGTGCCTCTTTCTGTGCCCGGAGACAACTCCCGACTGCAGACTTTCTGCGGCGAGAGTCATGCCTTCCGCAATTTACTGCTCGCGCAAATCATCCATGATCGAAAGGATGTCATTCTTCCAGCGCTGCAGCTGATTGCCGAACTCCTCGGTCGGCACCACATCGCGTAAGGCCGTCGGGTCGAGGGCCACCAGCAGGGTCTCATCCTCCTCGGCAAACAGGGTCATGCTCAACGGCAGATAGGGGATCAGCTCCGGGTGCTCGGCGGTCAGTCGACGGACTTCGTCGGGGCGGCCAAAAAAGACGATACGATAGCGGTCGGTCTGAAAGCCGCTAGTG
>JBFEWO010000024.1:0-25558 GCA_041546305.1 Thiohalomonadaceae bacterium | reverse complement strand
TGAGGCGGTCGGCAAGGAGGTTGCCCTTTATGAGGCGGCCTATAACGCCCGTATGCCGATGATGCTCAAGGGCCCGACCGGTTGTGGTAAATCCCGCTTTGTCGAGTACATGGCCTACAAACTGGGCAAGCCGCTCATCACCGTGGCCTGTAACGAGGACATGACCGCCTCCGATCTGGTCGGTCGCTTCCTGCTCGATAAGGATGGCACCAAGTGGCAGGACGGCCCACTGGCCACCGCCGCACGAATCGGTGCCATCTGCTACCTCGATGAGGTGGTCGAGGCGCGCCAGGACACCACGGTTGTGATCCACCCCCTGACCGACCACCGTCGTACCCTGCCGCTGGATAAGAAGGGCGAACTGATTGAGGCGCACCCCGACTTCCAGTTGGTGATCTCATATAACCCCGGTTACCAGAGCCTGATGAAGGACCTCAAGCAGTCCACCAAGCAGCGTTTCGGCGGTCTCGACTTCGATTATCCGGATGCGGATAAAGAGACCGAGATCGTGTCCAAGGAGTCGGGTGTCGATAAGAAGACCGCAGGCAAGCTGGTGCAGATCGCCCACCGCGCCCGTAACCTCAAGGGCCATGGCCTGGACGAAGGTATCTCCACTCGTCTGCTGGTTTACGCAGGTCAATTGATTGCCAAGGGCATCGATCCGACCGAGGCCTGCTCCATGACGATGGTCACTCCGCTGACCGATGATCCGGATATGCGCGATACCCTGGATGCAGCAGTTCAGACCTTCTTCGGCTAATTGTTTTGTCGGTGAGACACGAAGTACAGGGGACGGTTTTCTCCAGATCATAGCTAATCCTCTGTCTGCTTCGCGTCTCGGTGGCGAGGTATTACTATGAGTATCAATCTCGAAGATTACGAAGAGTTGCTGGAGAAGGTGGCGCCCGAGGTACGTGATGTACTGGAGGGGACCTTCCACGAAGCGGCCCGCATCATGTCTCCCGCCGGTCTGCAGGATTACATGGATGGCGCCAAGGCGATGTGCAACCTGGGGCGTGGCAGTAATCTGGTGCTGACTTACATCCAGGAGATGCCGCTGGTTGTCAAGGAGTGCGGTGAGGATGTGATTCCCGACTGCATTACCGCTGCGATGAAACTCTCCTCCATGGTCTCGGGTGAAGTAGTGGCACTGCTCTTTAGCAGTCTTCCTTCTGCTGCGCGTAATCTGGGCGATGCGGAACTATTGCGCGGTTATCTCACGCTGGTACATCAACTCTCTTCCACGGCGGCGCGCGGCGTGCGCCCTATGCTCAACCACATGGACGAGTTGCTTGGCAAGCTGACCATTAGCGGTCTGCGTCGCTGGGCCAACTTCGGCGCCCAGGCCTATCGCCGGGATTTTGATAATCTCACCAAGTATTTCAATCTGGAGTCGGCCGACAGTCTGGCAGTGCTGCAGAAAGAGCGACGCGGCGTGTTGTTCATCAAGAACCAGCGCAAACTCAACTTTTACCTGCGTGCACTGTGGGGCAGGGACTTCTTCCTTCGTCCGACCGGCGCCGACTACACCGATTTCAAGCCGTATATCGAAAGCCGTGTTTTCCATCTGCCCGATGCGGTGGATGACCTGGGCGATATTGCGGGTCTTGAACTCTACCGCGCGACCGCTGCGCACATGGCGGCGCACATGTGTTACACCACATCGGCGATCTCCGCTGAGCAATTAAGTCCGGCGCAGATGTATTTCATCGGCCTGCTGGAAGATGCGCGTGTGGAGTACAAGGCGGCCAATGATTTTCCCGGCCTGAAAAAACTGTGGAAATCGCTGCTCTCATTTGAATACGAACAGCCGGTGGAACACCCGACAGTCGCCGTACTTGAGGATTTGGCGCACATGCTGCTCGACGCTCAAGTGACAACCGACGATGAAGAGCTGAATGCCTTTGCGCAACGCTTTCACGAGCAGATTGTCGAGAAGCAGGATGACAACACCTTCTCATGGCACATGGGGATGGAGCTGTTCAACATCTTCGCTGCACGTAAGGATGTTCCCAGCCTGCGTATCCTTGAGCGCAGCCGTATCACCTATCGTGATGACAATCGTTTCGTCTGGGAGTTTGAGGAGTTCGACTGGAGTGCCGGCTTTGAATATGTCGCAGCCAGTCAGCGCCAGGTACGCAGGCAAGTCAGCGTCATGGAGATGGCCAACGAGGTTGACTGTGAGCTGGCCGGTGACGATGCCCAGGAGATCTGGACCCTCTCTACCGAGATGTTCCCCTACGAAGATGAGGGGGTGAGCTTTAATGAAATGTGGGGCAAGGAGCCGATTTCCGATCCCTACCACTACCAGGAGTGGGACTACCAAATACAGCTTGCCCGCCCGGATTGGGTAACGGTCTATGAGCGCCGTCAGCCCAAGGGCGAGCCACAGGACATCGAGGACATCCTCACCGAGTACAAACCTATTGCCCACCGCATTAAGCAGATTATCGACCTATTGACGCCCGAGGGTGTTCAACGTGTGCGCAATATGGAAGACGGGGATGAGATCGATATCAATGCGGCGATTGACGCCATGGTATCGATTCGTATGGGCGAGCAGCCCAATCCGCGCATTACCATGCGCAACGTGATCAAGAACCGTGATCTTTCCGTTGTGGTATTGCTGGACCTTTCCGAGTCGACTAATGAAAAGATGGCCGGTTCCGACAAGACCGTTCTGCAATTGACCCGTGAGGCGGCGACGCTGGTTTCCACCGCGATTGAAGGTATAGGCGATCCCTTTGCCGTGCATGGTTTCGCTTCCGACGGGCGACACGACGTGCAGTACTACCGCTTTAAGGACTTTAACCAGCACTTCGATGATGAGGCCAAGTCACGCCTCTCAGGCATGAAAGGTGGACTGTCGACACGTATGGGGGCCGCGCTGCGCCATGCCGGTCATCACTTGTTGAAACAGGTTGAGCGCCGCAAGTTGATCCTGCTGGTCACCGATGGTGAGCCGGCCGATATCGATGAGCGCGATCCGCAGCATCTGCGCCACGATACCAAGAAGGCGGTGGAGGAACTCTACACGAAAGGGGTTTTGACCTACTGCCTGACGTTGGACCCCGATGCCGACAGCTATGTGAAGCGTATCTTCGGCGAGAGTCACTACACCATTATCGATAATGTGGATCGCCTGCCGGAAAAACTGCCGACGCTGTTTGCGAGCCTGACGCGTTAAGGGGGAGTCGCCGGTGTGCATCCAGAAACAGGGGAGTGAACAGCACTCTATTGGCGACGAGATATACGTGGATCGAGCGACGCGCGATTTATCCGGTAAGCCTGACCGCACGGTATATCTTATTAATAGGCATGAGATGTTGTTGCCGCTGACACTACCTGCGCACTGGACACCGCATGTGACACGAGGAGATGGCATGTATACCCGACACGATGAGGTTCCGGTTTATGCGTACCGTGACGGGTTGCTCGATGCCTTGTACTACAACCATGTGCAAGTGGCGCTGAATCGCCTTGGTGAGAGTCTGCGTATGGGGATTCCTGGACTGAAAACGCTGGACCTCATCCTGCAGCGTGATGCCTGGATTATCGTTGACCGTGCCTTCAACGATGTTCCCATTGCCGCCTGGACCAATTTTGACACGCAGCGGCGCAGTGCACTGCATGCGCCGGTGCACTGCCAGATCCGCCTCTTTCATGCTCATGCCGGGGGGATTCTCAAGCGTGTGCTGGAGGCGATGGAGTTATTGCTGGGCGAGCAGCTTGATGAGGGAAGTGGTTCGCACCATGTGATCGATTTTCCCAGGAAGGAGTAGCAGATTTCCTAGCGTCAACAGCGAGTGGAGTGTCGTATGCCGGTACTACCAAGTGGACGTTATGTTGGCATTATGTCTGAACGGGCACGTTTTCATGCCGCCAGGCAGAAACTCCGTGTTACTGAGAAAACCCCCCATCATCTTCTCTACCCGCTGATCGACATCCTGGTGGAGAAACCCAACAGGGAGCGCGGCACAAGCAGTGCCTACGGTTTTTCCGGTTATACCCTGGCCAACATGAACTGGATTGGCCAATGGCCGGAGGCGGATCGTAATGTGTTTCTTGAGTGGATTCGTCAGCCTGCACAAGTCCAATTGATTGAACAGGCAAGGCGACGTTTGCTGGTAGAGAAAGGCATGCCCCGTGAGCGCAGTTACGCCTATCCGCAACACCTTTACAGCGTCTTGCGTCAGCGTATTGAAGCGTTACCCATGCAACGAGCAAAGGCACGGCAGTGGCAGCGTACGTTGCTTAATATGAAGCGTGAAGGGATCCGTCGTGAGGAGTTGGATTGGTCAGGCGTACTGGAATTTCTATCACAGCAGTCAGAGGTGGTCACCATCGATAAGACAGTGGTGCTTAATGCCATCGACTTTAGTGCCATTCAACCACACTTGAGTAACGAACTGGAGTGTGAACGCAGCTGCCGTCTGCAGCTTATGGAAGTGGCGGAAAAAATGGCGGCTTACCGTCTGCAGTTAGCCGGTTTGCCCGTCAGTGAACGGGATATCGGGGTGCTGCGTTACAGCAGCAGTGAACCGGCCTATCGCATCGGCATTATCTGGAAAAACGGGCGCGCAATGTGGACGGGAGGCGAACCACGCTGGTTTATCCTCGGTCAGTACAGCCAGGCCATCGCGCACCCAGAGGATAAACGGCGCATCCTGTTTAGCTCCAGGGAGGAGGCGATCGAGGTGGCTGAACTACATGCCGTGCGTAACCACCGACTGCGCTGCAGCCTGACCTACAAGGCGCAGTATGAATACATGAGTCTTCACGGTGGGGATGATTACCGCGAGTGGCTGGTCACTCTGCCCGATTACCAGCACTCGCACTTCAACGGCCACTTCTACGAACGCAATATCCTGCTACATATCCGCAGCAAGGTACGGCATACGCAGGACGGCAAACACGTACTGTTCATCGAAGAGCTGCAGAGCGACTGGCAACTCGCCTCCCTGCGTTATGGCTCCCGCTGTGGCGTGCCGAGAGCGCCGTTCCGCAAGGAGTGGGCATCGTTGGCCATGAAGCTGATGTTGCTGCATGTGGTTGAGAAGGGGTTGGATGGTCTGGCCTGGGCGAATGCCGATGTCCATGAACTGCGTTATGACCGGTTACTGACACCGCTGCGTCGACTTTACGATAAGGAGTTGCCATGCCTAGCCAAACGCCTTTCTGCACCCTGGAAGGGGGAGGTGTGCAGTGGTCTGTTTGCGACCCGAAGCCCCTGGTTGCATGCGGCACGCAGTAAGGCGTCCTGGAAGGTCGAGGGCGGTGCCGGCAAGTTTGTCACCCGCGCACGCTACAACAAGGAGCAGGCAGAGGCGCTCATCGCGCGGCACAGCAAACAGGTTACGCTAAAGCTGCCTATGCTGCTGTTGCCGGATGAGATGCGGCAGCACATCGCAGCTCATGGCCTGCCGCTTTTCGGTGAACGACACAGCAATATTCGTCCGCCACCCCGTATCCCGGCGGACACAGTGGAGAAGTAAAGAGGAACACGATGGCACTTGTACACATGCAGGACATGCTTCGCCATGCCTACGACAACGCCTACGCGGTCGGCTCATTCAATATCCTCAGTCTTGATTTTCTCGAGGGAATTCTTCGCGCCGCCGAGCGTGTCCGCGCCCCGGTGATTCTCGGCCTGTCGGAACCGCACTTTTCGCGCTACGACGTTCGCATGCTGATACCGGCAGTGGAGGCGGCGGCGCAGCAAGCCGAGGTGCCGGTGGCGATCCATTTCGATCACTGCAGCAGTTTTGACAAGGTGAAGGAGGCGATTGCGCTGGGTTGTAACGGAGTGATGATCGACGCCTCGCACAGTCCGCTGGATGAGAATCTGAAACTCACCCGCCAAGTGGTGGAGATGGCGCATGCCTGCGGAGTACCGGTGGAAGCGGAGTTGGGTTATGTACCGGAGGCCGATGATGAGCCGGGCCAGAGTGAGGCCCTGAGCTTTACCACGGTGGATATTGCCCGTGGCTTTGTGCAGCATACCAGTGTCGATTTTCTTGCTGTTTCCATCGGCACGGTCCACGGCAGGTTCAAGGGCAAACCGCGTCTGGATTACCAGCGTCTGCGCCACATCAACGAAGTGCTTGGCATTCCTCTGGTGATCCACGGTGGCAGTGGCCTCAGCGAGGATCAATATCACCGCCTGGTGACCGGCGGGGTGGCCAAGATCAACTATCACACCTCGCTTTCTGAAACGGCGGCTAAAAGCATTCACAAACTGAGCGGCTCGGCGCAAGGTTATGCCGAGTTGACCGGCGGGGTACGCGAAGCGATCAGTGCCGAGGCCGAGCAGTGTATGCGCCAATGGGGCAGTGCCGGTCGGGCAGCCGAGGTGCTCTCGCGTTGTCGCGCCTGGGCGCCGGCCGAGCAGCTAACGCTGTTCGATGTGGCAAGGGCCGATATCGCCGATGTCCAGATGGTGCTGGCCCGGGGACGCCGCCTGCTGGGCAATATCCCCGGGGTGCGGCAGGTCAAGGCTGCACAGGCCGTTGCCGAGGGGGAAAAATACCGTTTCCTCTGGCGCCTGGTGTTCGCCTCAGCCGAGGCGCAGGCGGCGGTGATCGCTCATCCTGATTATCGCGATTTTACACAGCGCCTCCTGCCCACCATCAGTGATGATCGGATCACCATCCTCTATCGGCAGCTTGAGACCATCCCGCTGAGTGGGGAGGGGTTGGCGATGGTGGGGAACTGGGGTTAATTGAGCCATGTAGGTTGGATTAGCGAAGCGTAATCCAATGTGAGGTGTCGCTGTCGCGACGGATGGATTGGATGCGGGGGGGAGCTGCCCCGCGCGCAGGTTACTTTCTCTTGCGCGGCCAAGAGAAAGTAACCAAAGAGAAGGCCGCCCTATGCATCGCCCTGCGGATTCCCTGCGTCCATGCACGCAACCCTTCGGGAGATGGTTTTGGGTACTTTTGCCGAAACAAAAGTATCTCGCCCTGCGGGGGCGAGACCCCGCATTAGATCCACATCGCGCCAGCTACACAAGTCAATCTCAGCGCTTCAATACAGAACACGTCGCTAGCACTCCCCATCCCCCCTATTTAGAATGTCCCCATGGACCTCTTCGATACCCATTGCCACCTCGACGTCACCGAGTTCGATACCGACCGCGATGCGGTGCTGGAGCGAACCCGTGCCGCCGGTGTCCGCCGGATGGTGGTACCGGCCATTCATGCCGCAGGCTGGACGGACCTGGTCGCCCTGTGCCGGAGAGAGGAGGGGCTGTTCCCAGCCTTGGGCATGCATCCGATTTACATCGAGCAGCACCGCGATGAACATGTCGATGAACTTCGCCGCCGTATTGAGCGTGAGCGGCCGGTGGCCATCGGCGAGATCGGCCTCGATTTCTACATTGAAGAAACCGACCGCAATCGGCAGGAGGCGATTTTCGAGGCGCAGCTTGCGGTGGCGCAGGATTATCAGTTGCCGGTGTTGCTGCATGTGCGCAAGGCGCACGATCAGGTATTGCAGACCCTCAAACGCTTCAAGCTCCCCGGGGGGATCGCCCATGCCTTTAACGGCAGTCTGCCCCAGGCAGAACAGTATCTGGCACTCGGGTTCAAGTTCGGCTTTGGTGGCATGCTGACCTTTGAGCGTTCAAACAAGCTTCGCCGGTTGGCCAGCGAACTGCCGCTGGAGTCGATGGTACTCGAGACCGACGCCCCCGACATGACCCCGGCAAGCCATCAGGGGCATCGCAACAGCCCGGAATACCTCCCCGAGGTGGCCACCACACTTGCCGTATTACGGGAAATGCCGGTCGAGGAGGTGGCTAGTATCACCACACAGAATGCCATGCGGTTGTTTGGTATCACTGCCTGACACGCCCTGCTGCTTTCCCATTGTCCGTTATCGGCGGCGCTTAACACGCTTCATTCCCGAAATGAGCTGTTTTCTATTGCTCAAATATTCTCTTAATGGTGTCAACCGTTTCCCCCCAGCTGCGTTTAATAGGTCAACATCACTGAATAACGTGGAGCAGAGCAATGAAGTGGACGACACTGATAGGTAGCGGGTTGATGATGGCTGTGATGGTCTCTCCGGTAGTGAAGGCGGATGAAGCCCCGATGCTGCAGGAACAGACCCGGAGCCTGGAACAGAATCAGCAGCGCCTCGAGCAGCGTTTTCAGCAGCGAAGTGAGGGAGCCGGGACCGGGAGCCAGCATCGTTACGAGTATCGTGTTCGTGAACGCAGCAGTGGCAACAAGGGTTACGGCTACCGCAACGAAGAGCAGGCTCAGCCACGCTCCTCGGGCGGTAAGGGTGGTCGATCCTAGACCGGGATAGACCGGTCATTAACTCACCAGGGGTGCAGACTGGATACCAATCAGGCGCTGGATCGCTTTCTGGCCGGGGTGGAAAAGCGTGCTTTCCACCTTGCCCGGATCGCCACCGGCAACGAGCAGGATGCCCTGGATATTGTGCAGGAGGCGATGATGACACTGGCGCAGCGCTATGCCGGTCGCGATGAGCAGGAGTGGGGCCCCTTGTTCCACCGTATCCTGCAAAACCGCATCCGAGACTGGTATCGCCGCTCCTTGGTGCGCAATCGTCTGAGGGTATGGTTTGGTCAGACCGAGGATGAAGACGACCCGCTGGAAAATCAGCCCGACACCCAAAGTAGCGGTCCGCTTGGCGAGCTGGAAGCAGGACGTTTCGGTGCCGAACTGGAGCGAGCCCTGGGCCGGCTACCCAACCGCCAGCAGCAGGCATTTTTATTGCGGGCCTGGGAGGGGTTAAGCGTTGAGGAGACGGCACAGGCCATGGGGTGTTCCACCGGCAGTGTCAAAACCCACTATTCACGGGCAGTACATGCCCTGCGCGAGCAACTGGAGGATTTCAGGGCATGAATGACGAGCAGAAATTTGTCGAGCGGGCACGCCTAAGCCTGGAGGCGCGCGCCGCTAATCTCGACCCTCAGCTCGCGCTACAGCTGCGTGAGGCACGCCGCACGGCGCTGGCCTCCCCTCGGCGCATTGGCCATAGCGGCTGGGTGCCGGCACTGGCCGCCGCTTCATTGGCGGCGGTTTTTGTCGGGGTGATGTGGTTCGGGGCCGAAACGCCCTCACCGGCACCGGGCATCATCCAGGCAAGCCAGGAGAACGGCGCTACTGACTTTGCATTGTTGACCAGTCGCGAGGGCCTCGATTTTTATGAGCAGCTCGATTTCTATTACTGGCTGGAACAAAAAAGCGCGGATGCGGGCTAACTACCTGCTGCTGGTGATGTCGATGCTGGGGGCAGGCCCGGCGTTGGCCGAAGAGTCCCAATCACCGCCGTTGGCGCTGCTGGAGTACCTCGGCGAATGGGAAGACCAGGAAGGGCGATGGATCGAACCGCAACTGCTGGAACTGGCGATGCCGGGTGGCAGCGACGAACAGGTGAATGAGGAACAGAAAGATGAGTCGTAGTTTGATAGCGGCACTGCTGCTGGGGTTGAGCCTGGGGCTGGCCCATGCCCAGGAACCGATCTCCTGGGAGCAACTCGGCGCGGCCGAGCAGCAGGTGCTTGCGCCCTATGCCGAGCGTTGGGACAGCTTCAGTCCGGAGCAGCAGCAGCGACTGCAAAAAGGGGCTCGACGCTGGCAACAGATGGACAGCACAGAACGTGCTGCCGTGCGCGAGCGCTTCGAGCGTTGGCAACAGTTGCCGAGCGAGCAGAAGCAGCGTATTCGCGAGCGCTTTAAGGCCTATCAGGCGTTACCTCCCGAGCAGCAGCAGCGCATTCGTCAGCATATGGAGGCCTTCCGCAACCTGCCGGAGGCCGAGCGCGAAGCACTGCTGCAGCGCTGGCAGGCGATGAGTATCGAAGAGCGTGAGGCGGTCCGCGAGCGGATGCATGAGCAGGCTGGTATGGCCCAACCGGCGCCTGAGCCCCTTCCTGCTACGGAGAGTGAAGCAGAACGCGGTGCTGACGTGGACCAACCGGCAGAAGCGCCGGAGGCTGCTACACTTCCCGAGCATGACGGCCGCTTAAATGATCACCGCATGGATCGCCGTACTCCCGAGACACCGATGAGGAGACCACGATGAAGGTTTGTTCGCGCAAATTGGTGATGGCACTCACCCCCCTGTTGGTTGGCCAGGCGGCGCTGGCAGGGGACTACACCTTCACGACCGGCGCAGAATATACCATCGGGGATTATGACACCGGGATCGATACCTCGACCTGGTACGTTCCCTTCACCCTGAGCTATGCCGGCCAATACGCCGGCTGGAGCCTTACCGTACCTTATATCCGAATCGACGGTTCAAGCCTGGTCAGCGGGACGGTCAGCGGCACCGGGCGTGGTGGCGGGAGGGCGCAGACGCCCGGCACGACGACACTCATCAACGAGCAGCGTGTCGATTCCGGGCTGGGGGACATTCAACTGAGTGCCATCCTGCAGCTACAGGAAGAGACCCCGGCGGTGCCCTGGGTGGCGGTGCGGGGCAAGGTAAAATTTGGCACCGCCGATGAAGAGAAATTCCTCGGCACCGGCGAGACCGACTATGCCATTCAGGTGGAAGCGGCCAAGGGCATGGTGGATGGCCTCATCGGTTACAACTTTCTCGGTGACACCGACACCATCGATTTTGCCGATACCCTCTACGGTGCTGCTGCCGTCACCCTCCCATTACAACAACCCTGGCGCACCCGCACCGAACTCTACCTGGAAGAGTCGGCCCTGGCAGGGCTAGATCCGATCATCGAGCTGACCATCTCCTTCTCCCGGCCGCTGGTGCGGGGACGACACTTTAGCCTCTACGCCGTCAAGGGCTTCTCCGACAGCAGCCCGGACTGGGGCGTGGGGACCTTAATCAGTCACAGTTTCTAAACCGACGCCCTGTGGACTCTTGCTTTTTCAGTGAGAGAGTCGCGCACATTGCACCAGCGCTCGACGCAGTGGCCCTGCGAATCGAATTTCCCCCCCTACCGTACCGGTCGGAAATAAGGATAAAAAGGGAGTCATTGCTGTTGCCCTGAAAAGATTCCAACAAATAAAGCTGTGAGAATTTCCAGACACAAAAAAAGCCCCTCTCGAAGGGGCTTTTTTGTTCATTAACAATGAAAATTCACCCATTTTGGGGATGCTTTTGGATTTGGCGCTCGCTAAGTTAGCGCGATTAAAGCTAATGAAGGAGGGGCTCTAATGCCTAGGAGCAGACTAATAATATCCGCTTTATCCCTGGTATTTGCGCTCAATGGGTGCGGCGGTGGTGCTGGGGGGGATTCAGCAGCAGCACCCTCGGATATTCTCACGGGGCAGTTTCTGGATTCTGCCGTTCAGGGGCTCGGCTATCAAACGGTCACACAATCCGGCTTCACCGATGCCGACGGTGCGTTTACATACAAATCCGGGGAAATCATTGAATTCAAGATCGGTGAGATGACCCTGGGCTATGCTCAGGCCCAGCCGATTATTACGCCGCTGGATCTGGTGGGTGCGCTCTCCAGCGATGACTCGAATGCGGTCAACATCGCGCAGCTTCTGCAGACACTCGATATCGACGGTGACCCGACCAACGGCATTGCTCTGCCTCCCTCGGCCTACCTCGCGGCTGGCACCAATATCACAGATGAGGCATCCATCACCGCGTCGCTGAACAGTTACGATCCTTCCATCACTACCCTGGTACCGGATGCCAATGCCCAAACCCATCTGGAGGGGACTTGGCAACGCTGCCCCCTCCACCGGCGTTTACCTCAGATTACACCTACCTGCTGGGCACCAGCAATCTGAACAGCGCGGTCGCCTGTAGCAGTGCGACGGTGTCTAACATGACAGTCACTCGCAATAGTGATGGTAGCTACGATGTTGCGGCACAGATCACGGTGGGTGGCAGCCTGGAGACGATCAATCTCACCCAGGTCACTCTGGGGTACCGGACGACCTACTATACCGATCTGGGTACGCCATTCCAGCTGTCGCTGGACCAGAAACGCGCGGTACTGAGTTGGGGATACGTTAGAGATCCGGGGATACCCGTTGATACAACTGCCTGCTGGGGGGAAGTGCTGTTAACCGCTGCCGACGGGGTTAATGACGCCCCCTTTGCAGTCGCCAAGGAGGAGATCATACCGGCGCAGTGTATTATCAATTACATCGATGGTAGCCAGACCGACGGGGTTACCCTGATGTTCGCTGCAAAAGATGGCGATGGCTATATCAATGGACCAGGAATATTTAAAGTCACGGGTGATACAGCCACAACGACCGTGCTGACCCACACTAGCGATCCGGCGCTCAGTTACCCCGCCAGTCAGACAGGTAATACAGAGTTCACTGCTGACGGCGACTTCGACTATTCGGTGAGAGACCCCTTTGGGCGGCTCATGATGTCAGCCTCACCAACCTATGGCGGAGTGACCACGGGGGATACCTTCACTATCAGCAAGGACTGTAGTAAGGCGGTGAGCTGGGAGTACACCGTGACCGATAACGAGGGGGCCAGCCATACCATTTGGGGCTTAGTCCCGGCCAGGGATGTTGCTCCGGTAAGCAACCCAAATAGCGCCTACATTAACGGCATGGCGGCGCAGGTCTATAATGCGCTTACGCTTGGGGATGTGAGTGATCTGTATGTAGACATGTACTACGGTAATTATGATTTGGGACTGAGTGTATTCCCGTTGCCGACAAGTGGCACGGTCTCACTGCCAACGACTCGCTGGGTAAGCGGTGCCATTACCGCGACCTTGAATGATACATGGGACCCATCGGCTTTTGATGCCTATTTGGTGGGGGGCTCCGTCACGGTGAGCCAAAACAATGGTAATACCATTATTTCCATCTATGCCATTCTGGATATCATTCAGCTCGACGGTGTCGTTTATCACGAGGGCGCTTTGAGTTATCCCTTTAGTGCGACTATCGTCAATCCAACGCCGGCAACGATAGTTCCATAAGCGTACCTATGAGCCACAGAAAAGCCCCTCTTCGGAGGGGCTTTTTGTGCATAAGCGCTATACATATAATCAGTTTCATTCTCCGATAGTTGTCGGGAACACTTGCGGTTAGGCAGGTGCCCCATCAGCGTGTATCGTCTTGGTGTTATTGCTTCTGCTTGATGCGATTAAAGCGTTCGAGTGCCCGAGCCCGGCTCGCTTTCAGATCCACGACAGGAAAGGGATAGGTATCACCCAGCCGGATCCCTGCCTCGTCCACGAGGTAATCCGGGGCCTGCCATGGTTTGTGAAGATACTTGTCCGGTAGGGCCGCGAGTTCGGGCAACCAGCGGCGCACATAGCGGCCTTTCGGATCGAATTTTTCCCCCTGCAACACCGGATTGAAAACACGAAAGTAGGGGGCGGCATCATTGCCGCTGCCGGCCACCCACTGCCAGCCGAAGCTGTTGTTGGCCAGGTCCGCATCCACCAGCGTGTCCCAGAACCAGCGCGCGCCCTCCTGCCAGGGAATGAGCAGGTTCTTGGTTAGCAGCGAGGCGACAATCATTCTCACCCGGTTGTGCATCCAGCCGGTGTGCCACAGCTCGCGCATGCCGGCATCGACGATGGGGATGCCGGTTTCGCCGCGCTGCCATCGCAACAGGTTTTCTTCATATCCCGTCTCCCACGCGAAGTGGGCGAAACGTTCATCGAAAGGGGCGTCGCTGGTGTGCGGAAAATGATAAAGCACGGCGTGGGCAAACTCGCGCCACACAATCTGGCGCAGCCATGCCTCGGCGTTGGCGATGAGGCCGCTTTGCTGGTGTTCTGCAATGAATCGCTCCACGGCGCTGACGATCTGCCGCGGGCCAATTTCGCCAAAGTGCAGCGCAGGGGAGAGGCGCGAGGTACCCGGCTCTGCCGGGATGTCGCGCATTTGGCTGTAGTAAGCGAGGGCCTCATCGAGAAAGGTTTCGAGTTGCTGTTTTGCTCCTGCCTCTCCTGGTTGCCAGGTTTGCTCAAGGCCGGCGTCCCAGTGGATACGGGGCAGCAGTTCGAGTGCAGCCAATTTCTCCGATGTGATTGCACGCGATACGGGAGGCAGTGCTTCTTGCGCTTTATGAACTTCCTGCGGTAGGCCGCGCTTCAGGCACGTCTTCCAGTATGGGGTGAACACCCTGTAGGGTTCGCCATTCTCCTTGAGCACCTGCGTGGGGTTGAACAGGAGAGCGGCGTTGAACGCCTCGGCCTTCAGTCCCTGTTCTAGAAGCGCCTGCTTGATCGTCTTGTCACGGGCGATATGTGCCGGCTCATAAAGACGGTTCCATAATACCGCTTCGGCCTTGCTCTCCCTTGCCAATTGAAGCAGTGCCTTAAGGCTGGGACCATGGCGCAGGATGAGGCGTGAGCCGCGGTCTCGCAGTGACCCGTCCAGCGCCGTCAGGCTATGGTGGAGCCACCAGCGGCTTGCTGCACCGGGTTGCCAGGGCGATGACTCCTCCGGGGCATGGACATAGAGCGGGATCACCCGTTCATAGTCGGTCAGGGCACAAGCCAGCGCCGGATTGTCGTCGAGGCGAAGATCCTGGCGGAACCAGAGGATGGTGGTACGCATGGCGGTGTACTCAGTGAGATCTCACAAGCCCTATTGCTTCCTGCATATTAGGCGAGTGTTGAATTATCAAGGGCGTGTTATTGTTTATACACCTCTCTCAATACAATAAGCACAACAACGGGGCAGCGATGGCATCACCGGAAAATCGGCAAATACTTGCCTGGTCGCTTTATGACTGGGGAAACTCGGCCTTTGCGACGACGGTCATGGCAGGCTTCTTCCCTTTGTTTTTCAAACAGTACTGGAGCGCCGGGGTGACAGGGAGCGAGAGCACCTTTTACCTGGGTATAGCCAACTCTCTCGCCAGCCTGATTATTGTTCTACTGGCCCCGGTGCTGGGGGCGATTGCCGATCGCGGCTCCCACCGCAAGCGTTTTCTGCTGTTTTTCGCCTTTCTTGGTGCCTGCATGACGGCGCTGCTGCCACTGGTGGCCATGGGCGAGTGGCAGTGGGCGGTGCTGTTTTATGTGATGGCCACGATCGGCTTTTCCGGCAGCGTCACTTTCTATGATTCGCTTATCGTATTTATCACCCACCCATCCCGTTTCGACCAGGTGTCGGCACTCGGTTTTGCCATGGGCTATCTTGGTGGCGGCGTGCTGTTTGCGATCAATGTGTGGATGACGCTCAGTCCGGAGACGTTCGGACTGGCCGATGCGGCCGAAGCGGTGAAACTCTCCTTTGTGACGGTGGCGCTGTGGTGGGCGTTCTTCACCCTGCCGCTGGCGCTGTGGGTGACCGAGCCTGAAGGCCGTGGCCCGGCAAGTGGAACTGCCATTCGCGCAGGACTTATCCAACTGCGCCAGACCTTCAGCGAGATACGCGCCCTGCGGGTAGTGTTCCTGTTTCTGTTGGGCTATTGGTGTTACATCGACGGGGTCGACACCATCGTGCGCATGGCGGTCGATTACGGTCTTTCGCTCGGTTTTTCCTCTGACAGCCTGATCGTGGCCCTCCTCATTACCCAGTTTGTCGGCTTTCCGGCGGCGATCGCCTTCGGCTATCTCGGCAACCGGCTGGGGCCGAAAACAGGGATCTACATCGCCATTGCGGTCTATACGTTAATTGTGGTGTGGGCCTCGCAGATGAATTCGGAGCGGGAGTTCTATGGCTTGGCGATCGCTATCGGTCTGGTCCAGGGCGGTATCCAGTCACTGAGTCGTTCACTCTATGCGCGCATTATCCCGGCCGACAAATCGGCCGAGTTTTTTGGTTTCTACAATATGTTAGGAAAGTTCGCCGCGGTACTGGGGCCGGTAATGGTGGGCTGGGCCGGCATGGCGAGCGGCAATCCGCGCCTTGGCATACTCACCTTGTTGATTCTGTTCGGTCTTGGCGCCTTTTTCCTCAGCCGTGTGAATGTCGAAGAGGGGCGGCGACGGGCGCCGAATATCGGCACACCATAAACGACACTGGACAAGCAAGGAGGTGCTTGTGGGGGGAATGGCAGTAGCATTTGCTCTGGCTGGGGCGATACTCGGCGCGTTGATCTTTGAGTTTGGCGGTTTGTTGTTCGGAGCACTTGCGGGTTATTTGCTGGGCCGGACTGTCGAGCTGAGCAAGCGACTGAGCAAGACCGAGCAGTTGCTGCTCAGCCTGGAGCGCCGTGTCGTTGGTGAAACACCGACAGTCAGGCACACAGAAAAGGAAGCCTCACTTAAACCGGCCGAACCGTCTGAGAAGCTCTCCCCTCCCGCGGCAGAGCCGTGGGCAGTCACCGCTATGCCACGCGAAGTGTCGCCACCCGCCGGGGTGGAAACATTACCGGCTGTCGAATTGCCGGATCTGGACGAGACGGCACAACCCAATCCAATCTGGCGAGCGATCTCCCGCTTTTTCACTGACGGCAATGTGGTGGTGCGGGTCGGCATTGTCGTGCTGTTTTTCGGCGTCGCTTTTCTGGTCAAGTACGCGGCGGAGCGAAATCTCTTTCCCATCGAGCTGCGTCTTGCCGGTGCGGCTCTCGGTGGCCTGGTTCTGATCGCGCTGGGCTGGTATTTACGCCGGCGCCGCACCGCCTATGCCCTGCTCATTCAGGGTGGGGGCATCGGGATTTTCTATATCACGGTCTATGGGGCGGCCAAGATTTATCATCTTCTCCCCATGGGCCTGGCCTTTGTGCTGATGGTGGCGACGGTCGCCCTGTCGGCGCTGTTGGCCCTGTTGCAGGATTCGCGCAACCTCGCTGCCTTTGGCATCAGCGGCGGTTTTCTTGCCCCGGTGCTCACCTCCACCGGCGGCGGTAGCCATGTGATGCTCTTTTCCTATTACGCCATCCTCAATGCGGGTATCCTGGGCATCGCCTGGTTCAAGGCATGGCGCGAACTGAACCTGCTGGGTTTCGTCTTCACCTTTGTCATCGGCACGGTGTGGGGCGCCCAGTATTACCGACCGCAGCACTTCACCACCACCGAGCCTTTTCTCATCCTGTTCTTCCTCTTTTACCTGGCGATACCGGTGCTGTTTGCGCTGCGCCAGCCACCCAGGCTGAAGGGGTATGTCGATGGCACGCTGGTGTTCGGCGTGCCGGTCGTTGGTTTCGCGCTGCAGGCTCCCCTGGTAAGGGAGTTGGAGTACGGCCTGGCCTGGAGTGCGCTCATTCTGGCGGCCATTTATATCCTGCTGGCAAGCGCGCTTTGGCGGCGGCAGCTGGAGGGAATGCGGCTACTGACCGAGGCCTTTCTGGCGCTGGGAATAGTCTTTGCCACCCTGGCGATCCCGCTGGCGGTGGATGGGCGTTGGACGGCCGCCGCCTGGGCGCTGGAGGGGGCGGCACTGATCTGGGTCGGGGTACGGCAGCAGCGTCTGTTGCCCCGTGTCTCGGGTCTGCTACTTCAGCTGGGGGCGGGAGGCTCCTTCGTTCTGGTACTGGGGGCGAGCACCGGAAACCTGCCGGTGATCAACGGCGCTTATCTCGGCTCTGTCTTGATCGCCGTGGCTGGCCTGTTCAGCAGTTACGAGTTGCAGCGCCATCGTGATCGCCTCCGCGAGAAGGAGGCGGATGTACATGTGGCGGCGCTGATATGGGGACTCTTGTGGTGGTTTTTTGCCGGGCTGCGCGAGATCGACCGCCACGTGGGTTGGGAATACCAGTTAAACGCCGAGCTGTTGTTCATTGCGCTGAGCGTGGGGATGTTGTTGTGGTTGTGGCGGCGCCTGGACTGGGCGGTGTTGCGTTATCCGCTGTTGGGACTGCTGCCGGCGGCGGCCCTGCTTGCGCTCAATCTGCTTGAGGCGCCTGAGGCGACCCATTTCTTCGCCCACTGGGGGACGCTCGCCTGGTTGGTGGTGTTTGCGGTGCAGTACCGTGTGCTGTGGCGAATGGAACAGCAGTACAGCGAGACGATGCTGCGCTTTGGCCATAGCGCCACCCTGTGGCTGCTGCTTCTTATCCTGGTGCAGGAAGTGCATTGGTGGGTAGACACCGCCATGCAGGGGCAGGGCGTGTGGGCGCTAAGCAGCATGGCGCTGGTGCCGGCAGCGCTGGTGGTGCTGTTGTTGCGCCAGGGCGAGCGACTGCGCTGGCCGGTGGCGCGCTGGCTCACCACCTATCAAGGCGAGGCGCTGGCGCCAGTGGTGGCGCTGTTGCTTGGCTGGAGCCTGTTTGCCGTGGTGAGTAAGGGCGATCCCTGGCCGCTGCCCTATCTGCCGTTGTTTAATCCGCTGGAGCTGAGCCAGGTGTTGGTGTTGCTGGTCATTGCCGATTGGAGTTGGCACAACCGTGAGCGCCTGGTGCAGTGGCTCGAGGAACAGGCCTCACTCCCCTGGATCGCCCTGGCACTGGCGACATTTGTCCTGCTCAACGAGGCGGTCGCCCACGCGGTGCACTATTGGGGTGGTGTGCCTTACCGCCTCGCAAGTCTGCACCACTCGATGCTGTTTCACGCGAGTATCTCCGTGGTGTGGACGTTGACCGCACTGCTGGTCACTATCCTCGCGGCACGCCGAGGGTCCAGGATTCTGTGGTTTGCAGGTGCCTTGCTGTTAGGTGCGGTGGTTGTGAAGCTGTTCCTGATCGATCTTTCACGGTCGGATACGATGGAGCGCATTGTTTCGTTCATCGTCGTCGGCATCTTAATGTTGACGATCGGTTACTTCTCCCCGCTGCCGCCGAAAAATAACAAGGAGCCGGCATGATAAATCGATCGCTCTTTCTGCTGCTGTTACCGCTGCTGGGCACGACGGCATTTGCAGAGGAACCAAAGCTGAGAAGTGATGATTTCGCCTATGGCATTCCGCTGGAGGTCGATGGCGATGGCGCGATCTATTCCCTGCCACTGCCACAGGAGGTATACCGCTATACCACCCGCAACGATCTCGGGGATGTGAGGATCTTCAACGGTTACGGTGAGGTGGTGCCCCATATGCTCGAGCGCGGCGAGTCCTTCACGGCGGTCGAACGTGAGCCGGTGGCGCTGCGGTTTTTCCCTCTGTATAGCGATCGGCCATGGGAAAGTGAGATCAAGCATATTCGCATCGCCGATGACGGCAAGGGAACCATCATCGATATCGAACGGCCGGGGGAGAAGGAGACGGTAGAGGGGCCGGTTGCTCAGTATCTGATCGATGCCTCCGCTGTCGAGGATACGATCGATAAACTGACGCTGGACTGGGATGGCGCGGGTGAGGGTTTTCTCGTCTCGGTCAAGCTCGAATACAGCAACGATCTGGTGCGCTGGCAGCACCTTATTGCAGAGGCCACCTTGGCCGATCTGACTTATGAGGGTTTTCGTCTCAACCATCAGGCAATCAACCTCCCGCCCCAGGCGGCGCGATACTACCGTATGAGCTGGCCGCAGGGCGAGAAGGGCGTGCTGCTCAAATCGGTTCAGGCTGAGCTTAAACCGGCCACACACGAGCAGCCGCGACAGTGGCTGACGCTCTCGCCCTCGGGCGAAGTCTCTCCGCAGGGGGAGTATCACTTTAGTTTGCCCGGTCATTACCCGGTGGATCGCATTCGTGTCGAGTTGCCGCAAATCAACACCGTGGTGCGCGCGAAACTGTTCTCCCGTACTGATGATTCGGCGCCCTGGCAGCTTCGCTATCAGGGCCTACTCTACACCCTGGTTCTCAAGGGACCTGTCCTGCGAAACGAGGACATTGCACTGAGCGGGGTAAGCGATCGGCAATGGCGTCTTGAGGTGGTGCAGGATGGAGGCGGGCTGGGTAGCGGTCAGCCAAAACTGCAGCTGGGCTGGGTGCCTCATCGACTGTTGTTCGTGGCCCGGGGTGAGGCGCCCTTTACCCTGGGCTTCGGTGCCGCCACGGTCAAGCCGCCTGCCAGCGAACTTGCCGCGCTCATCACTCGGCTGGAGAAACAGCAGGAGGGGGAGAGTTTCATTAAGCTAGGGCATGCTGGAGGGCTTTTCGAACTCGGCGGTGAGCGCCGGCTGCATCCGCCAGCGCCCCCGCTACCGTGGAAGAAGTGGTTGTTATGGGCCGTATTGATTTTCGGGGTGATGGTGCTGGCATGGATGGGGCGCAGTCTTTACCGGCAAATGAATGCCGAGGATGAGTCCCGATAGCCCAGGTGATAAAGCCGGTTCTCTTCCTGCAATACGAATACCTCATGCTAGACTAGCGGCGATCCCGCTAACCAGATATCGCATACCCTATCCATGCTGACAGATGCCTTTTATGACCGCTTTGGTGGTATTCAACGACTCTACGGCACCGCCGGTGCGGAGCTGATCCAGAACAGCCATTTTTGCGTGGTCGGCATTGGCGGCGTGGGTTCCTGGGTGGTAGAGGCACTGGCCCGCACCGGTGTCGGTGCCATCACCTTTATCGATCACGATGATATTGCCGCCAGCAATACCAACCGACAGTTGCACACCCTCACCTCCACCATCGATCGTTCAAAGGCGGTTGTGATGGCCGAGCGGGTGAGGGACATCAATCCCGACTGCGAGGTCACCGCCATCGATGACCTGCTGACCGAGACCAATGTGGTGAAGTACATCGGCAAGCAGTTCGACTATGTGATAGATGCCATCGATTCCATCCGCCACAAGGCAGCGCTGATCAACTATTGCAGCCGCAACAAGATCCCGGTGATCACCACCGGCGGGGCGGGCGGCATTACCGATCCGACCCAAATCCAGATCACCGACTTAAGCAAAACCTATAATGACCCGCTGGCGGCCAAGGTACGCTCGAAGCTGCGCAACGATTTTGGTTTTACCAAAAATCCCAAGCGGCGGTTCGGCATCGACTGTGTCTTCTCGACCGAGCAGTCCGTTTATCCCAAGGCTGACGGTAGCGTCTGCCAGCGGAAGCCGGGCGTGAAGGGCGCCACCCTCGACTGCAATTTCGGCTACGGTTCAGCGACCTTCGTCACCGCCACCTTTGGCTTTGTTGCGGTCTCCCGCGCACTGCAAAAATTGATCGCCCGTCAGGCGGCGAGGAATGCCTGTCCGTGATCGAACAGCAAACCCCTGGCAACGACAGGATCACCCTCGGGATCAGCAGCTGCCTGCTGGGCGATGCAGTCCGGTTCGACGGCGGACACAAGCTCGACAACTACATCACCGGAACGCTCGGTGAGTATTTCGATTTCATTCCGGTTTGCCCCGAAGTGGCCATCGGACTGCCCGTGCCCCGTCCGCCGATCCGCCTGGTGCGTCAGGCCGATGGTATCCATGTGGTCGGGGTGAAGGACCCGTCGGTGGATGTCACCGATAAGCTGCATGATTATGGTCGGAGTATGTCAAGGCAGTTGGGCGGGATCAGCGGCTTTATCTTTAAGCGAGCTTCTCCCAGTTGCGGTATGGAGCGGGTCAAGGTCTATGTGCCCGATGGCCGTGCCATCGACAAGGCCTCCGGTGCCTTTGCCGAGGAGTTGATGAAGGCACAGCCACTACTGCCGGTGGAGGAGGAGGGGCGGTTAGGCGATCCTGGACTGCGCGAGAATTTCATTATGCGCGTCTTTGTCTACCACCGCTGGCAGCAACTGCTCAAGTCACGACTGAGTGTAAAAAAGCTGATCGATTTTCACTCCGATCACAAATACCTGGTGCTGGCACACAATCAGGCGGCCTATAAGCGGATGGGACAGCTGTTGGCCAATGCCGGCAAAGAAAATCTCTCTGCCTTGGCGAAAAGTTATATTGAGGAACTGATGGGGGCACTGCGCCGCCCGGCCACACGTAAGCAGCACACCAATGTGCTGCAGCATCTGTTGGGCTATTTGAAAAAACAGCTCGATAACGCAGACAAGGCGGAGATGATGGAAGTGATAGAGCAGTACCGCCAAGGGTTCGTCCCGTTGATTGTCCCCATTACCCTGCTCAAGCATCACTTCCGTCGCCACCCGCATGAATACATCGAGCGCCAGGTCTACCTCACACCCCATCCCTCTGAATTGATGTTGCATAACCTGATCTGAGCGGTGCTGTATGCGTCTCGATAAATACCTCTGCCATGGTACCGGCCTGACCCGCTCCCGCGCCCAGGGCATGATCCGTAGCGGACAGGTGACGGTGAATGGCGAGGTGGTGAAAGACCCTTCCTATAAGCTTCCCGCCAATGCTGAGGTAAACTGGCGCGATCGCACCGTGCAACTAACGGGGCACCGTTACATTATGCTCAACAAGCCACTCGATGTGGTGTGCGCCACCACGGACGTACGACACAAAACAGTGCTAGATCTGCTCGATGTCGAAAACAAGAAGGGGTTGCATGTGGCCGGTCGACTGGACATCGACACGACGGGCCTGGTGTTGATTACTGACGATGGCGATTGGTCACACCGCCTGACCTCTCCGAAACATCACTGCAGTAAGCGTTACCGGGTTACCCTCGCCGAGCCGGTAGAGAAGGGACTTGCGGAGCGTTTTGCTGAAGGCATTGAACTGCGTAATGAGAAGAGGAAAACCAGGCCTGCAGTGCTGGAACAGCTGAGTGCTACCGAAGTGTATCTGACCCTGAGTGAGGGCAAGTACCACCAGGTTAAACGCATGTTTGCCGCGGCAGGCAATCATGTCACTGCACTGCATCGCGAGAGTGTCGGCAAGATTGTACTGGATGCCAACTTGCAGCCAGGCCAATGGCGTGAACTTACGCCCGAGGAGATCGGGGTGATTTGAAAAGCCCCTCTCCTGGTTGCCAATTTCAGCCATACGAGAAAAAACACCGGCCTATTGGCCGGTGTTTTTATTTCTTGGAAGAAAGTATCACTGAGGTGTATTGAACTCAGGCGTAACCTTGCTTGTCGTCCGAGCCTTTATCCAGTGCCTTTCGCAGACTGCGAATCTCTTCACGCAAGGAACGGATCTCATCTTCCAGGACAATCCCTTCATCATGCACCACCTGTTTGATGGTATTTTCCTCGGCCTCCAGGGTGGCCTCATGCAGAGTCTGCATGGTGTTGACGATGATCGCGATAAACAGGTTCAGCATGGTAAAGGTGGCGATGAGGATGAATGGAATGAAGAACAGCCACGCATAGGGATAGACTTCGATTACCGGGCGGGCGATCCCCATCGACCAGCTCTCCAGGGTCATGACCTGGAACAAGGTATACATGGAAGCACCAACACTGCCGAACCACTCAGGGAAGGCTTGACCGAACAGGCCGGTGGCCATCACCGATGAGACATAGAAGATCAGCAGCATCAAGGCGGCAATAGAGGTAATTCCTGGCACGGCCTGGAGGAGTGCCTCTACCACAAAGCGCAGGCGTGGCATCATTGAAACAAGACGCAGCACACGCAGAACGCGAAGCGCACGCAGCACCGCCAGTGGTCCGCTGGCCGGCACCAGAGCTACCCCCACCACGATAAAATCAAATACATTCCAGGGCTGGCGGAAAAACCGTGGGCCGAAGGCAACCATCTTGATCAAAAGTTCGGCGACAAACACCGAGAGGATTGCCGTATCCAGTGCGATTAACAGCGGACCGGCTTTGGTCATTACCTGAGGCGAGGTCTCCAGTCCAAGGGTCACGGCATTCACCATGATCAGTGCGATGATGAAGTATTGAATGCGGCTGGATTCAATCCAGAGAGCAAGGCGATGTCGAATGGGAGTGGCGCTCACTACAGTTCTCCAGTAATGGGTAGTAACGGCGCTTACTATGCAGATGGAAACGGGGAAATTCAATATTAGCAGGAGCCGGTTATCTGCCTGGCAGCTGCGAGCCTTCGACGTGACTACCTCACTGGCCCGGGTTGGAGTGCATGGCATTTATTGAATTGTTACGGAGGCAGCCTGAACGATGGCAACAGACTGCTGAGGGGAGGAGGATCGTGGGGCTCGCGGGGAGCCCCAATACTGACGGTTAGAACCTCAGGTTTTTCGGGGTTACTTCAAATTTCCCAATCTGGACGCTCCCTTGCATTTTCAGCAAGGTGCCACCCAGACCCGGGGTCAGGCTCGCGTGGGTGACGAGATTGTTCTTGATGCTGAACGTTTCATTGGCCAGGGTCACATTGAGGTTACTGTATTCCCCCTTTTTCTCCACGCGCACGGGGTTAATGAGCATGGCTACATTATCCAGGTATGACCTTGGAAGTACGGCACCTGCCTTGTCGCTGAACAGCACGACTTGCTGACCGTTTGTATCCGTTGCGCTAATTTGGGTGACACGGACCAGCTCGTCGCCTTCGACGCTACGTACGTCAGCGAGACGGTAGGGTGGGGAAATTTTGGCGTACACGGGCGCTTGAGTGATGCTCTTGGCGATGGCGCCTTGAGAGACCATTACCGATGCCGCGGCAACACAGCAAAAGATGCTTACTGCTTTCATGGTTAAAACTCCTTATCTGTTCTATCTGCCGAAGGCAGAACTGGGGGGGTACACATTACGGCCACCACATCATCTTAAAATGGCGACGGGTTAGCCGGCTTCTTCAACACTTGAAGATTCGCAATGGTGCAAACGAATCTGGCACGGCACACTAAAGAACCAGGACAAGGGCTTCAGGAGCACCGTAGGAGAAGCTACCTGAGAAAACAGCCAGCCCAGTTTTGGAATGCCGGCAAACAGCACATTAGAGCCGGTGGCTCCTGTTGAGGGTTTTATGCCCAACAGACATGCGAGCCTGTCAGTTCCTTGTGCTGCTCCGTGGTGAGATCACGTTGGCTGTTGAAAAATAGCTAACGCAATACCACCACGTTTGCAAGGTAATGATAGGTGTGTTTTCAACACCTGCATGGCGTAACCGTAAATTTTATGTGGCACCGTTAGCAATAATTGACAGACTTATTTGGCGAGTGCTGAATTTGTGACGTAGGTGGTGTTTTAGTTTCTTTACAAAAACTGTGTTAAATAGAGTCGACGGTGATTCTTGGAAGCGAAATTTGGCAGTGAAGAGTCATGAGAGGCTCTCACCTGTAAAGAAATTGAAACAGTTGCGACCTGCAAGGAGAATGTTAATGTCAGTGTGAAAAAAATCATGCGAAGAGTTTCGATTTTTATAATGAAAGAATGCAGAGTGACGCACCCAAAAGATAGTGGCATGCCGCCTGTCGTTCGAATATGTAAAGGTATTGATACAGGTACAAACATAAAATAATAAAGACGGGATTGAGGGTGTATAGGTTCAGTGCCAGTGATTGGAATAAGAACAAAGGTATGACTACCCGTTTCATGAATCTGTAAAGATATTGATACAGGTGTAGACAGAAGAATGAAAGACAGGGTTGTGACAGTGGCTGCAACAACCTATGGGTCTTGCCTTGGATGTGAAGTGCTTGTGCCTGGGAGAGGAAGTGGCGTGATGGTTTGTTGTCTCTGGGTAAAAGGAAAGCCACCGGGTAATCTAAGCAATGTCAGTCTTTTTTCATCGATGTCTGATGCTCTAAGGGCAGGTTGTCGTGGTTCGCAGTTTTCCTTGTCAGGCATCATGGAAACCCATCGCCACGAACTCTCCGGTAAGTCTCCCGACAACTTGGCCGGCGTATTCGAGTCGCGAGGTGACAGTCACTCTGGCCTTGCCTCGGCGGGCCAGGGTGCGAGTAAACTTTTGCCAGTCTCCAGCATGCTCCAAAGACGACCGAGCCGTGAATTCTCCCGCGATAGGTAAACAGTACTCCATGGTGTTTCG
>JBFEWO010000072.1:0-13191 GCA_041546305.1 Thiohalomonadaceae bacterium | reverse complement strand
TTTTTTGTCACATTAGATAAATGATGCATGGAGGAAAGCACCGAGAACGCAGAGAGTTAAGTGGAAAGAAGTTGAATGCACTACCCTCCCAGAACGGGCTTTCTCAGGCTTTGCCTACATATTGGAGTAATGCGCCGGTCTTGGACTTATTATGTCTTAATCCAGCATCCCATTAAGATGCGCCGCGACGCTGCGCGCCAGAGCACCCAGCTCGTAGCCGCCTTCCAGCACTGATATCATTCGTCCATCACTTTGTTCCAGCATGATCTTCTTTAATTCCGAGGTCACCCAAAGATAATCAGCCTCCATCAGCCGCATGCCCCCCATTTCGTCAGCAGCATGGGCATCAAAACCGGCGGAGATAAAAAGCAACTGCGGTCTAAAGTTTTTCAACGCCGGAAGCCAATGCTCGGAGACCGCCTGTCGAAACACGGCGCTGTTGCTGCCGGCAGCCAATGGCGTATTGATGATATGGCCAGACACGGTTTCCTTACCGCTAAAGGGAGAGAAGGGGTGCCGAAAACTGGAGCACAACAGCACCCTGTCATCATTACGAAAAATATCTTCGGTACCGTTACAGTGGTGAACATCGAAATCGGCGATGGCCACGCGCTCCAGAGAGTATGCACTCATGGCGTGTACCACGCCGACGGCAACATTATTAAAAATGCAAAATCCCATTGCCCGGTTATGCTCTGCATGGTGACCGGGGGGGCGAACACTGCAAAAGGCCTGATTAGCTTGCCCTCCCATCACCAGATCAGTGGCAAGCACCGCAGCACCAGCCGCATGCAGTGCTGCATTCAAAGTCCCTGGCATCATGCCGGTGTCCGGATCAAGCCAGACTACCCCCTCCTCAGGGGCTCGCTCATAAATTGATTCAATATAATCCTCATCATGTACCCGCGACAGCTGCCGGCGAGTTGCCTTCGGCGCGCTATAGTGTCGTAAGGCCAAATCAAGGCCACTGGCGAGAAGATGATCATTTATGGCACGCAGGCGTTGCGGGCTTTCCGGGTGAGAGGGGCCCAGATCGTGCTGTTCACAATCGTGATGCGTGATAAATGCAATCGTCATGGCTTTGCCAGTTCCGTTCTCCTTAAATATGGTTATATGTATCAGGAAATCACCCAATAACAGTATTAGCACTGTTCGGAGTAAACCATGGGCTCCCACTTTCTCGATCGCCTCTTCTGTCCGAAATCGATCGCCCTCTTCGGTGCCAGCGACCGTTCTAATTCAGTCGGTGCACTGGTCTATAAAAACCTTCTGGCTAGCGGTTTTCAAGGACAACTTTACCCCATCAATCCTAAGTATAAGGAACTCAAAGGCAATCCCTGTCATGCGGATATTAAGGAAATCACTGCACCCGTTGATTTAGTGGTGATCGCCACGCCGGCCTCCACGGTGCCTGAAATTGTCCATGCCTGTGGCGAACACGGTGTCCATGCCGCCATCGTGCTTTCGGCCGGGTTCAGCAAAGCGGACGGTAAAGGGGCAGTACTAGAGCGAAAGGTGCTGGAGGAAGCCCGGCAGTACCAGCTTCGACTGCTTGGCCCCAATTGCCTCGGGCTTATTCGCCCCAGGATTGGCATGAATGCCACTTTCAGCAAGAATGCTGCCATGCCAGGGCAGATGGCTCTGGTATCGCAATCAGGAGCCCTCTGCACCGCAATTCTCGACTGGGCAGAGAGCCGCAATATCGGATTTTCCGCCATCGCATCACTTGGAGATGCAGCTGATGTGGACTTCGGGGACATCCTCGATTTTCTTGCCCAGGACAGTGAGACCAAAAGTATCTTGCTCTACATCGAGGGCATACGCGATGCCCGCCGCTTCATGAGTGGGCTACGCGTGGCGGCACGCATGAAACCGGTGATCGTCATTAAAGCCGGGCGCCACAGTAGCGGCTCCAAAGCGGCACTCACTCACACCGGCGCTATGGTCGGTAACGATGATGTCTTCGATGCGGCGTTGCGGCGCGCCGGTGCAGTAAGAGCACAAAGTATTGCCGAGCTATTCGCCGCTGCCGAGTTACTCTCCTCCCCGCACCGGGTCAATGGCAAGCGCCTGGCAATAATTACCAACGGCGGCGGTCCGGGTGTCATGGCAACGGATCGCGCCGCCGATCTTGGCGTAGAACTTGCGCAGCTTACTGCTAAGACAAAGGAGGTACTAGAGCGAAACCTGCCGGCTCATTGGTCGCATGACAACCCAGTCGACATCCTCGGCGATGCGACTGACGAGCGTTATGCCGCAGCAGTCGAAGCCTGCCTCAAAGACCCCAATGTCGATGGGGCACTGGTCATGCTCACCCCCCAGGCAATGACTGATCCCGAGTCCTGTGCCAAAGCGGTGATCAAAGCGCATGAGAAAAAGGACAAACCTGTGCTGGCCTGCTGGATGGGTGACCATCATGTACGCCGTGCCAACACTCTGTTCACCCAGCACATGATTCCCAATTTCACCAACCCGGAATCCTCGGTGGAAGCCTTTGCCTTTCTGGCGAACTACTATCGCAACCAGCAACAATTAATGCAGGTGCCGGGTTCGCTGGGCCGGCGAAGTAAAGCCGACATCGAAGGGGCACGCCTGATCATCGACAGCATCCTGGCAGAACAACGTGACCAGCTCAGTCCACTAGAAGCCAAGGCCTTGCTCCATGCCTTTGATGTTCCGGTGACTGCCGGCTCTAACTGCCATTCCGCGAACGAAGCACTGGTTGCGGCGGAAAATCACGGCTTTCCGGTGGTAATGAAGATCAACTCCCCCCAGCTGAGCCACAAGACGGATGTCGGTGGTGTACGCCTCAACATCTCCAACGCCCAGGCAGTGCGGGCGGCTTACTATGAGTTGATTGATGAGGTGAGCCAGAAAGCTCCTACGGCGCGAATCGAAGGGGTCATTGTTGAACCCATGTGCTCCTCACGCCATGGTCGGGAGTTACTTGTCGGGGTCACCCGGGATCCCGTATTCGGTCACGTGATCACCTTTGGCGCCGGTGGCACCGCAGTCTAGGTATTACGTGATCGTGCTGTAGCGCTCCCCCCGCTTAACCGTTTTCTCGCGGAAAGTCTGATCGGACATACGCGTACGGCAAAACTGCTTGAGGCGCACCTGGGACAGCCCCCCGTGAACATGGATGCACTTGTGCAATCCCTTATCCGGGTGTCGGAAATGGTCTGCGAGCTGCCGCAAATTGTGGAAATGGACATCAATCCTTTGGTCGCAAATCACGAGGGGGTCATCGCCCTCGATTGTCGTATTGTGGTCACGCACCGCACACTGTCACTGGATACCTACGACCACATGGCGATCCACCCCTACCCCAACCATCTCATTACCCAAATGCAACTGGCAGATGGGACAAACATCACCATCCGCCCGATTCGGCCGGAAGATGCTGAGATAGAACAGCGTTTCGTACGCATGCTCTCACCTCAATCCAAATACTTTCGTTTCATGCAGTCACTCAACGAACTTACCCCGGAGATGTTAGTACGCTTCACGCAACTCGACTACAACCGTGAATTGGCATTGATCGCGGTGCAGGAAAAAGCCGGCGAGGAGATTGAACTTGCTGTCGCCCGCTACGTCATGAACCCTGATGGGGAAAGCTGCGAATTCGCACTGGTGGTAGCCGATGAATGGCAGCACCGTGGCATAGGCTCACAGTTGATGACACGGCTGATGGAAGCGGCGCAAGAGCAGGGATTTAACAGCATGGACGGAGAAATTCTGGCTGACAACAATAAGATGCTCGAACTGGTCAAATCCCTCGGTTTTCATCTCCAGGACAGTCCGCAGGATCCTGCAGTAAAAACGGCAACCATCACCTAGTAGCGATCGCCCAGCCAAAAAAAAACCCTGCAGTAGCAGGGTGAAGTTGCGCATAGTTGCGCAGGGGAGGGATCGAATAAGCCTACAAATCCACGAGGAGTACAAAACAAGATTACTAATAAGTTTAGTCAGCTTTTCGGTAAATCAAGTCCACACACCGAGGCTGGGTATCCGTACCTAGTTGCATAATCGTTACACAACGCAGGTCCCCTCCTCCCATTTGCCGGCCAAGTTGCCAAGGAAGACCATTTTCATGCTAATGGTTGCACGGAAATAGTGTGGTAGACTGTGGCGATTTTATTTCCAGGTGGACAACAACAAGGAAACCATCATGCACGTTGCCCTGCGTAAACCCTTACTCGCCCTGTTCCTGCTGTTTTCTTTTCCTGCGATGGCGATGGCTGTCGAGGGAGGGAGTGGACTCAACCTGACCACCTCCTGGTTTGGTATCACCGCCATCATCGTTTTTGTCATCGCCTATGCCCTGGTAGTCGGTGAAGAGTTCCTGCACCTGCGCAAATCAAAACCGGTGATCGTTGCTGCAGGTATTATCTGGATTTTAGTGGGAATGGCCTATGCCTCCCATGGTGACACTGAGACTGCGGGCAATGCGATTCGGCACAATCTGCTCGAATACTCCGAACTGTTTCTGTTCCTACTAGCGGCAATGACCTATATCAACACCATGGAGGAGCGCCAGGTCTTCAACTCTTTGCGGGCATGGCTGGTGTCGCGAGGGTTCAGCCTCCGCTCGGTGTTCTGGATCACCGGCCTACTCGCCTTCTTCATCTCCCCTATCGCCGATAATCTCACTACCGCCCTGCTGATGGCGGCAGTTGTGATGGCCGTGGGTGCAGGCAAGCCCCAGTTCATTGCGCTGGCCTGTATCAATATCGTGGTTGCCGCTAATGCCGGTGGAGCCTTCTCTCCCTTTGGCGACATTACGACCCTCATGGTATGGCAAAAAGGGATCGTTGAATTCTGGAGCTTCTTCCATCTCTTTATTCCCTCCGTAGTCAACTGGCTGGTCCCTGCCGTGCTCATGTCTCTGGTTATCGAGAAGGGCAAGCCACATGCCATGAGTGAAAAGGTCAAAATCAAACGCGGTGGTCTCGTCGTCATCGGTCTGTTTTTTCTGACCATCGTCCTGGCGGTGTCATTGCATAACTTCCTGCACCTGCCGCCGGTCCTTGGCATGATGACCGGCCTGGGTATTCTCAAGTTTTTTGGTTATTTCCTGCGTCGCATGGAAAAACAGCAAACCATCGAGGAAGTGGAGGGGCCTGAGCGCCGCAGCATGGAAATATCACGTGAGGGTAACACTCGATTCGATATCTTTGGCATCGTTGCGCGTGCCGAATGGGATACCCTGATGTTCTTCTATGGTGTCGTGCTTTGCGTTGGGGGCCTGGGCACCCTCGGTTACCTGGCGTTAGCCTCTGAATCCATGTACGTCGGGCTGGGGGCTACCTGGGCCAATATCCTGGTTGGTATCCTTTCGGCCATCGTTGACAACATTCCGGTAATGTTTGCCGTGCTGACCATGAACCCGACAATGGATCTGAGTCAGTGGCTGCTGGTGACCCTCACCGCCGGTGTAGGTGGCTCCCTGCTCTCTATCGGTTCCGCTGCAGGCGTGGCGCTGATGGGACAGGCACGTGGCATCTACACCTTCTTTTCCCACCTCAAGTGGAGTTGGGCGATCGCCCTCGGTTATGCGGCCAGCATCTGGGTGCATTTGCTGCTCAACGGCGGCCTTCAGGGATAAAAAAATGGGCGTCCCATCCGGGACGCCCAACACTTTAATACCAAAAGGAGAAGTGACAATAAACTGCCACGACTGTCTTAATGCACGCAGCGTGCCAGCCTGAGACAGGCTACCAGTGCCAATAAATCGGACTATCCATCAATCACCGGCACCATGGCAGTGCAATTGCACCAATCTCGTTACTTCCACTGTTCCCACGGCACATTTCCACCACTTGTCTTATCAATTGCTTCCAGCCGCTGATGATGAGCGGCCAGTTCAACCGCATCGGCCTTGACCACCACCAGCGGGGAACGATTAGCAGACAGGCGGCGGATTTCGGCTGTTGCCTGAGCACTTCCCAACCCACCAAGCGAGAGGCTGGTCTGACCGCCTGTCATCGCCAAATAGACATCTGCCAGGATCTCGGCGTCCAGCAATGCCCCGTGCAACTCCCGATGTTCGTTGTTGATGTCGTAGCGTTTGCACAAGGCATCCAGGTTGTTCTTTTGTCCCGGGTGCATCTGGCGAGCCATCACCAGGGTATCGAGGACCTGGAAGCGCTCTCTCAGGTTCAAATACGGCCCGTTGTTACGTGCAAACTCCCGGTTCATGAAACCGACGTCAAAGGGGGCGTTATGGATAATCAGCTCATCCGCCCCGTCCAGATAAAGCAGGAAATCCTCCATCACCTCGACAAAGCGCGGCTTGTCTGCCAGGAAGTCGTTGGTGATCCCATGCACCTCCATCGCCCCCGCATCCACCTCACGATCGGGACGGATATACTGATGATAATTATTACCGGTCAGACGGCGATTATTGAGCTCGACACAGCCGATCTCGATGATGTAATGATCGGCCGCTTCCAGGCCAGTGGTTTCAGTATCGAGGACGATTTGACGCATGGAAATACTACTCCCGGATGTCGCTATTCATCGCAAAATTCTTATTCATCAACTCAGGCACTCAGTTCATCGATACCACGGTTGGCCAGCTCGTCGGCAAGTTCATTTTCCGGATGACCGGTATGTCCGCGCACCCACTCCCAGGTCACCTCATGCGGTGCCAGCGCCATGTCCAACCGTTGCCACAGGTCGACATTCTTGACCGGCTGACGCCCTGCCGTCTTCCAGCCGCGCTTTTTCCAGTTGGCCATCCATTCGGTGATCCCTTTCATCACGTACTGTGAATCGGTCGTGAGGTGCACACGACATGGGCGTTTCAGGGTCTCCAAGGCAATGATCGCAGCCATCAGTTCCATCCGGTTGTTGGTTGTCTCCCGCTCACCGCCATACAGACTCTTCTCCCTCCCCTTGAAACGTAGGATTGCGCCCCAGCCCCCTGGCCCCGGATTACCGCGGCAGGCGCCATCGGTAAAGATTTCCACGATATTATCGTCATGCTTTTTCATGTTCTGTTCCGTCGTACGGTCGGCTCCGTTGAGCCCACGGACACCAGGCTACGCCGCGTTCGCCAGCGCGGCTTGACCGGGGTCAGTGTGGTCACCCGTTTTTTCGCCACCAGCAGATACCCCCCTCCGAACATGGGGCAGAAACGCTCCCCCATCCGCTCCAGAGGATAAAGGCGTCGCATGATACCCTCATTATGCAGCGGTGGTCGAAAAAAGTAGTGGCGGGTCAAGATCGTAGTAAAACCCAGTAATGCCAACCAATCCTTGAGCCGCAAGGTGCTGTAGAAGTGACCTGACCAGGGGCTGGTGTTGCGCCAACCGCTGAACAGGCGGCGTATGCCGAACTGGCTCCATGGGTTAAAGCCCAGAATCAGGAGATGCCCTTCGGGGATCAGGGTACGCTCGGCTTCACGCAATACTTCGTGAGGGTGTGCCACATATTCCAGGGTGTGCGGCAACAGAACCACATCCAGACTATCCGAGGCGATCGGCCATTGATCGTTCTGACTCAGGTAACTCTCCGCCCCCTCGCTGCCGTACTGCGGCAATACCTCATCCGTCACCATGCGATGTTTAATACGTGAGGAAACCAGTAGATCCGAATCCATTGGCTGTCCCACCTGCAACAGGTGGTAACCGAACAGATTGGGCAGTACCTGGCCGATCAGTTCCTGTTCCCGCTGCTGAAGTCTCACACCCAACGACGTACGATACCATTGGCGCAGCTGTTGCCTCGCCTCAAAATGATCGGAACAACGGTAGGCTTGAAGAAGTCGTTTCATCGTGTATAAAGTGGGTTCCGCTCTCGGACATCGACAATGATGCCGAGATTTGTTCGTCCTAAACTATCACAGCCTGACAGGTTTTTGCCCATGTTGGAAGTTCGTCCCATCCATGCCTTCGATGACAATTATATCTGGCTCATTGGCTGCAAAAATAACCCACATGTGGCCATTGTCGATCCTGGCGATGCAGAGCTGGTCATCGAGCGGGTGGAAAAAGCGGGACTGAAACCGGTTGCCATTCTCATCACCCACCATCACGGCGATCACACCGCCGGGGTGAAGACCCTGGTACAGCAGTACGGCATCCCGGTGTACGGCCCGGCCCATGAGCGCATTCCAGCACTAACCCATGCGGTTGCCGAAGGCGATACAGTAACCCTGAACGAGTGCGACCTCCACTTCCAGGTACTGGATACTCCCGGGCACACCCGCGGGCATGTCTGCTACCTCGGCCATGATGCTCTGTTTTGCGGCGATACTCTCTTTACCGCCGGCTGCGGCCGCCTGTTCGAGGGAACCGCAGAACAGATGTATGCCTCGCTGGAGAAACTACGCACCCTGCCCGATGAGACCGTAGTCTATTGCGCCCACGAATACACCCAGGCCAATCTCGCCTTTGCTGTTATTGCCGAACCGGAAAACGCAGCCACCCGCGAACGCCTGGAGAATGTCCGACGCCTACGTGCCGACCATAGGGATACCGTCCCTGCCCTGTTGGGGTTGGAAAAAGAGACCAATCCTTTTCTGCGCAGCCACGTTCCTGCACTCATTCTGGCAGCGGAGGATTTCGCAGGACACCCGCTGAAAACTCCCGCCGAGGTTTTTGCTACCGTTCGTCGGTGGAAAGACAGTCTCGACTGATCCTGTGACGGCCTTGTCTTGAAGCGCCCTTGGCAGTTCGGGATAATGTGGCACATGTTGTTACATCATAGAAACATTCACCTCATCTGGATTTTCACCTCGGCGCTTGGTATTTCCCTGGGTGGCTGCGTGATGCAGCAGACCAAGGTCGATGCCATGGACACAGCCGCTTCGGCAGTCGCTGAGCCCGTGAGTTCGGCCACAGTGGAGGCCGAACCGGAGATCACAGTAGGGGTCTGCAGTGAACCGCAAGATATCTGGACCCGTCTGCGCAACGGCTATCAGCTCACTGATCATCAGCATGCACGGGTCGAATCCGATCTGGCCTGGTACGAGCGTCACCCCTCCTATCTGCAGCGGGTAGTGGAGCGCGCCAGCCCCTACCTGCACCTGATCGTTGAGGAAATCGACAAACGCGGGATACCGATGGAGATCGCCCTGCTACCCGTCGTCGAGAGTGCCTTCCAGCCTTTCGCCTATTCCCATGGCCGCGCCGCTGGCCTATGGCAATTTGTTCCAGGCACCGGCAAGCGTTTTGGCCTTCGTCAAACCTGGTGGTATGACGGCCGTCGTGATGTCGCTGAGGCAACCCATGCGGCACTCGACTACCTGCAGTATCTGCACCGCCATTTCGACGGCGACTGGTTGCATGCCCTCGCAGCCTACAACTCTGGTGAAGGCACGGTTGCCCGTGCAATTCGCAAAAACAAGCGCCGTGGCAAACCCACCGATTATTGGTCACTGGACCTACCGAAGGAGACCGAAGGTTATGTCCCCAAGCTGCTTGCCATCAGCACCTTGGTGGGCAATCCTCCGGCCTATGGTGTAGTGCTCGATTCCATCACGGATGAACCTTACCTTACAAGCGTTGAGATCGGCTCACAGATCGATCTGGATCTGGCCGCCGAGCTGGCGGAGGTCTCTCTCGAGGACATGTACCTCTATAACCCGGGCTTCAATCGTTGGGCCACCGATCCCGACGGTCCGCACAAATTGCTGGTGCCCGTTGAGAAGGCGCAAATCCTGGCCGAAAATCTGCGTCAGTACCCGACACAGCAACGTATCACCTGGAAGCGCCACACCATTCGCTCAGGTGAGGTCCTGGGAACACTGGCGGATCGCTACCGCACCACCGTTTCCCTGATCAAACAGGTCAACGGTATCCGTGGCAACAATATCCGCGCCGGACACACACTGGTCATCCCGGTAGCCCGTAAAAACCTGGAGCGCTACAGCCTGAGTTCCAGCCAGCGACTCGAGGCGCTGCAAAATCGTCAACGCGGCGGCTTCAAGATTGAGTATCAGGTACGCGAAGGCGACACCCTCTGGGATATCGCACGCAAGTACGATATCGGCGTGATGCAGCTGGCAAAATGGAATGGCATGGCACCGCGCGATCCGCTCAAGCCGGGTCGCACACTGGTGATCTGGACCCAGACACAGCAAAAAGTCTCCGCAATCAATCCGGCCGAGTTCCGTCATCCCTTTGAGAAAAACACCCAGCAGCGCATTGGCTATACGGTGCGCAGTGGCGACTCGCTGGCACTCATTTCACAGCGCTTTCGTGTCAGTGTCGCCAATCTCAAACGCTGGAATCGCCTGGAGGGAAAAAAATACCTGCAACCCGGGCAGCGCCTGACCCTCTACGTCGACGTGAGGAAACAGTCGGGGCAAATCTAGGTGTGTGGTTCGAGCTGCAGGACGGGGTAAATAAATCTTCCGTGTCCATCGACAACACTGAAGTTATCACTGTTCCCTCACGCAGTGATGGAACTATTGGATCTTGAAGCCTGGTTCAGGGATTAACTCTCCTCCCCGTTGATCTGCCAACAGCCGTGGGAAAAACGTTTCAGCTGTCGGCGCATCCGTTTGACATGACTGCCATTCCAGTACGCCTTGTCACAGCGCGGACAATAGAGCAGTGTCTCGTCCTCCCTAAGTGACTCGGGCGGCACCCGTCGTTTCACGCTCTCAGGTGCAGGCTCCAGCGGTGTATTGCACTCCATGCAACGACTGAAGGGTTTACGTAACCAGTTAATGTGAAGGCGCGCGCTGATCTCGGCCAGAATCTCTTCCAGCTGATTTGCTTCCACCAGCATCACATAGTCTGAAGCTTGGCGATATGCCGTGAACTCGCGATCCCTTGTTAACAACCACCGCCCCTCCTCCTTGGCCTGTTCCAACAACAACCGGTCCGGTTGGCCCGGCTCGGCGATGACCACATCGTATCCAGCCGCACGCAACCAGCGACCGGCGCGTTGCAGCATTTCATCACAGAGAAATCGCTCAGTCCGGATCAAGGCAATACAAGGTTTCAGGCACCGCGGTGGCAAACCCGGCTGCATTTCGGTGGCCACCGCCGCCAAAACGTTCGGCGATTTTTGCCACATCCTCGCCATCACGCCGTGAACGTAACGACCAGCTGCGCTTGCTACCCTTGTCCTGATAGCCAGCGGCAAAGGGATACTCCTGCGCAAGCTCGCCAAGCAATTCGCTTATAATGGCGTGCGGTGCATTGACAATGGGGACCTCGAAACCGGCCAGCTTCCCAATGATCGTACGGTTCTTGTATTGTTCGATAAGCTGGCGGCGGTAGCGATTCAGCGTTACTCCTTCGGCATGTAGCTCAGCCAACCGCGCTTCCGAATTAGCCATCTCGTCCCAGAATGCGAAGTCGAAGGGGTAACTCATCAGTGCCGTGTTAATCTCGTCGGTACCCTCGAGCGCAAAACGCCATAGGTCTCGGTCCTGGACATGCTGAAGCAACCGTGGAGCCGCTGTTTGGTGAAAATGCTCCCAACTCAGGATCGCACCGGACTTCTCCATGTCGAACACCACGGTAAGATTGGCATGCTCCTGCTCCAGCCCCGCCAATTCCTCCTTGGCAGTGATATGGTGATCGAGAATTGTCACCTTTCTCGCCACTGCACAAATGTCCTTCAACACATTTCTTTTGTAGGAAAAATCGACGATGGTAACCTCTCGGCCCTCGCACTCCGGCGGAGCGTCCCCATGACTCGCAGCCTGATATTCGGCCTCGATATGTTGTGCGGAAAAGCGGGTGTAGGCGGCATAGGCGGCGCCAAAGCCATCAAGGCAATTGGCGTGATAGATAATCAAGGGTTTCATGCGGTGTCTTAGTATTCCTGATTCTGTTGGGCCGATATTGCTGTTCTTACCGATGGTGACTCCGTTATTTTGGCCGGTTATACCAGAAACCGCAAAGGCGCTTAAAGCGCACGAAAAACGGAAACAGAAGCATCAGCAAGAACAAGCCCACCTGCTGCCACATACTAAACCATTCGAGCTTTCGCCCAGAGGAGCGGACAGGATAGGCGGTAATGATGCAATACGATTTTTCATGCTTTCGCCCCCAACGCTTCAGCTGGCGAGAGAGCCAGATCTCCTCGCTGGCATAGACCGCCTCGCTAAAGCCACCCACCTCGTCGAAAGCATCACGCCGGCAATAGACAAAACACCCTGCCGCCAGTTTCAAACCCGCCGAAATACGGTTCCATGCAGCTAGAGCTACCCTCCCTCCGGCATTCATTGGGATATCAAAGGCCACTGTGCTACCGCCACCACAACAGGCCCCGGATTCGAGATTCTGCAACGCCATCGCCAGCAACGGTGGCGAGATATAGGTGTCGGCATCGACGAACACCAGATACTGCCCCTCAGCGACAATCGCTCCGGCATTGCGTGCTCGCGAAATCTGGTTGTACCCCTCGAACACCACACGGGCACCGTGCTCTCTTGCCAGCTCGGCGGTGGTGTCAGTGGAATTATTGTCCACCACAATAAGTTCACCCTGCAGTGGGATCTCATGCATAGCTCTCTGCAGAGCCCTCAAGGTAGCAGGGAGCCAACGCTCCTCGTTATAGGCAGGGACGATAACTGAATAGTCAACAGACATTACAACATCTGACGCAGCCGCGCTTCGGTCAGACTCCCCAGATGCACCTTGACGATTTTTCCATCGGAAATTTGCACGAAGGCCGGTGCGCCGCGAGCACCAAGACGCGAGGCCAGCTCCCCGTGCTCGATGGCATCCAGTTTGACCAGATTGCCGGTCTCTTTGACAAGCCGCTCGATCATTGGAGCCATTGCCTTGCAGGGGTGGCAATAGGCACTGGAGAAATACAGGACCAGCTTCTCCTTATTCAGCAATTCAGGCGCTAACATTCCTTCGAGCTCAGCGAGGGTGTGACCTCGCATCCGCCTGGCCGAAAGGCGGATGCCGATCTGCAGTATTGTTATCAGTGCGATCAGCACAAAAGGGAGATACTTGAGATATTCGCTCATACCACCTCGTGAAAGAGTGCCGCTTCGAGCAAGGTTCGGGTGTATGGGTGTTGCGGCGAATCGAAAAGCTGGTCAGTGTTCCCGCTTTCCACTACTCGCCCCTCTTTCATTACCAGCACGCGATGCGCGATGGCACGAATCACTTTCAGGTCATGGGAAATGAAGAGGTAACTCATACCATGACGTACCTGCAAATCCCGTAACAACGCGAGTACCTGTTTCTGCACCGAAATATCCAGCGC
>JBFEWO010000026.1:0-24308 GCA_041546305.1 Thiohalomonadaceae bacterium | reverse complement strand
GCCGCCGGTTCACCCCCTGTACGGCGCACCTCAAGATAACGCTCGACCAGCTTGTGTCGTTGGATTTTTCCCAGCCGGGTACGTGGCAACGGTGTGCGGCTTAGGGCAAAGTCGCTGAGTTGTTGATAGGAGGGAAGTGTGCGTCCGATCTCGCGAAGCGCCTCTCGAATCCTGGCTTCGTCGTCCACCCGGATCGCTCGTTCCGGTACGATGAGCGCCACCAGTTTCTCCTGGTATTGGAGGATACCGATCTCCTTGATGGCTAAATGGGTAGCGTACCGTTCCTCCAGCTCATCAGGTTGGATGTTTTCGCCTCCCGCCATAACGATCAGCGTCGACACCCTGCCCGAAATATGCAGATAACCATCCTCGTCGAGCCAGCCGAGATCCCCGGTGCGGAACCACTGGTCCTCGGTAAAGGCCTCACGGGTTTTCTCCGGTTGGTTGAGGTAGCCCGAGAACACGCCGGGGCCTTGGGCCAGGATCTCGCCGTCCCTGTTATGGCGGCCTGCTTGTGCTGCGGCCTGGCGGTCGATTCGCAGTGATACGCCCGTCACCGGCCGGCCCACCGTCCCGGGACGTATCCTTCCCGGTGGGTCGATGGTCAATAGCGGGGAGGTTTCGGTCAGGCCGTAGCCGACTGCCACCTCCCAGCCTAGCGCTTCCAGATCCCAGGCCAGCTCCTTGTCCAGAGCCGCCCCCCCGCAAGCCAACACCCGCAACTGTTTTCCCATTTGCCGGTGCAGGGGGGCGAGTAATCGTTTGCCAAGATAGAGACCGAAGTGGCGTCGAGCGATGCGGCTAAGTTGGAGTAGTAAACGGAAGAGGGTGGCGGCTACGCGGCCGGAGCGGGAGGCCTTGCTCAAGATGCCCTCGTAAAGTGCGGAATAAAGTCTGGGTACCCCGATAATGACGTTGGCCTGGCCTTCGCGGATCGCGCGCAACAATTGCGGCCCGGTCAATGCGTAAGGCATCAGCAGGGTCAGTCCCAGCCACACGGGCGCGAGCATGCCGATCACGAACGGATAGACATGGTGCAGGGGGAGGGGAAGCAGCACACGGTCCGCTTCGCGGGTAATACCCGATGCGGCTACCGTCTCTAGCTGAAACACGAGATTTCGATGACTGAGCGGCACGCCCTTGGGTGGCCCGGTGGTACCGGAGGTATAGAACAGAGCCGCCGGATCGTCTGCGTGGTTGATCGGCAATTCACCGTCTGCGACGGCGAGGGCGCGCCAGCCGTGCTCATCGCCTTCCTTCGCATCGAGTAGCACGATATTCGCCTGCGGCGTGCTCTCGCGCACCCTCGCTTGGTGGCCGGTGGTGGTAAATACCCAGGAGGCATCGCTATCGCGCAGGATATGAGCCAGAGTGTCATCGGGCAGTTGTACATCGAGAGGGGTGATAACGCCGCCCGCACGGATCACCGCCAATGCCGCAATGATCCATGCTGGACTGTCGGGCCCGAACAGGATCACTGTCTCCCGAGGCTGAAGGCGTCGTTGCAATCCACAGGCCAGTGCGTGTACCCATTGACCGACATCGCCATAGGACCAGGATTCCACTTCATGCGCCGTCCATGTCTGTATCATCGGTTTGTCGCGATGATCGGCCAGCGCATCGATCATACCGTCAAGTCCCGAACGGTTTTCCACACTGGTGCTCTGAGGCTTGGTCACATTATCCTCGCCACCTAAAGGCACCCACTGTGCCATGACTTCAAGCGTAGCGATGTTCAGGCCGCGGGCCACTTTCCCCGGAAAGATTTCCGTGTATGCTTTAGGAATTGAAAGTGCCTTTGCAGGCACGGAAAAGGAGGAGTGTGAAATGACCAAGACCATCACCGGTAGTTATGACGCCTCTCTCAAGATCAGGAACGCCAAAGACGATTTAATCGCCTCGGGTATCGACCGGGAAAAGATTTTTCCCGATGAGGATCACGGGTAACTCAAGGTCATGGTGCCATCGGATATCGAGCGGGAGATCGTCGAGATTCTGAATCGGCATCAGCCCAGTTCGGTTGAAATACACTGACACTCGGTACGGCCAGCCGGACTGAAAGAAGCCACAGAAATTCAGCGATGTGATCCGACGGCTATTCCCGGGATGTATGGAACCTCGTGCCTCTAGCGCCAGCGAGGCAATAAAGACTGCCCATGGCCGAGATTACTCCTGCCCATGTCTCTACCTGCAGACGCTGCGGCGCAGAGGTGTCGGCCTGTCCGCACCGCCACGACAAGGCGGGGGTGATGTGCGAGAACTGCGTTCTCGACACTTCGCAACATGCGCCCGCCTGGCTGGCGGGGGAAATGCCTTACGTGAAACTTACCGAGGCCCTGGCAGCGGCACTGGATGCGCGCGAGCGCGAGACCGGTTTGCATTCAAAACGTGTTGCCTGTCATACCATGGTCCTGGCCCGGAACTTTAGCGACGATAAGATGACATTGCGTCAGGTGTACTGGGGATCACTACTGCACGATATCGGCAAAATTGGCACCCCTGATGCTATTCTTCTGAAACAGGGCCCACTCAGCCCGGAGGAATGGACCATCATGAGACAGCATCCGGAAATCGGTCGGAAAATTCTTGCGGGTGTGCCGCATCTTGCCCAGGCGTCGGAAATTGTGTTGTGCCATGAGGAGCGGTTTGACGGTACTGGCTACCCTCAGGGCCTGGCCGGTGAGGCGATACCGCTGTGGGCCAGGCTGTTTGCAGTCATTGATACGCTGGATGCCATGACCTCTGACCGCTCTTACCGCATGGGAGTCTCTTTCGAAACCGCTAGCGAGGAGATTCAGCGTGTCGCCGGTAGCCAGTTCGATCCGGTCGCCGTCGAGGTGTTTCTCAAGGAGCAGGCAACCTTGCGTAGCATGGTGGAGCTCAAATGCACCGAGGAATAACCGTCACCTTTCCTTTACCTGCACGGTATGTGGCGGCTAATACCCCGATACTGATCGCCGGTGCCGGTCCTGCCGGTTTGGCAACGGCTATTACTCTGGCACGTGCAGGCAGAGAGGTCGTGGTGCATGAAGCCCACGGCGAAGTAGGCTACCGCTTCAAACGCGATCTGCAGGGACTCGATAACTGGAGCACTCCTGAGGATGTGTTGGCGGTGCTGCACGAGTTGGGCTTAACCACCGATTTCACCAAATTACCCTGTTGCCGTGGTTACGCCTTTGACGCCTGGGGCAAAAGTTACACCATCAGTAGCGAGACGCCCATTTTCTATCTGGTAAAGCGTGGTCCGGGAGCCGGCACGCTGGATACAGCGTTATTGACGCAGGCGCTGCAGTTGGGTGTGGAGGTTCGTTTCCATAGTCGCGTCCGTCAGCTGAAGGGCGCCGGCGTCGTTGCCACTGGCCCCAAGGGCGCCGACATGATCGCCGTCGGTTACCACTTCGACACCCCGATGCAGGACGGCTTTTGGGTGATCTGCGACGACAATATTGCGCCACAAGGTTACGCCTATCTCCTGGTAATGGGCGGCAAAGGTACACTGAAAAGCTGCATGTTTTCCGAGTTCAAGCGAAAGTCACTCTATGTAAAGCGAACCGTAGAGGCCTTCGAGCGCCTGGTGGCACTGGAGATGATCGATCCCCAGCCGCACGGCGGGGTTGGCAATTTTCATTTGCCCGTTACGTCCTATTCCGGCAGCCAGCTGTTGGCTGGCGAAAGGGCGGGGATACAGGATTTCCTTTGGGGCTTCGGCATGCGAGAGGCCATCACCTCGGGCGTGTTGGCCGCCCGCTCTCTGCTGGATGGCAGTGATTATGCGACTCGCCAGCGCGAGGCACTTAGGGGAGTGATGTCAGCTTCGTTAGTGAACCGGGCTGCTTTTAGCCTGCTTGGGAACCGGGGTTATCGCTGGTTTTTGCGTTACATGGCAAGCCAGGGCGATATTCGTGCTCGCTTGTACCGGCATTTTCAACCCTCACCACTCAAGTATTTATTGGCACCGCTGGCTCATTGGATTACTCAAAAAAACTTGGGGTAACGATAACCAGCACCTCCATCCCTTACTTCTCAGGAGTGCCCGTAAATGCTATTCAGCCAACGATTTGCCTTTCATCAGCATCCGGCGAACAGACAGGGAGGAGGGAACCTTCAATCACATTGCAGTAGATATACAGGAGCGGTTTTTCCAAAGAGGACCGATACAGGTTCAAAAAAGCGTTCATGGCTAACACTATGGCTAATCGTTATCGTGGCGTTCGTACTTGTTGTTTCCAGCACGGTCGCAGCGCAACAGCTGAAAGATGCTCCCATAGTTCGCTTTGAACGCCTGTATGACAAATTGTTGAAGAAATATTGGAGACCGCCGGTATCAATTCACGGCATAAGGACCACGGTCTTCGATTATGCCGCCCTGTCGAAGGACGCTGATCGTCCCGATTCACTGTTCAAACAGGTTAATCATTCCCTAGAATCCATCGACCCCTCAGGGCTTGATGAGTCAAGCCAAAGCAAGGCCTTCTGGATCAACGCCTATAACTTTGGTGCTATGCGGCTGATCGTCGAGCACTACCCGGTGGATTCGATCAGGAGCCTGAAGATTAGCCTTATCAAACAACCATGGTCAATCGAGGCGATGCGTATTGGCGGCAAGGTGTATTCGCTGACACAGATCGAGAAATCCATTTTGCTGGAAAAGTATGCTGATCCGCGCATCGTCTTTGCCGTGAGTTGTGCTGCGGTCAGTTGCCCCGATCAAAAGCCAGAAGCTTTCACGGGTGAGCGGCTGGGTGAGCAGCTTGATGAGAAGATTCGCCATTTTTTCATGAATCCTGACAAGGGATTGGCACTCGACCGCAAACGCAGAATTCTGACACTGTCGTGGATTCTAAAACAGGATGCCCACCTTTTTGAACAAGAAAAAGGCGGGGTGCTCGGCTTCGTGCTGCCCTATCTTGATCCTGAAATCCGCAGGTGGCTGAAAGCGAACCCGGTGAAGGTTGACTATTTTGATCATGACTGGACGCTGAACGATCTGGCTCAGGCTGATTGAAACGCCATGGGGGTTCTGACCATGCACCCGCGCAGGTGGAATCCAACAAGATTCGTAGTCCTGGATTCCGGACTTCGCTGGAATGACGGAAAGGGAGCTGTTGCATCGCAGAATGTTATCTCCCATTCAGACAGACAAGGAGGAGTGCGGTGAACGTGAAAGGCTGGGTGTGGACAGCGATGGGAATTTTCCTCGTGGCTGGGGCTTCCTGGATCGCCTTTGAGGCACTACGCCCGCCCGGCCTGCCGGCGGGTATTCTCTATGGCAACGGCCACATCGAGGGCACCGAAGTGGCAGTGAGTGCCGAGGTCAGCGGGCAGGTGGTCGAGAGCCGGCTGCAGGAGGGCAAGGTGGTGGCCGCCGGCGAGCTGCTGGTGCGCTTGGACGATGCGGACCTGAAAGCGAAGCTGGCGCAGGCCGAAGCTGAGAGGGCTGCACTGCAACAGACGCAAACTCGGCTGGGCATAGAGCTTGAAACCTGGCGCCACCACCTCGCCACTGCACGTGAGGAACTGGCGCGGTTCCGCACCTTGCGCCAGGAAGGCACCATCTCGCCGCATAAACTCAACGAGGTCGAGGACCGTTTTCGCGAAACCGAGGGCAGGGTACATGGCTTGGAGGCGCAGCAGAGCGAGACCGGTGCGCGGCTGGAGGCGGCGGCCCAACAGGTGGCTTTGTTCGAGCTGCAGCTCGACCGGACCGCCATCAAGGCGCCAGTCGCCGGCACCCTCCTGAGCAAGGCGATCGAGTCGGGCGAGCTGGCGACGCCGGGCCGGGTGGTGGCGGTGTTGGTCGACCTCTCCCGGCTGGAGCTAAAGATCTACATCCCGGAACGAGACCTCGGCAAGGTCGCCCTGGGTGATACTGCCCGGGTGAGGGTGGACGCCTTCCCCGAGCGTTTTTTTGCTGCCACGGTCAGCCGTATCGACCAGCAGGCGCAGTTCACCCCGCGCGACATTCACCTGCCGGAGGAGCGGGTGCGCATGGTGTTCGGCGTGACCCTGACGCTGGAGAACCTCGGCGGGGTGCTCAAGCCGGGGATGCCCGCCGATGCCTGGATACGCTGGGACGAGGCGACAACCTGGCCTGGGAATCTGGTGGTACCGCTGTGACCGACGAGTGGATCATCGAGGTCGCGGGGCTGCATCGCGCCTTCGGCACGCAGCAGGCCTTGGCCGGGCTCGACCTGCAAGTCTCCCGCGGCGAGGTCTTCGGCCTGCTCGGGCCGGACGGCGCCGGCAAGACCACGCTGATGCAGTGCCTCGCGGCGATCCTCGACCCCAGCGATGGTGCCTGCCGAGTACTCGGCTTCGATACGGTGCGCCAGGCCGCCGAGGTGACCTCGCGCATTGGTTACATGTCCCAGGGCTTTACCCTCTACGACCGCCTGAGCGTGGACGAGAACCTCGTCTTTGCCGCTCGCATCCGCGGCGTGCCCGACAGTGCCTTTCGCGAGCGGCAACAACGTCTGCTGGAGATGGCCGGTCTGACCCGCTTCGGTGAGCGCCGTGCCGGGGAGCTCTCCGGCGGCATGCGCAAGAAGCTCTCCCTCTGCACCAACCTCATCCATGAGCCGCCTCTGCTGCTGCTCGACGAACCGAGCCTCGGCGTCGACCCGCTGTCGCGCCGTGAGCTGTGGCGCATGCTTCGTGCCTTTCGCGAGCAGGGCACTACGGTGGTGCTTACCACCCCCTACATGGACGAGGCAGCCTACTGCGACCGTCTGGCCTTCCTCCATCAAGGGCGGCTTCTCGCCGTTGACAGTCCGGCAGGCCTGCGCTCGCGTGCCGAGGGTAGCGTCTATCGGTTGCAAACCGACAAGACCATCACCGCAAAAGAGCGGCTCGATGCGGCCTCGGAGGTCATCGGGGTGCAATGGCTGCCGGGTCGGCTGGTGTTCCAACTGGCGGCCGACACACAGCTACCGGAGCACCTGCGTACGGCACTGGAGGGGCTCGGTATGCTGCAGCCGGTGTCGGCGGAGCTGGAACACGCCTTCGTGCAGCTCATCGGTGGCGGCGGGGAGAGACGGGGCGCAATGCCAGTCCTGCCGGTCGCAGGGGGCGAGGAGCAGGCCGCCGAGCCGATCGCCGTCGCCGATCTCAGCGTGCGCTTCGGCGACTTCACCGCGGTGGACGGGGTGACGGTGAACGTGGCGGCGGGGGAGGTGATCGGCTGGCTCGGGCCCAACGGCGCCGGCAAGACCACCCTGATCCGTACCCTCTGCGGCTTGCAGCGGCCGAGCGCGGGCAGTGCGCGGGTGGCGGGGCAGGATATCGCACGTGCGCCGCTGGCGCTCAAACAGCGCATCGGCTACATGTCGCAGCGCTTCTCCCTTTACCCGGACCTCACCGTGGCGGAGAACCTCGCCTTCTTCGCAGGCGCCTACGGCCTGCGCGGGGAGGAGCGGCGCAGTGCGACGGCTTGGGCCGTCGGTATGACCGGCCTGGAGGGCACCGGGGCGCGTTGGGTTGGGGATCTTTCCGGCGCGCAGCGCCAGCGCTTGGCCCTGGCCTGCGCGGTGATGCACCGTCCACAGGTGCTGTTTCTGGATGAACCGACCTCGGGCGTCGATCCCACCTCGCGCCAGCGCTTCTGGGAGCTGATCCAGAGCCTGGCCAGGGGTGGGATGGCGGTGCTGGTGACCACCCATTACCTGGAGGAGGCCAGCTACTGCCACCGGCTGGGCCTGATGTTCCAAGGTCGGTTGATCGCGCTGGGTAGCCCGGCCGAGCTGCAGGGCGAGGTGGGCATCGCCGCCGGGGAGGGAATGGAGGCAGTGTTCATGGCCTTCATGGAGCGGGAGCGTTCGCCAGGGGAGGCCGCCGCGTGAACGGGCGGCGCATCATTGCGGTGGTGGTCAAGGAGTCGCGCGAGATCCTGCGCGACCCCATCACCGTCGGCGTTTCGCTGCTGATGCCGCTGGTGATGCTGTTCCTTTTCGGCTACGCCATCTCGCTCGACGTGCGCCACGCGGCGCTGGGGGTGTGGGACGGGGACGCCACCCCGGCGAGCCGCGAGCTGGTGGAGGCGTTCACCGGCAACGAATACTTCCGGCTGGCCGCCCACTACGGCTCGCTACACGACCTGGAGCAGGCCCTGCAGCGTAGCGAGACGGACCTGGTGCTGGTGATCCCGCCCGGTTTTGCCGCCGAGTTGGCGCGCGGCGGTCGGCCCGCGGTGCAGGTGCTGGTCGACGGCACCTATTCGGCCACCGCATTGCTGGTGAGCGGTTTTGCCCGCGCGATCATTGCCGGTTACCGGCAACAGGGTAGGCCACAGCTTCTGCGCCTGGAAACGCGGGTCTGGTACAACCCCTCGCTCAACAGCGCCAACTATGTAGTGCCGGGTCTCTACGCGGTAATCCTGCTCGCCTTCCCGCCGCTGCTCACCGCCCTCGGCATCGTGCGCGAGAAGGAGACCGGCACCATCCAGAGCATCTTCGCCTCGCCGCTCACTGCTGCCGAGTTCATCACTGGCAAACTCATCCCCTACAGCCTGATCGCCTTTCTGCAGATGGTGATGGTGATAGCGGTGGGCTACGCCTGGTTCGGCGTGCCCTTCGAGGGTAGCCTGCCGTTCCTGCTGGCGGCGGGACTGATCTACGTCCTGTGCACCGTGGGCATCGGCCTGCTGGTATCCACCGTCACCCGCACCCAGTTGGTGGCGATGCTGCTGGCGCTGATCGTCACCCTGATGCCCTCGTTTCTTTTCTCCGGGCTGCTGTTTCCCATCTTCACCATGCCCGAGATACTGCAGATCTACACCAACGTCTTTCCCGGCCGTTACTTCGTCGACATCTCCCGCGGCGTCGCGCTCAAGGGGGCGGGTCTGGAGATCCTGGGATTCGAGGTGGCGCTGCTTGCGCTCTACACCCTTACGGTGTTCCTCCTAGCTGTGTGGCGGCTGAAGAAGAAGGTGGCCTGATGCGCCTGGCGAGCCTGCTGGTCAAGGAACTGACCCAGTTTCTGCGTGACCGGGTGATCCTGATTCTGATTTTGTGGTTGTACACGGTGGAAGTGGTGATCTGTGCCTACGCCCTGGCGCTCGACCTCAGACACCTGCCGCTGGCGGTACTCGACCAGGACCGTACTCCGATGAGCCGCGCCCTGGTCGACGGGTTGACCCGAGGCGGCGCCTTCGACCTGGTCGGCCATCCCGCCGACGTGCGTCACGCCGAGGAGTGGCTCCTGCGGGGGCGGGCGAGGGCGGCGCTGGTGATCCCGCCGCGCTTTATGCAGGCGGTGCTGCGCAGCGAGGCGCCAGCGCTGCAGGTGCTGCTCGACGGCAGCAACGCGAACACTGCAACGACCGCGCGCAACTACATCCTGCAGGCGCTGCAACACCTCCAGAGCGAGACCGGTGCGGGCCCACCGGTGGAGGCAGTGGTACGCGTCTGGTATAACCCGGACCTCACCTACACCCGCTTCATCGTGCTGTCGATGATCGCGCTGGCGGCGCTGATGGTCGGGGTGATCCACCCGGCGGCGAGCATCGTGCGCGAAAAGGAGGTCGGCACCATCGAGCAGCTGCGGGTCACCCCAATCCGCACCGCAGAGCTCTTCCTCGCCAAGACCCTGCCGACGCTGGCCATCGGCGTGCTGTCGGTGTTTCCCAGCCTGCTCATCGTCTGGTGGTTCGGCGTGCCGCTGCGCGGCAGCCTCGCCCTGTTCATCCTGCTCACTGGGCTTTTCCTGCTTAGCGCCATCGGCATCGGTGTGCTCATCGCCGCTGTGTGCCGTACCTTGCAGCAGGCGCTACTGCTCTCCTTTTTCGGTCTGTTCCCGATCATGTTCCTCTCCGGCACCCTGGCACCGATCGCCAGCATGCCCGAATTCCTGCAGACGCTCTCGCTAGGCAGCCCGTTGCGCTACTACATGGACGTGGTCCTCGGCATCTTCCTCAAGGGCGTCGGCATCGAGGTATTATGGCCGCAGGCGCTGGCGCTGGCCGGCATTGGCGCGTTGTTCTTCGGTCTCGCAGCACTGGTGTTTCGCCGTCAACAGCCCTGAGGAATGTTTTGTACGTAGCATGAGCGGTTTCTACACTTGAATAATCTCCGGTGGTCGGATTGAAGATAGCGGCAAAAGGAGGCACAGCGATGGAAACGGAAAAGGTTAGGGACCCGGTGTGCGGTATGCTGGTCGACCCGGAGCAGCTCGTTGTCACCTTCGAGGGCATGCGCTTCGCCTTCTGCTCCGAGCAGTGCCGTGAACACTTCCTCGCCAACCCGCACCTCTACATCGGCAAGCCGGGGGAGCCCGCACCGAAACAATCCGGCCAACTGGTGTTAAAACGGCGTCGGCTGCATCTCGACAAGCCGTTGACCAGTGCACAGGCGGAAGAGGTGGCTGATGAGTTGCGGGCCATGATGGGCGTCACAAGCATCGATATCAGTGGTAATGAGATCAGCATCACCTACGACCTGCTGCAGTCGACCGCTGGGCAGATTGAGGGTCGATTACAGCAGGCCGGTGAGCGCCTTGGTCAGGGTTGGAGCGTGCGGCTGCAGCGCGCCTTTATTCACTTCCTCGAGGAGTCCGAAGTGGCGAGCCGCGAGGTGCGGCCAGATCCTCACGGTCACAGCGGGCACCGCCACAGCTGAAGCTTGGACAATTTAAGAGCCGGACGAGATGAGATGAAGCATCGAATCAGGCTTGTGAGATCGCCCACCGATCTTGCCCAGAACTGAGTGACTCGAATGATGGAATCCCGATGAACTTCACCATTTTTACGCTGGCGGTCGTGTTGTCGTTGCTGGGAGGCTACTTCTTCCTGACCACTCTCGTCCACCGCGCGTACCGCGCCCCAAGAATCGTCGAATCCGGCTCCCCGGCAGACATGGCACTGCCGTATCGTACCGTCTTCATTCAAACCGAAAACGGAAAGCAGTTGTTCGCATGGTATATACCTCCCATCGTCGGCAATGGCGTTACACAGGGGGTGGTGGCGATACATGGCTGGGGTGGAAATGCAGAGTTCATGCTCCCTTTCGCCTCATGGCTTCACCAGGCTGGCTTTGCAACACTGCTTTTCGATGCACGCAACCATGGCAGCAGTGATACGGATAATTTTTCCTCACTGCCACGTTTTGCCGAGGATCTGAATCATGCCTTTGACTGGCTGTCGGCAAGGCATGAAGTCGATCCGCACCGGATTGCCCTGTTGGGCCATTCCGTGGGAGCCGCTGCTGCACTGCTTCTCGCCTCACGTCGCAGTGAGGTGGCTGCTGTAGTGAGTATTGCTGCGTTTGCCCATCCTGAAGAACTGATGCGCCGACAGATGCATTCCCACCGAATCCCTTATTTTCCTTTCGGTTGGGCCGTAATTCACTACATTGAGAGGACCATTGGCGTGAAGTACGAGGCAATCGCCCCGGTAAACACCATACAGAAGGTTACCTGTCCGGTACTGCTGGTTCACGGTTGCGATGATAGCCGTGTACCGGTTTCTGATGCAGAGGCGATCTATGTCAAACGGCCAAATAACAATGTGGAATTAATCACTTTGCCCGGGGCAGATCATGACTCGATAGAACGCATGGAATTGCTGAGAGACGAACTTATCCATTTCTTCAGGCGCACATCAACAGCTGATCGGATGGAATTAACTCGGTAATTGATGATGCGGCGAATTAAAATCCGCCACATCAATCATTTCAGAGCCACCCTCTACCTCCAACCGGATCCGTAACTGCGCAGTTGTTGCTTCTGTTCATCGGTCAGTTGCTCTTCCATGCGATTCTGTGCCCTTACCGCTTCCATCATCATTTGACGTCTGAGATTGAAAATCTGCTGCAACTGCTTATCGATAGCATCCGGGTCGCGCTTTTCTGCACTGTAGAGTTTCCCCAGCTTGGCATATTCATCGTTCATTTTTCCCATGAGGTCCCAGTGCTTCTTGCGAAGGTCCTCCTGGATCTCGTCGATTTTTTTCTGTTGCGATTCATTCAGGTTAAGTGCACTTCCCGGGCCATAGCCATACATCATGCCGGGGCCCATCATCGAGCCAGGACCGTACATCATACCCGGTCCCATCATTGGCCCAGGTCCATACATCATCCCAGGCCCCATCATGCCCCGACCGTGCCAACCATCCCAGTCACCCCATCGTTGGTGCGGATCCGCATCCCAGCCTCTCATCATGCCAGGGCCCATTCCGTAATCACCTGAGTAGATTTTTTGCGGTTCGTCCTGGGCAGACAAGTCACTGGCAACAGGTGACAGCAAGGTAAGAGCAAAGATCGTGGTGAAAACTCTCTTTTTGGTACGCATTTCGGGCCTCCTTCAGTCAAGATTACGAACTTACGATATCTACACAGCAGTGTAGCCAACAGCACAATGGATTCTACTGCTGACGAAGAGGGGATGAGCACGCCGATGGGGGTAACCTAACCCTGTTATTCCAGCGAGATATTACATTTATACTGTGAGACTTCCTTGACGCCTCTGGAACCCTCTTCTACGTTAAAAGAGGGAACATCTATAAGCTCTGCAGATGAGAGAGGGGTGTCATGTATGGGAACTTTCCGTGAAATAAACACCATGAGTGTCAAAGCTCACGGCCTCTCCCGGCGTAATTTTCTCACTTTCGTGGGAGGAGGCAGTGCCGTGCTCATGGCCTCCGGAATTAGCCCCTCGCTTGCGGCAGAAGATGAATCAAGCGGCATAACTAAACCTGCCGGCAACCGCTTACACGTTAAACCCTTACCTGAGCCCTATTTTATTCACCATGGCACCAGCGTAGAGATGAGCTGGATGCAGAAGCAGAATGATCCCCGTTTTCTGATGGATACTGGGCAGTTTTTTATCCGCAATCACACAGGCACCCCGATTATCGACGCCGCCACCTGGCGATTACGTGTGGATGGGGCAGGTGTCGAAAGGGAGTTGGAACTCAGCTACGACGATTTGCTCAAAATGCCATCAAAAACGGTTACCCGTTTCATCGAGTGTGGCGGTAATGGTCGTTCGCTCTTTAACGAACTGCTTGGCAAGCCGGGGCAGGGCACCCAGTGGTTCACCGGTGGCTATGGTGTCGCGGAGTGGAGCGGGGTACCGCTTTCCGGAGTGCTCGAACAAGCTGGCCTGAAGAATTCTGCCGTCTCGATTATGGCTTACGGATTAGACGAGTCAGGGCTGCATAAACCACTTCCCATTGGAAAAGCCCTGGCCGAAGACACCCTGCTGGTCACCTCCATGAATGGCGCGCCGCTGCCCTATGATCACGGTTTTCCGGTTCGCTTGCTGGTCCCGGGCTGGGTGGGCAGCTACAACGTCAAATGGCTAGGCCGCCTGCACGTTGCGGAGGAGCAGCTCTACTCCAGATGGAATACCAGCAGCTATGTGTTGATAGGGGAAGATTACGCTGACCCGGAGGGACCACCCGAAGGAGAGCTCATCCAGGAAACGACGGTTAAAAGCGTCCTGGCCTTGCCCCGTTCCGCCACTCTCCCGGCCGGTAACCAGATCCTGCATGGGTATGCCTGGTCGCCCTTCGGCAAGATCAAAAAGGTGGAAGTCAGTCTGGACGAGGGAAAAACCTACAAGCCGGCAAAACTTGTTGGTCCGAACATCGGCGCCGCCGGGGTGCGCTGGGAGTTCGCTATCAATGTCAAACCCGGAACATTGACAATAACGCCGCGTGCCACCGATGAAAAAGGCCATGCGCAGATCCCCATTGATAAGCAAAAACACAACCTGAAGGGGTATTTATGGGAAGCCGTGATTCCACATCAGATCACATTTATCGGGTAAGCCGCGCTCGTTCCTCTTACCGATTGTTAAGCTTATTTGCTGTGTACTCAGCCAGCATGTTCCTGACGGGGTGTAATACCACCAAGGAGGGGAATGACACCGGTTGGGCTCTGTACAGTCAGCACTGCTCAATCTGTCATGGGCAGGATGGCAAGGGCCTCATCGGCCCCGCCCTTATGGGTGACCATGTAAATCTTGAAAGTTACGGTAATGCACAGCGATTGTTCGAATATATGAGCACTGCCATGCCGCAGAACTATCCCGGCTCATTGAATAAGCAGGCCTATCAGGAGCTTCTTGAATTGCTGCTGGTGCAGAACAAGATTGTGCCTGCTGATTGGAACGTTGAGTCAGGGGATCTGGACGACATTTCCCTAAAGAAGTAGGACATGGCTTTATTCATTGATGATGGGCGCCGGCATACGGAAAACTGATAACGGCAAAATCGAATTTGTTGTATCTGAACGCATATCTGAAATACCAGGTTTCGTTACCAGGCTCTTCCTGGCATCTCCTTATTGCTCGCTCCTGATATAACTCACGCAGTTATCTGTAACAGATAATGTGATGCAATAATCAATAAAAGGCCTGAGTGAAGGTGTCACTCAGGCCTTTATTTTTCTAATGAAGTTATATTGCTAGGGAAGCTCGTCCGCACCCGGCTCCACACCGGCACCACTGGGACGGGGATCACCATCGATATCCGTCGTGAGCCGGGGATCGCTGACGGCTACCCCGCTATCGACCACCGCTGAGCCTGGCTGAAGGTGGTAATCACCGGTCAGGGTCAGCGGTCCCATGCTCAGGTCGATAAAGTTGCCCCCTTCATCGAACGCCGGAATGGTCTCGATCAGGGTAAGCGGACCGGGGACCAGGGTATGGCTCGGTCCGCCATTAACGTAGGCACTGATGAACAGCGGATCCGTCGCTTGGTTACTGGCATCGTAGCCCGTGACGTCGGTCAATACCGAGCCAATGGGATTGAGCTGGCCGACGGTGCCCAGAACCCCCAGGTCATAATAGTCAGCGGGATCGCCGGCGGCGACGTCGGGGAGCAGTCCGCCGGTGCCGCCGTTCTGTGCCACTGACCAGTAGAAGGAACGGTTTTGCCACAGGATATTGTTCTCCAGCACCGGATTGGAGAAGCTGTCGGCCACCACTGCGGCCAGCGCCGGACTGTGGGCGCGGGAGGCAAGCCCGGCCGGGAGCGGGGCAGAGACGCTCGGTCCGCCGCTGAAGGCATCGGCGGCGGTTGCCGTGCTGTCGTTATGGGCGATGGTGTTATTGATGACCGAAGCCCGCACGGTATCGCGCAGGGTGATGGCCCCAGCCAACCCGGTCACATTATTGACCACGATATTGTTGAAGATATCGAGGCGATGCCAGAGGGCGGCGGCTCCCTGGGCATCGGCACCGTTGACGAAGCGGGCAAGGATCCCGGCACCATCGCCGGAACCGGCCTGGTTACCCTGAATCAGGTTATTAACCACTGCCACAGAACCGGCACCTGGACTCAGGGTGACCCCGTTCAGGGAGCTTGCCCCGGCGATCAGGATACCGCCACCGCCACCACCGGCCCCGGCGGTCTGCTGGAAGGCCTGGTTAAAGAGGATGGTGTTATCGCTGATCAAGCCCTGATCGCTCAGGCCGAGGTGACCGATGCCGGCGCCATCGCCACCGGAGAAGTTGCCGCAGATGAAATTATTGCTGACCTGGTAGCGATCACTGCCGGTAAACAGTGCCACACCGCCGCCGGCCGCTCCCACGGTACCGTTCTTGATCACCTGGTTATGGGCAATCTGGATATCGCCATTGACCGCTGAGGGATAGCTGACTATCCCCTGGGCATCGGTGACAAAGGGCTGGCCGAGACGGATGCCGCCGCCATAGTTGCCGCGATTGGCATCGACCCGGTTATTGCTGACCCTCAGGCCGCTGGCGTATCCATTGACGATGATGCCGCCCGCTTTGGCCGCCCCGGTGATGGTGAAGCCATCGATACGTGCCGGGTCAAGGGCGGAGAAGGAGCCGTTCTTGGCCAGCACCAGGATGCCCGGTCCCTCATCGAGATTGGAAATACCGGTCTGTCCGGGGATCAGGTCGACCTGGGCGGTGGCGATAAGATCATTCACCTTGGCGCGCCATGCAGGCAGGGCGGCATCAGTGCCGGTGAGGTCGATGATGGTCGAGGCTGCGCCCCAGCCCTGCAGCTTGACCGGTTTCCACATCACCAAAGGTTCGGTGTAGGTGCCGGGCGGGACCAGGATCAGATCGCCTGGAAGCGCCGCATCAATCGCCGCCTGAATCGATCCACCAATCGGCACCTGAACAGGGGCCGGACCGCCCACGGTAACGGTCACGCCAGTAGTACTGGAGAGGCCGTTATCGCCACGGGTCACCACCAGTTGCCCGGTCTGGGCGCCGGGCGGAACGAGGGCGTTGATGGTCGTTGCCCCCCAGTTGGTAACCGTCAGCGGCACACCGCCCAGAGTGACAGTCCCAGGCACGGTGCCGAAACCGTAGTCCCGCGCCACGGTCAATGCCTGATTATTGCCGGCGGCAAAGGCGGGATTGGGCACCGTGACTGGGGCCAGGATGTTCGCCGCATCGATGGTGAGCGAATCACCGGCAGCGGCCACATAGGGTCCGCCGGCTGGACCGCTCACCGCATGAATCACCGGCGTGCCGTCGGCAAATTCACAATCGAGCGGATAGTCGGTGCGTCCCGCGGTGGCCACCACCGGCAGGATCGGCGTGTCCACATAAGTGGTCTTGCCCGGCCAGGCATCGAAGGTGTAGCAGAGCTGGGAGAGCCCGGGATCGAAGCGCGGATCGGTGATCATTACCGAGGCATCCTGCGGATTGACGATGGGGCCCGGATGGTTGAGGCAGACCCGGAGCATATTGGGCGAGACCCCGCTCGGCGTCGGCAGATTGACCGTATAGGTGGAGGGGACCAGGGCATTATAGGTGCCCCACTCATCGGTATAGACGCGTGCCACCTCGTTGCCGGCAAAATCCTGGATAGACACCGGCAACCACGGCACGCCGAACTTCTCGCCATAGCTAGGGGAGTTGGGATCGAAAACATTGGCAAAATCGTTTAGCAGAAAACCGACCACGCGGGCGCTCTTCGGCACTTCGGTGAAGACGAAGAAATCCGCAGCGGTATTCTTGCCCTTGATGACCGACACCTGCTTGCGGTTACACTCCGGGCGGGTTTGTCCCGCATAAGGGGCATCCACCCCGGGGAAGAGGGTGAGGCTGGCGGGCACCGTGTGGGGATCGCCCACACACACCGGCGGCAACAGCAGCGGATTGGGGGAATACCTGTCCCCGAAGTCGACGTTCTTGTCCTCTTCGTGGATTTGGCGGTAGCCGGGAGGCGCATCGAAGGCCACGATGTAATCCCCCTGCGGCAGAGGCCAGAGCTTTGAGCCGCTATCGATACCGCCGTGTTGGTAATGGCTGATGGCGTAACCGCCGTCGAACACCGCATCGCGCACCTGGTTGAAGGTCCGCAGCCCCTCGAAGCACTCCTGGGTCTGGATGCCGTTTACCGTGAAGGGTTGCGCCTGGCATCCCGTGGGGAGATTGCGGTCCCAGCTGTCAGTGCGGACGGCGGCGATCGCATCGCCACCGTTGAAGACCCCGTTACCATTACGGTCCACATCCTCCGGGCCCATGGGCTGGGTGCCCCAACGCCAGCCGAACGGATAGTTGTCCACGTCACTCAAGGTGACAGCGCCGTCACCGTTGATGTCATCGATGACCCCGTCGCGGTTGTCGTCATGGTAGAGACTGACTTGAACGTTCGGTACCCCGGGTTCCCAGGGCTCACCTGCGGCATAACGCGGATCATTCTCGGCGCGGGTAGTGGCGTAGTAGACAATGCCGGAAATCCCCCCGTGCTGTTTTCTTCGGTAGGGTTTCTTGCCCCACTCGATGACATTAGTCAGTCCAATGAAGGTCTGGGTGCCCATGGTAAGCACTGGACCGGTCACCGTCCGCGACAAGTTGTTGCCGGTATTGGGATTGATCTGTGGCCCGACACAGGCACCGTTGGCATCGATATTGTCGCACTGTGGCTGCGGGGTGAGACGACCGCGGGAGGGGTAGTCCCAACCCTGATCGGAAAGTACCGGGCCACCGCCATCGGTGATCACCGTGGCACCGGTTGCCTTCAGGCGGGCGAAATCGACCTCCGCCACAAGGAACTTGAAGAAGGGGAACACCTCTTCCATGTTGGCTTCGCCGTTGATGTCCGTCGGCAGGCTCTGATAGATACTGCCATCGCGAAAACGCAGGTTAATGTTCTGTCCGGCCAGCGGTACATCATCCAGCTTGTTATCCGTGCAGCTGGGTGTGATGCAGTCACGAAAGCCGTTTTCATTGCGATCGAAGAAAACGGTATTTTTCAGGGTACCGAACCAGCGGAACACCGGCAGATCGCCCATCGCCACATCGCTGCCATCGGCGGGCATGGTCAGGCCGTTGATGTTGAAGATCACATCCTGATGGCTGTCCCACAGAGTCACCTGGTAGTCGCCCGGCGGAACGCCGTTAATGGTAAAGCTACTGTCAGGATTACACGGCGTGGCATACACAGCGGTGCGGCTGCCTAGCTCATTGAGCCCCACCCAGCAATCGGGAATGGGGTGGCCGTTATTGAAGGTGAAATCGGGTGGGGCAGAGTTATGCGCATTGACCACCCTGCCGCTGACGCTGCCAGCCGCCACCCCGGCAGGCAGGTTGTTGAAGGGTTGGACAAAGCCAAAGAAGACATGACGATTGGGCGGCCCGAATTCTCCGAACACTGACGGCTCTCCGGCCCGCACCCAGGTATCGATAGTGCGCGTGCCTTCAATGGTATTGGTCTGCTGCCAGCCCTGGCCGATGGGCGGTACCAGCTGAATACCATACTTACCCGGCGCCAGGTATTTAATCAGGGCATCGCCATTAGCATCGGTCTTTATCGTGCCGCTGCCGCGCTGGGCGGCAATCGGATCGCCGTTAGCGTCGAATACCGGGTTGCCATTGGTATCCAGCGAATAGCTGGTACCCAGCGGATTGCCGAACACATCCTGACTGATAGCTCCCGCCGCATCGCTCAACAGCACCGAAAAGCCGGGCAGCCCTTCCTCCTGGGGCAGATCCGGAACGTTGTTGAGGGGCCGGATGTCATGGAAAGCGAAGATCGATATCTGCGCCGTTGGCATTGGCAATGGATTGACGATAACCGTGACGTTCTCCTGACCAACGGTCACGTTGGCACCGCCATTACTGTGGCCGTTTAGCGGGAGAACAGAGACCACATAACGCTGGGAGACGGGCAGGTCCACCGTCGCCGTTGCCCCGGCAGCGGTGCCCGTAGACGGTCGTCCGCCCTTATCCAGAGCGAGAGGGGCATAGCTGCGATGGATACCGACCGAGAGGGAGTCGGCCACGGTGACTCCTGGCGTCACGGGATGAGTGGTATCCTCCTCAATCATCCAGCGAAAGCCACTGACTGGTGCACCGTTGGCATCAACTACCGAAATGTTGAGAGCATGCGCCTGGGGCACAATAAAAGTGCTCATTAAAGAGATGCCGACAACCCACAAACGTTTTCCCCACTGTCTCCAAACAGCTATAGCCATGATGATTCCCCGAAACGTATTCGCTTGATTTGTTTAAACAGACGCTAAAGGCGGTGGTTAAACACTTATTAAGAAACAGTAAGTCTGTATAGAGACAGAGGCGGTGGGGTAGATGCCCTATATTTCAGTGATATAGACACCAGGCAAGAGCAGCGGGTATGCCGGGTTAATTAGCGGTAATGTGTGAGCTGTACTATTTCATCAGGGAACAACGGGTAAACATGGCCACATTCTCCGCAATGGCATCTTTGCAACCCGGTATATATTCATTAATAAGCTAACCTTTCCTCCATTGATAGGCACCAACAAACAGAACAACACCGAGAGGTGCAGGCTGAAGCCACTCAAACTTTGCGATGTAAGAAACGGCCTTTTGCTGGCGCTGGCCTATATCGTGGGAGGCAAGCTTTCGCTGATACTGGCCGTGCCACCCGGTTATGCCTCGCCAATCTTTCCACTGGCAGGTATTGCCGTCGCTGCGGTGTATATCTGCGGCAGTCGTGCATTACCCTGGATCTTGCTAGGTTCAGCGTTATTAGATCTATGGATAGGGTACTCCCCGGAAAACCCGTTCTCGGCCACCAGCGTGACAGCGGCAGCCCTCATCGCACTGGCTTCGATGTTACAGGCGGCCATTGGCGGGTGGACACTAAGGCGATTCATCGGTTATCCGTCACCTTTCGACACGGTCAGGGATGTGAGCCTTGTTCTGTTCCTGTCACCCACCATCTGTCTGGTCAGTTCATCTATCTCGGTCATTGGTTTGACGGCGCTGAATACCCTGGAAGTTGAAGCTTTCGCATCAAACTGGTTTACCTGGTGGATCGGTGACACCCTGGGCGTTATCGTACTGCTGCCTATCGTCCTGACCTTTGTTGGTGAACCCCGTTCGCTATGGCGAAGGAGAATCTTGACGGTAGCCGTACCCATGCTGCTGGCATTCTGTATCGTAGTGTTTGTCTTCGTTCAGACAAGCAAATGGGAACACGAAGAAGCGATGGTCGAGTTCCAGAGCCGCTCTCAACAGTTGGCGGACACGATCGAGGCGAAATTCGGGGAGCAGGAATCCCTGTTGAAAGAGGTTGTCGGCTTTTTGTCTCACGACCTGACCAAGCCGGTGACGCGTGAGGAATTTCGGCGTGTACTCCAAAAGTCGCTGAAGCGCTCTCCAATGGTGCACGCGGTGGGGTGGGCGCCGCGAATCGAGGATGCGCAACGGGCAAGTTTTGAAGCAGACCAACAGCGCAGTCTTCCTGGTTTTCAAATACGGGAACTGGATACAACCGGCCAGCTCAAGCCAGCTGGCCGTCGCGCCTATTACTATCCGGTCACCTACGTCGAGCCCAACAAAACCAATAAAACAGCAGTCGGACTCGATCTCATCGCGTCAACCGAGCGTCATTCCGCCCTGTCTGCCACAATGGCACTTGGCGTTCCGGTTGCTACCTCGCCGCTGCGGCTGGGGCAGGAGGGTGCTCAAGATGCCGGAATTCTTCTGATACTGACAGTAAGCGAGGGCGGGAATGCTCCCGGTGTGGCGCTGACAGTCTTAAGGGTCGGCGACTTTCTCGACAGCTTCTTGCCGCAGGACCGCTCCTCATTTCATCTCCAGCTTACGGATCAAGCCACTCAGAAACGGGTTTACGGGGAGCTGGACGAGTCAGGGCCGAGGACGATGTTTGCACAGTCCCTCACCTTCGGAACACGGCAGTACCTGCTGCAGATACAACCCACCTTAGCGTATCTGAAACAGCATCGAGGCAGGCAAAGCTGGACTGTCCTGGTGGTTGAGCTACTGGGTACAGGCTTGCTCGGCGCTTTCCTGCTGCTTGGCACCGGGTACACCGCCCGTGTTGAGGCGCAGGTCATCGAGCGCACTGACTCACTTGCGGCCAGCCGCGATGACCTCAACGAAGCCCAGCGGCTCGCCAAGATGGGGAGCTGGGTACTCGACCTGCAGAAAGACCATCTGACCTGGTCGGACGAAATCTTCCGCATCTTCGAAATTGACCCGCAGATGTTTTCACCTTCCTATGAGTTATTCCTCAATGCCATCCACCCGGAGGATCGCGAGAGGGTGGATCGGGTTTACAGGGAGTCCGTCGCAAACCATACCCCTTATGACATCGTACACCGGCTACTCCTGAACAACGGGCGTATCAAATATGTACGGGAACACGGTGAAACGCACTATGACGAAAAGGGCGTACCGGTACTGTCACATGGCACGGTGCAGGACATCACCAAGATTCGGGAGGCCGAAGAAGCCTTGCACCAGAGTGAGGAACGTTGGAAGTTTGCCCTGGAAGGGGCCGGGGATGGGGTGTGGGACTGGAACATCCAGACCGGAGAACTGTACCTGTCCAAACAGGAGATGACAGTTCTCGGTTATGACGGGGAACCAGCGACTTATACCCATATCGATGACTGGCTGGAGCGGCAGCATCCAGAGGACCGGGAAAAGCGCCTGTCGGCCATTGACAACTACCTTGCCGGTAAAGCATCCCTCTATGTTTGTGAATTCAGAACCCGCGCCAGAGATGGCAGCTGGAAATGGGTCCTGGCGCGCGGCATGCTGTTGAGTCGTACGACAGATGGCAAGCCACTTCGTATGATAGGAACGCACAGCGACATTACCGAACGAAAGGAGATGGAGGCGGAACTGAGGCGCCTTGCCACCACAGACTCCCTCACCGGTGTGGCAAACAGACGCCGCTTTATTGAACAGCTAGACAAGGAGTTGGCGCGCATTAAGCGATTCAACTTACCCGCATCGCTGCTCATGGTGGACATCGATTACTTCAAGCGTGTCAATGACACCTATGGCCATGCGGCTGGCGATGCGGTGCTCAAACATCTGACCGCGTCAGCCGAGCATCACCTGCGGAGTATCGACCTGTTCGGCCGTATCGGCGGCGAGGAGTTTGCTGTGTTATTGCCGGGAACGGACAAGGAGGGCGCGAGGGAGTTTGCCGAACAGCTGAGAAGTTACGTCGCTGAAACGCCAGCCAAAATAGAGGCGGGCGAAGTCCATGTCACGATCAGTATTGGGGTAACCCAGTTCAAACCGACCGATCTCATTCCCGATGCCATTTTTGCCCGTGCCGATGAAGCGCTGTATCGCGCCAAGCAAGCGGGTCGAAACCGGGTCGAGGTCAACTGAAGGACCACCCAGAGGGGAGGGCAGAGTGATAGCCACCCCCTTCCGGATATGGCACACTTCCTTTCCATAACAAACCGGAAAGCCATAGACGGATTCGTGCCCGGACGCGACACCCCCCCTGACAGCCGTATTGACCGTGGCTTTGTCGAACGTATAAACCATAAAATGAATTCAAAATGGAATTTGAGAGGCTTTGCCTGACAACGCCTTTGCTATAGCATCTCCTCGATGGAACGATCACGCCCATTTTGACAGGGAAGTACACCGCATGAATGTTATCCGTTGCCTTTTTATCCTATTGTTGCTTGCTGCGTTGTCCGGCTGCACGACCATCCCTCACGAAGATTCGAGAGCATTCAATGGCCTGTCAAAGGCAGAAACCATTCTTCTCGTCAGAGATGGACTGACCGAACAGAGCTATCTCATTGAAGAACTTAACGTGGGAGAGGGGTATGTAAAGGCAATATCACCTGAATTTGAGCGATCGCTTTTATGGATATTTCCCTGGCGTAAAGACAGATGGACGGTGACACTGCATCTCGAACCCGTCGAGAAACAGGAGGGATATGTTTTGTCGATGAATGCGGACATCGAGGAGCGCGGTATTTTTGACACTTCAGAGTGGATACCTCGGGAGGAGTTGCCGGGTGATAAGGCGTATATGCTGGAATTGCGGGGAAAGCTGGATTCTTTGTTACTTAGCCGGGGAGCATCTTTTCAATGAGCACAAAGCAAAAAACACGTAGTCGCATTGCAATTATTGTTGTTACCACCTGGATACTATCATTGGTGATGATGCTGGTTTTAGGCGGACTGGACAATAATGTTGAGGAATGGGTTGGTTTAATGAAGGAGTTTTCCGCTGTTACTTCTGGAATCGTTGGCGCGATTGTCGGTTACTATTTCGGCAAGGAAGAGAAAACCGAAGAAATCGCGAAGCTCGAGCAAGAACAATAAAAGGAATCCATGCGATATAACGCCTTTGCGAGATCCCAACAGGCCGTAATACTGAACAAGATAAATAGTTATTGCTTTATAATTCTGTAGTTTAGAAACAGGGTAGGCTGATATACGACAAATATGACGTAAAACAACACGTCGAACATGAAACATATATATAGTTATGCATAAAAGGAAGCCATGAAAATGAAAGGATCTTGTGTTTGCGGTGATGTCACATATGAAGTAACAGGCAAAGTTGAAAAACTTTATCAATGTCACTGCACTATCTGCCAGAAACAATCTGGCTCATCGTCTCAGACTGGTTTTTTTGTGGGATTGGCGCAATTCAATTGGCTACAGGGCGAAAGGAACGTTAGTAATTTCAAGAAAGAAAATGGATATAGCGTTTCATTTTGCTCAACATGCGGGGCCACTGTACCCAACATCTTCAGAGCTGGTGATAAGTATTGGGTTCCTGCCGGAGCATTTGAAACGCTTGGAGGCGCGAAAATAGAAAACCATATCTTCGTTGCAAATAAAGCGGAGTGGGATGAAATATGTGGCAATGCAACTCAGCATGATGGGTTCTTTCCAGTATATGCATAACAAGCCAATAAACTATGCGCCTACGGCGCCGGACGCTCGTACCTTGCGCCGGTTATTTAAGCGTTAGCTGCAAAACAAATGAACAACGACCAAGCTGAAAAGTTCATGAGAGATGCGATCGCGGAGGGAAGGAAGGCTCTTGGCAAGTGTAGCCCTAATCCTCCAGTTGGTTGTGTTCTGGTAAAAGATGGAAAAAT
>JBFEWO010000116.1:0-9016 GCA_041546305.1 Thiohalomonadaceae bacterium | reverse complement strand
TTATTTAATTCTGTTTTCACTAATAACGATCAATTTCCACGGCACTGGCCAATAGCATCAAGCCAGTCGTCCCACCCCTCATCCTGCGGATAATCGCAGCCGGAACCTCCGCTCCCAAACGCTCTCCCCTATGAAAGATACTGTGCGTCAGATTTTGCCGATGAGGTTAATGAACACACCCTGACTGTCGTAGTCGAGATCCGTAAGGTCGTCAGAGAAATCGGTGAAGTTGTAGCCCACCCCGACCTTCATGTTTTCGCCCAGGTGGCGGTAGATGGCAAACAGCGATCCACTGCGTTGCTCCTCGGCGTCGACCAGGTCAAGCATGCGCCCTTCGAGCAGCGCATCCCAACGATGCAGGAAGTGCCAGTCGGCACGCAGCACATAAAGATGCGCATTGCTTTCGAAAAACTGTGGATTCACCCGATCCTGACTGAGCTGACCTTGGCGATAGGCATATTTGCCGCCTATCGACCAGCGCGGAGTAAGGTCGTAGATCATGTCCGTCGACAGGATACGGCTCTTTTGAATGTACTCCGCGGCGGTGTTCGCCACCGTCACCTGCCCGGCCGACGGCAGGTTGTAGAAATAGGTGTATTTGAACAGGGCATTGAGTCGGTCGTGGCTGATCGGACGATAGGCATAGCCGAGCACTGCCTCGGTGTAGGTGCCATCATAAAACTCACCGAGCGAGCTGGTGCTCTCGGAGTAGTTGTATTTACCGATGAGGCGCCAGTCAGGATTGAGCTGATACTTCAGGCTGTTTTTCGTCAGCCAGGTGGTACGCTCGGAAGTGGTCGCATCGACCGGGCTTTCATTATTGTCGACACGATACTCGAGTGCGCTGGCAAAGGTCAGGCCGTCAAAGCTGTAGCCGAGGCGCAAGCCGACGGCGGTGCGCTCGGTTTCGGCACTGGTTTGCGGATCCTTTAGCTTGCCGAAATCGAGGTTGGCCCCATAATTCCAGCGATCGTTCGGTGCGATGTCCACACCGGTCGAGTGGGTCAGGCCGGTCGGCACGTCACCATGGGTGTAACGTTCTTCCAGGTAGACACTGGCACTGTCTGAATAGCGGGTGCGGAAGCCGGAACTGATATTGCCATGCCGCGCGCGCACCCCGTTGTCGGTGCGCTCGTTCTCCAGCGCATAATTCAGGTAGAGGTTGGTGCGGTCGGAATAGAGGTATTCGGTACCGAGAGTGCCGGCACTGCCCAGATCACCTCCGGAAACTTCGCCATGAACACGGAAGCGATCGTTCAAGCGGTAGCTGCCGCCCGTGCCGACCCGGGTGTTTTCCTCGCGGTTGCCGGTGGTCTTGACCGTATCCTGCACAAAACCATAGGCGCTCCATGCGGCACGCGAATCGAAGGCCGCCTGCAAGCGCAGATCCGAACGCTCGCCCTCTTTCTGGGTCACTGGCACCGCCGGCGAGTTGTCCTTGCGCTCATCTATTCTGACACCGCCACTCAAGGTCCAGTGCTCATCGAACAGGTAATCCATATCGAGCTCGTTAGCCGCGGTCTCCAGCCCCTGCTGCTGCACCTTTTTGTCCGACTTGGCGCGCAGATTGAGGCGCTCGTCAATCGGCAGGGTGAGGGTACCGCCATACTGGGCCGTGTCATTCAGTGTGCTCAGCCCCGGGGCCGAATAGCCGGCATCGAGCTGCTGGTTGTAGAGCGTAACCTTACCGGGCAGATTCTCCATCACATCGTTCAGCGCGATGCTGCCGTCGATGCGATAGGCGCTGGCCTGGGTGTCGTTTGAGATCACCGTAGTCGCCCCATCGAAGCTGTAACCGCCATCGATAGAACCCAGGGTATCGACACCGGCCCCCTCACTTTGTGACGTCTCCACCTTCAGCCAGGTGTTGGCACTCTTGCGCAGGGTCAGGTCCGCGCCGCGGAGACTGCTCTCGGCACTGTTCTCTTCATTGCGGTTGGCGGTCAGTCCCAGTTTCACGTAATCGCCAAACCAGTAGTGAGCCCGTCCACCCAATGCCAGGGTATCGATGTCATCGAAACCCGGCGTGTATTCATAGCGCGCCACCAGATAGGCCAGGTTGCCACCCGAGCCACCGCTATCGACCAGCATGTTATCGGCCACGGAAGCCGAAAGCGGTTCGGACAACAGCACACGGCCCTGGATGTAATCGATGTCGTAATCAAGCGCCGGGGTCAGGTTCTTCACCGCAACAACCATGCCCGAATCACTGTCGCGGACCTCGATACGCAGCCGCTCAGAGCCGTTCAGGATATCCTGATGGCGCAGGAAGTAGAGTGAGCCACCGGTGCCACGGAACTCGTCCCGGCTGGCAACAGTGCCGGGCTCAGCAGCATAACTGTCGAAGCTGAAACGCTGCTCGCCGAAGCTGGTGGTATCAGTCGACTGCAGATGGAGATTGGCACCATAAAGTGTGCGGTCCACATGGGCCAGGGTGTTGCCGGTGTAACCGATGCGGAAATTACCCCACAGGGCATGATTCTCCTGCTTTTTCAGCTTGAGATAGAATTTCCCCAGGGTCGGCGCCCCCTCCTCCACGGTGCTGTCGTCACCGTAGCTCGGATAGTAGTAGTCCGGATCGATGCGACGGAACATCGCATCCGGGGTCTTTTGCATGAAGTTGCTGAAGATCTCGTTCAGCGGACCTTCGCGGGTATCGGCGCTGGCGGTGAGCTGCCAGTCCTCGCCGAATTTGCCATGGGTAAAGAAGGACAGTCGGCCATCGACCGCCAGATCATTGTCGTAATGCGTCTTGTCATTCGTTACCAATTCGGCCGGTCCGCTGGTGTCATCCAGCGAGGCGGTCACATCGGCAATGCCCACGTAGAACCAGTCATTCTTCTGCAACTGAAGCTCGCGCAGGAACAACTCGCCACTGCCCTGTGCATCGAGGATGGCGACCTCCACACTATGCAGCCCGGCAGGTAGCAGCTCCTCGGCAACAAAGCTCCCCTCCGCACCCAGCGGTACGGGGCGTCCGGCCAGCCAAACACTGTGGTTCTCCGGGATGGACTCGCCATGGACCTTGATCGCGCCGCCATTGAGCGGGATATTCTGGCGCGCCAGCCGGTTTTCCCCGTAACCGACCAGTAATTCTTTTTCCGGTTCGCTTGATGTCAGCAGCTCTTCATCAACACTGTCCACGATCCACAACGGCTGCTCGCGAGTCTCGTCAAAACGTCCCTGCTTATCGTAAACACGCAGCACATAGTTGAGCACTCTGCCGGGCGCCCGGTACTCCTCGAACTCGGCCATCCACTCGGTAAAACCATCCGGGTTCACCTTCACCACGGCCAGCGGCTCATCCCTTACCGACTGCTCCGCTTCGAAGATCCGCACCTCGGCCCGATCAATGAACGCACGGTAGTTGCTGTAAATCCTGAACCGAACCAGGTTCTCCTGCAGTGCCGTGTTGAAGTCGTCCTGGTAACGTACCGTGGTGGGCCAACCTGTGACATTGAGTCGCGGTTTGAAGTCGAGGTTGTCGAATTTGAACTGGATCTTTGCCTTGTCCAGCGCCACATCGGTACAGCGCTGCACATCGGGGATGCTCTTGTTCGGATCATCGATGGGCTGCCCATCGACCGTAATGCGCATCAAATTGAGGGCATAGGGATTGATCGTCTGCACCTGGCGTGTCAGGCGTTTAATGTCCAGCCCCTCGCTCTCATCGAGCACCGCCAGTTCGTCATATACCACCTGCACTACCACACGGGATTGTTCGGCCTCGACAAAACCGGAATTGATGACATCCTCGGTCTGCACATAGCCATGACCTTCATGCTCCGCCTGCTCGTCACCAAGGCCGATTTCCGCCTTCACCGCCTCCATCACCCGACGGGCGCGCGCGGTGGAAAGACCGATGTCATCGCCATACACCGCGGCGGTGCGACGGTCCAGACGTTCGTTGCTGATGTAACCGATAAAGCGCAGACGCACATTGGCCTTGTCCCCCAGCTCATCCATCAGACGACGCAGGCGCTGGCTGAAGCCGGGCGGCAGTATCGGTTCACTGCCATTGAAGTAGATCGGGTCGATACTGCCGGAGGGCGGATCGTAGACGCGGGTCAGGGTTTCTGCACCGGAAGATTCGGGGCAGATTTGCGGCTCGTCGGGCAATTTCTGCAGCGGATCGTCATACCAGAACTCGACTTCGATGCGACGATTGAGCGAGCGCCCTTTCTCGGTGTCGTTGGAGGCAACCGGCTTGCTCGCCCCCTTGCCGTCACTGTCGACAGCGGAACTTGGCAGGCGCAATGCTTCCTGCACCGCCAGAGCCACACGGCGAGCCCGGGCCTTGGAGAGTCCCAGCGGCGTACCGTAAATACGGGCATCGCGTCCTTCCAGCGGGAGGTTATCGGTGTGACCGATAAACTTCATCACCACATTCTGCTTGCTACGCAGATTCAGCAATGCCTGCTGCAACTGCTGTAAAAAGGCTGCGGAGATTTCCGTACGCTCCTCATCATAGGGCAGCGGCGGCACGAGATTTCTGATCTGTGCACGATTGGCGTGGCCTTCCTTGTAGCTCAGCTTACACACCGTCTCGACACGGCAGACCTTGATACGGTTCATCTCCTCGGCAACGATCACCTCTTTCTCGACCAGCTTGTCGGTGATCTCGTCGTACCAGACCTCAACCTCCACACGGCGGTTTTTCGAACGCCCTGCGGCCGTATTATTGCTGGCAATGGGTTGTGCTTCCCCGAGCCCTTCATAGGAGATGGACTCCGGCGGCAAATCGAGGGCACGTTGGAAATACTCGGCGGTGGTCCCGGCGCGCTCGCGTGACAGGCCGGCATTGTCGCCATAACGCTCCTTCAAGGCTCCCCTCAGCGCGATATTGTCCGAATGCCCGACAAAATGCAGTCGGACATTGGCTCGGTCCTTCATGCGTTCCAGCACATCGCGCAACAGCCCGATATACTCTTCGGGAATATCGGCCGCACCTGATTTGAAATAGATCGGTGGCACCACATTCTGCAGCTTGAGGGTCTTGACCTCTTTTTCCAGCACTTTGCGGGTCTCGACCTTATCACCGCCTTGCGCATCGTCCTGGTCCTGCAAAACCCAAGGGGTATAGGCTTCGTCGCTCGACTGGTATTGCTCAACGGCCTCACCGAAGGGTGCAACTTCACGCACCCCGGTTTCACCGTTAACGGGCAGCACGGCCTCATCCGGCGACGTTTGCGAAAACGCCTGGCCCGAAATAAGAGCAGCAGAAATCAGAACAACCAATCTTTTCAGCATGCCGTGTTAAACCGTCTCGTTATTGTCCCTTGGCCTGTTACCAAAACACTCATCAGTCGATCACCCCGGAACGATTCGGCGGTGCTCCCCTGCGCCAGTACACCTCGGTTTCGATGGTGAGCCTGTAGCAGCAATTAAGCTCGTCCCAGGCGTCGGCGATCAGACTCTTCACCGCTTCAACACGATCCTTCACCAGACTCTCATCCTCCACATCGGCCAGATAGGAGAGACGGAGCACGGCCGGTGCTTTTTGCAGCTCAGCAAGCAGCAGATTGATCCTCGGGAGCCATTGCGGACGCATCTGCTCGGACTTGCGCTCGAATACCCCATCGGCCACATCCATGCGTACTACACGGTGGATGGTTGCGCCGAAATTGAACTTCATCATCTTGCCGCGCGTCGCCCGCTGTACCCGCGGGTTTTCGCTGGTCACGCGATAACCACTCGGCAGGCTGCGGTCGTCGAGTTTGAGGATGAAGTTGGATCCCCGGTCCTCGTTCGGCGTCACCGCACAGGTGATATGGAAACGGCCGTACTCATCAGCGGTAACAATCAGACCGCGGGCGGTGACCAGGCGCGCTCCGGGCAGCCCTGCCTCACCCTCATCCTGATGGCCGTTAAGGTTCTTGTCATCGAACACCTTACCGGTGACATCGGTGCAATCGAAGGTGGGGTCCGGGACCACGCGCACCGTGGCGCTCGCTTCCCCGGAGAGATTATCCCCGGTGAGGATATGGACCACATTCGCACGGTTGATGTACTCGCCCTCCGATACACCGGCTCCTACGATAAACACCAGTTGGATCGTATGCTGTGCATCAGTCGCCAAATTGATGTTTTCCCAGTGCAGCTGATTGCCGACGATGGTCGGTTCCAGCGGCTGTCCGTCAAAGCGGGCGGAGCCCTTGACGTATTTGAAGCCGGCCGGGAAGGTGTCGACGATACGCAGATCCTGCAGCGTGGTCAGGTAGCTGTTGTTCACCGTAATGGTGTAGGGAACCATCTCGCTGCGGGAGACACTGACCCGTCCCGCGGTCTTGGTAATGGCCACTGCGGCGTCCAGTACCGGATCCAGCGGGATATGATTATTGAACAGCTGACTGGTGCCCGGTATCTGGGTGTTGTTGAACACCAGATGCAGGTGGTAGTTGGTACCAGGAGAACCAGCAACGACAGAGGCCGGCGGTGCGGTCTCCAATGCCGCGGCCTCACAGAGATCCACCGTGGCCGGAACGGCATCATCGATGCTGCCGAGACAAGCCGGTACCGAGAAGGCCGCGGTGTTCAAATCACTTTGCGGCGGAACATACAGCGAGACACGCTGTTCATAATTGGTGGAGGAATGGCTCACCTGAATGAAGTATTCACCACCCGAGGTACAGGTGGCATCGCTGAAATTGAGGTCGAAGCGATAATAACCACTGGCCAGGGTGACCTGGTTCTGCTGCACAACATCATCAAAGCAGGAGGCCGGCAGCGGCTGCTGACTGGCGGCATCGAGCATCGTCACGACCGCGCCGGCAACCGGGGTACGAGCGATGGCATCGTACACCACACCATTGGGCAGTAACGGCAGGTTCAGATTCTGATTGACGCTATCTGCGCTGACGGTGATCTGAGTGATGCTCTGCAGACCATTGGTGTAAATAGAGTCAGCCAGTCCGAGGGCGGCTGTGGTGCTACCACTGCCCGGTGCGGCAAAACGCAAGGAATACTCATCCGTGGTGGTGTCGTTAGCCGCCAGACCGTTGATCTGATAGAGACCGTTCGCATCAGTCAACACGGTGCCCAGCAGCGTGGTATTGCGGTAGACCTCAACACTCCAGCCGGCCAACGGCAGTTCGGTACCGTTGTACTGCTGATCGTTGTTCGTATCATGCCAGACCCGGCCACTGAGCTGCGCCATGCCCGGGATACCGCCAACAGTAAAGGTGGCACTGGCCGAATCGCTCTGGCTGGCGCCGTTCCACTCGACCAGGCCGGTATTCGTCACGCTAGCACCAATAGCCAGCGCATCGATCACGACGCGGAAACGCAAGGTGGCGGTGGCACCCACAGGCAAGTTGCCGTAGGTCGTGGCGTAGTCCGCGGTCAGTGTGCCAGCACTGAACGTGACGCCATTGGCAGAGCCGTTCAGGGTGGTAAAGCCCGGCAGATACTGCACCCCGGCGGGCAGCGTGTCGATGATCCGTACATCGGTAGCCGTCACGCTACCGGTGTTCTGCACGGTGATGACGTAATCCAGCTCATCACCAGCCTCGGTCAGTCCCCCGTTGATATCGAACACCTCCTTGGTGATCGACAGCAGCTGTGCATTCCCGACCACCACAACGGTCGGCAGATCGCCATTGGAATCGATGCCGTCGTCATCGGTCAGTTCTGGCCCCTGCTCGTTGCTGCTCACCACACCCTGGTTACTAATCTCGGTAGGAGGCACGGTACCCACGGGGACGGTCGCATCGACCTGCACCTGGAAGGTAACAACCGCACTAGCGCCGGCAGCGATGGTGCCACTCGGGCTGCCACTGGAATTGACCGGCATGCCGTTTTGCAGCGCGGAGACATTGGCGGAAGGATCGGGCACCGCAACGCCATTCAGTTGTGTGCTGTTGGCAACGTAACTGGTGTATTGGGGTACCGTATCGGTCAGCGTCACACCGGTGGCGGGCACGGCACCGTTGTTGTACACGACAATGGTGTAAGTCAGCACATCGTTCGGATCGACACTGCCGGGAGAGCCGTTGTCGGTGCTGATCGTCACGGTCTTGTGCGCATCGATCCACGGCAGGTTACCGACCACATCAACCGTCGGATCACCGATAATATTGACTGTGCCCGGATCGTCAGAAAGCTGTTCCAGCACCATACCACTGGTACCGGCACCATCGGCATTGACTCGCGCCTGGTTGGTAATCCGCGTACCGCCAACCGCATTACTGTTCACCACCACATCGAAGGTGATTGTGGCCACATTGGTCGTCGTGGTGCTGGCATCGGCAAGCATGGCCCCTGCGGTAGTATCCGCCGGCGACTGGATCGGCATACCGTTCTGCAGCGGCGAAACACCGCCATCAGGTTGGCCGAAAGGCATCCCGTTCAGTGTGGTGCTATCGGCCACATAGGTGGTATTCAACGGGATCTGATCACGCAGCACCGTATTGACCGCGTTCTCATTACCGATGTTTTTCACCGTAATGGTGTAACGCAGGGTGTCGCCCGCCAGCAGCACATTGGGATCGCCGGTCAAATCCTGTGAGGTCTTCCACACCTCGAAGGCCGGCGCAGAGCTGATCAGCGTGGTCGTTACGTTACTGGTTGCGGCACTGAGATTATCCCCGCTCAGCTGCGCCTGGTTGAGCACGCTCGTGCCACTGTTGATCACCCCAACCAGGGTCGCCTCGAATTCGATGGTCACGGCATCGCCCGGGTTACCTAGTGCTGCCAGGTTGAGGTTACGAATATCGACAATGCCCGTCCCATTGGCACCGCCTGACGCGTTGGTGTTGGTGCTATCGGCAGCGGGATCCGAGACGCCGATCAGTTGCAGGGTGCCCGCGGCGAACTCCGCGGCCAGTTCGTCCACCAGCGAAGCATTAGTGACCGGAGCAAGGCTCTGATTAGTGACGACCAGGGTGTAATGCAGGGTGTCGCCGGGGCTGGCGTTAGCCCCCGGATTCTGGCCGGTGGTGACGTTGACGACGGACTTCACGAACGAGACCGCAAGCTCGGTCATCACCGTGGTGGTGGCCGGCCCGGTGAAATAGTC
>JBFEWO010000079.1:0-12527 GCA_041546305.1 Thiohalomonadaceae bacterium | reverse complement strand
TTCGGCGGTTTGATATAGGGTGTCTTGGTCATGGCGCAATTGTACCGCGAATCGTTCCTTTACGGCATGGCTGGTGTATGCTTGAGGACGATTGGAAGAACAAGATAACAACGGAGGAGTTTGGGGATGGAAGGCTTTGCCTCGTTTGTACTGTTTTTACTGGGACTGGCCGTGGTGCTGGTATTCCTCGGCGTCAAGTCGGTGCCGCAGGGCATGGAATACACCGTCGAACGCTTCGGTCGTTACACCGAGACGCTGCCGCCCGGTCTTAATTTCATCATGCCGGTGATCGACCGTATTGGTCACAAGATCAACATGATGGAGCAGGTGCTGGATGTGCCGTCGCAGGAGGTGATCACCAAGGACAACGCCATGGTGACCGTTGACGGCGTGGTGTTTTACCAGATCATGGATGCGGCCAAGGCGGCTTATGAGGTCAGCGGCCTGAGTTACGCCATCCTTAACCTCACCATGACCAATATCCGTACCGTGATGGGCTCGATGGACCTCGACGAGCTGCTTTCTCGCCGTGACGAGATCAATGCACGCCTGCTCGGGGTAGTGGATGACGCCACCACTCCTTGGGGCGTGAAGGTGACCCGCATCGAGATCAAGGATATCTCCCCGCCCAATGATCTGGTCGATGCGATGGCAAAACAGATGAAGGCCGAGCGCCTCAAGCGCGCCGCCATTCTCGAAGCTGAGGGGGAGCGCGCCTCCGCCATTCTCAAGGCAGAGGGTGAAAAACAGTCGGCGATCCTCGAAGCTGAGGGCCAGAAGGAGGCGGCGTTCCGCGAAGCAGAGGCCCGTGAGCGCCTGGCTGAGGCCGAGGCCAAGGCCACCATGATGGTCTCCCAGGCCATCGAGCGTGGTGACATCAATGCGGTGAATTACTTTGTCGCCACCAAGTATGTAGAGGCGCTGCAGAATATCGCCACCTCCAATAATGGTAAGTTGGTGTTCATGCCACTGGAGGCCTCCGGGGTGATCGGCGCCATCGGCGGCATCAGCGAGTTGGCCAAGGAAGCGCTAGGGTCGCGTGCGAGCAAGGGAGGCCAGGGCTGATGGAGGCACTGTTCCAACACGTCGATCACTGGAGCTGGTGGATCCTTGCTATCGCCCTGCTGGTGCTTGAGGCCTTTGTGCCGGGCACCTTCTTTATGTGGATGGGTATCGCTGCCGGGGTAGTCGGCCTGCTGTTGTTGCTGCTGCCTGGCATGGGCTGGGAATACCAGATCATCATCTTCGCCGCGCTTTCGGTGGCCTCTATCGTGCTCTGGCGACAGTATTTTCGCCAACACCCGGTCACCACCGACCAGCCGGCACTCAACCGGCGCGGGCAACAGTACATCGGTCGCACCTTTACCCTCACTGAACCGATGGTCAACGGTCAGGGTAAAATCCGGGTCGACGACACCACCTGGAAGATCCTCGGTGAGGATTGTGATGCTGGCAGCAGCGTAAAGGTCGTTGGCGTTGATGGGGTGCAGCTCAAGGTGGAAGTGATCCAGCGGGAAAGTGTCGCCTCATAAGGCGAGCTCGATGGAGAAAAAAAAGAGATCAGTCATTGAAGAAGCTGATCCAAATAAACGAATAGGGCACGGCGATCCCGCAGCCGTGACCGCTTGAAAAAAATAATAACGAGAGGAGGGCAGTATGAGTGACTCACAGGTAAAAACGCTAACGCCACGCCAGGCCTGGCAACTATTACAGGACGACCCGCGCGCGATCCTGGTGGATGTCCGTTCCAACATGGAGTTTCTGTTCGTTGGCCATCCTAAGGGCGCGGTGCATATCCCCTGGATTGATGAGCCCGATTGGGAGGTTAATCCCCATTTCGTGCGCCAGGTGCGCGAGCTGATGCTCGGCGGCATTATCTGTGGCGATAAGGAGGGCTGCGCCCCCATTCTGCTTATCTGCCGCAGTGGCAAGCGTTCGCTGGAAGCGGGCCGGGCGCTGGTAGAAAAAGGCTTCCCTGAGGTATTCAACATTGCCGACGGCTTTGAAGGCGAGCTGGACGATGACCATCATCGGAGCTCACTTGGCGGCTGGCGTTTTGAGGGGTTGCCCTGGGAACAGTGCTGAAAGTCGCGGCAATGGCATTGACGCCATTGCCGCAAAACCGGCAACCCAGCCGTTTTTTACGACACCTTGGTTTGGAAGAACCGCTGAACCGGTTGGGTGAGGCGAAGGGTACAATCCATATCGGAAACCAGAAAATGGCCATGTACCTCTTGCAGCATCCGCTCGAAAACCTCCTTGTCGGCATGTTCCAGAATTCGTTGTAGAGCCAGTCCCATCGCAGCCCGTCGGTGATAGGCCAGTCCGTGGGCTTTCCAGTGGGATTGGACTTTTTCCATTCCCGCCTCTCCCAGATCGAAAAAATGTGCGATGAGGCGCTCGCGCAGTGCCTGTTCGTCCAACTGTTGACGCAGTAGCGCGATGATTTCCCTATCGTCTATAGCATTGGCAGGTAAGCTCTCCTGCAGATCCGCGGGCAAAAATGTCCGCATCGATTCACCATTCACTCTCCCATGCAACAGGTCTTCGTCAACCATACTGGCAAAGTCAGGGGCTGGGCTTGAGCCGGTCCGCGTAGCCAGCTGAATCAGGGCCACGGCTTCATTACGATGACCGCTCAGCGGCAAACCGCAAAGGTAGTGATCGAGAATGTCGTGAACCAAGACCGAGGTGGGTATTCGGTTGCCAGTATCGGCGGTAGCAGCGATGACATCGGGATCGTCCAGGCTGTCATCGAGTTTCCAGCCGCGGGCACCGAAACCATCATCCCATTCATCTCGATAGGTCACGGCAATTTCGATGGGTTGATTGTTCACGTCTCACTCCTGTGGGACAGTGGTTGCCAGTCGGAAAAATTGCTTTAAACGGTAAAGTCCCCGTACCACTTGCCTTTGCGATAATCGAGATAGAGCTGGGAGGGATGCATCTTCCTGGCGGCGACTGAGGTCAGTTGCCTACGCTCGGGATAATTGGCCGCGAACGCCACCGGATCGCAGGCAAGGGCCTCGACCGAACGAAAATCGACAGTGAGCTTGTCACTTACCGACTCGCCGGTGCGCTCCCCTGCCTCATGAAAGAGCACCCTTTTTTTCACTACACAGGAAAAATAGAGCTGCATTTCGACCTGCAGAGGCTGCTGGCGTTGCGCCAGGGCGCGAGCTGCACGGGAAGTCGCGGTGATGTGGAGCGGGTGTCCCAGCAATTGCACCTTAGCCAGTGGACGGTATGGGTGCAGCCGCCGCTCGATAATCCTGAACGGATGGAGTTCGCCCAGAGCGAAGTAGCTTTGCTTGATTCCCATTGATTTCTTCCTTTTGGCCGGTGGTCTTGAACAGCGCATTGTTGACATGGTAAGGATAAGTCAACTATATGTAAACGAACGTTCACTAACAAGTTTTCTGTGTGGGTGAGCGAGGTGCTGCAGCCAGATGCAGTGGTCCGTGATAAGAGAAGGAGCAAAACCATGAGCGAAGTAAGTCAGGAACTGGATGCGCGCGGTCTGAACTGTCCCTTGCCTATCCTGCGAGCCAAGAAGGCCATCTCAGCGATGGCGGCCGGGGAGGTGCTGAAGGTGCTTGCCACCGATCCCGGCGCAGTGAAGGATTTCGAGGCCTTCTGCAAGCAGACCGGTAATGAATTGCTGCAGTCTCAGAGTACGGGTGACGGTTTCGAATTCCTGATCCGCCGGTTGTAGAGGAAGAAATGTGCCATGGACGGCGTCATGTTGAGAAAATATGGGGGAGTGAATGGCTAAACGAATGAAGGCGGCGGAGCGGCGTGCTTCGATTCTGGCGGTGGCAAAGGTGTTGTTCGCTGACAAGGGTTTCCATGCGGTGTCGGTGGATGAGATCGCCAGGCGGGTTGGCGTCAGTCCGGCAGTGCTGTATCAGCATTTTGCCTCTAAGGAGGAGCTGTATGAGGCGGTGCTGGATAGCCTGTCGGCGCCGCGGGAAACCTACGTGGAGGCAGCACTCGATGGGCCCGATGATTTTGCCAGCGTGTTGCATCGCATTACCCGGGTATTTATCTCCCGTGTCGAGGAAGACCCGGACTACATTCGCATGGAATTGCTCGGTGCACTGGAAGGTGGTGATATTGCAAAGCGTTTTTTTGCCAGCCGCTGGCAGTCGATCATGGACTACATCGAATACAGTCTGCAGGAGCTTGCCCTGGAAAAACGGATTGTTTCGGTTAATGAGCGCACAGCGGCTCTGTTATTCCAGGGTATGGTTCGAGAAGCGATCTACAGCAAGTGCATCATCAACGCCGAGCGTTATCAGGAGATCAGTTTGGAGAAACTGATCCGTCAGTTGTTACAGCTGTTTCTGCAGGCTATCGGCTACACCGCGGTGGATAAGGTGTAACACCTCACCCACTCCGCTTCAGTCGCCGATACCGCTCAAGACTACAGATCGATCACCGTGGCATGCACCCCGCTTTCTCTGGCGATGTCCACCAGATCGTGGGGGCAAAGCTCTTCCGCGTCGTAGGCGACGAACATCATGCGCGGCTTTTTCGCCTGTAAATGGGAATGCATTCCCTCGGGTGTATTACCGAATGACTTGAGCAGCTCATTTTGTTGTTCCTCGGTCAGGTCTTCGTCGAAGTGCATCAGGATTTCACTGGTCATGATCTTGCCCTCCCGTCAGTGGAGCATAAGCAATCAATAGCACTCATTCAGCAGCTATTCCATGTTGCACTGATTGAAAAAATTGCTGTGCGATGGCCCTCGGTTTTATGGGGTAAGAGGCCCTGGCTACGGTCCCTCGCCTTGTCATGGAGGGAATAAAAGCACCCGCTGTCACGTCTTTTCCTGACTACCACAAGAGAGGATTAGGAGTGACTTGCCATGAAAAGACTGCTGGAAAAATCAGGGCTCGGCTTGCTGGTGTTGTTCGTCGCACTCTCCGGGCTGGCCCGGGCGGAAACCGATGCCGGCCATAACAACGACTACCGCACCTTCCACCAGGACGGCAACATCAGCTACGGTCAAATCGGCGATTCCTATACCGCTGATCTGGTGATGTATCTGGCCGGCAACCAGTTCATGGTGATGGAGGAGTTAATTCGGGATTTCCAGAAAAAACATCAAGACATCAAGACCATCTATGTGGAAACGATCCCACCGGGGCAGATCCTCAAGGGCCAGCTGCTCAAACAGGGCCAGATCAACGGCCAGAATACGGCAATGAATCCGGACCTCTTCGCCAGCGTGAATCTCGGCCACTTGAAAAAGCTCAAGTCAAAAGGCTTGATGGACAATTACATTACCTACATCCACAACAAGCTCGAACTGATGGTGGCCGAAGGTAACCCGAAAGGCATCCAGGGGCCCGAGGACCTCGCGCGGGATGACCTGAAGCAGTCGCATCCCAATCCGCTCACTGAGGGTATTTTCAAATTCTACGGTTCGGAAATGCTCAAGGACCTGGGACTGCATGAGAAAGTCACCGGCGGCAGTCAGTGCAAGAGTTGCTGGGCGGTGCCGGGCAAGACCTGGTTCACCTCGCGTCATCATCGGGAAACGCCGCATCGCATCGAACAGGGTGAAGCAGATGTTGGCATTGTCTGGACCACCGAGGTGGTGCATGCCAGGAAAGAGGGGCGTAAAATCGATGGTGTGGCGATCCCTGCGCCGTATAACAAACAGGACAAGGTGGGCTATGCCATTGGTGTGCTGAGCACGGGCCGCAATTCGGCGAATGCCCAAAAATATCTTGCCTATCTGGCCACGGACGAGGCGCAGAACATTTACGCCAGTTACGGCTTCGTCAAGGCGAACCAGCAGGAGCTGACGCTGAAGGCGATCCCCGATGCGGTGAAAACCGCAACCGCCAAGGATTGACAGCGACACACAAGCTAACGCAAACTCGACTCCATGATGACTCGACCGAACATTAAACGACTAGCTCGAATGAGCGCGCTGCGAATTTGGCAGCGGGGCGTTCCTGTGTGCTCGGAGGTTGAATCGGTTAGGTAGTCACCACAGTCAACTGAAACAACAAAAAGCCGCAGGTCCCCGGGATCTGCGGCTTTTTTTTTGCCGTCAACAAAGGAGAAAGAGCAATGGAATCATCGTACAGCGCCGTCATGCCCATTACCGCCCGGCCGGAGGTCGTTTTCGCCAAAGGCGAAGGTAGCTGGCTGGAGGATCGCAATGGGCGACGTTACCTGGATTTTGTACAGGGCTGGGCGGTGAATGCACTGGGCCACTCGCCGCAGGTTCTGGTCGATGCGCTAAAGCATCAGGTCGAGCTGCTAATCAATCCCGGTCCTGGTTTCTACAGCCAGACGATGTTGCGGTTGGCGAAAAATCTCGTCGAGCGCAGTGGGTTCGATCAGGTGTTCTTCGCCAACAGCGGTGCCGAGGCCAACGAGGGGGCGATCAAGTTGGCGCGCAAGTGGGGCGCATTGCATAAACAGGGCGCCTTTGGCTTTGTCACCATGGAAAACGGCTTTCATGGCCGTACCCTGGCCACCATGTCTGCGACCGGTAAGCCGCAGTGGGAGAGCCTGTTCGAGCCAAAGGTCCCCGGCTTTACCAAGGTACCCTACAACAACCTCGAGGCTGTGGCTCGCGCCATCGATGACAACACCGCGGCGGTGATGCTAGAGCTGTTGCAGGGTGAAGGGGGCGTGGTACAGGCGACCCGGGAGTTTGTGCAGGGGCTGCGGGCGCTGACCCGTGAGAAAAACTGTCTGCTGATTGTCGATGAGATCCAGACCGGTATCGGCCGCACCGGGACGCTTTTCGCCTTTGAGCAGTATGGTATCGAGCCGGACATTATGACCCTGGGCAAGGGGCTCGGCGGGGGCGTGCCGATTGCTGCGCTGTTGACCAAAAAGGCGTTCAGCTGTTTCGACTATGGCGATCAGGGCGGCACCTTTAATGGCAACCCCCTGATGTGCGCCGCCGGGCTGGCGGTGCTGGAAACCGTCGCCAAACCCGCCTTCCTGCAGCGTGTGCAGGACCGGGGCGAGTACCTGCGCACCCAGCTGCAGCAGCTCGCCACGGAGCATGCCTTCGGCGAGGTGCGTGGCAGCGGCCTGCTGCTGGCGATGCCAACGGCGGACCTCGATGCGACAGCGATCGTCAGGGCCGCTTTCGAGCGCCGTTTGCTGATTAATGCACCGCGTCCCAACACCTTGCGCTTTATGCCAGCGCTTAATGTGTCGGAGGCGGAGATTGACGAAATGATCGGGCGCCTTTCAGCTGCCGTAAATGAATTGAGACAGGGAGGTCAGGAAGGTGGAAGTACACAATGAAATCGCGCCGGGGTATTTGGCGTCGACGGCGATCGTCAATTATCACCACCCGGAGGTAATGCAGCAGGCGAAAGCCTTGGCGAAGGGAGCACCCAACACCCTGGAAGTGGCACGCCGCTGTTATGAATTTGTGCGAGACAAGATCGACCACAGTTTCGATATCGGTGGCGAGGAGGTCAGTTGCAGCGCCTCCGAGGTACTGCGGCTCGGTCACGGCATTTGCTATGCGCAGACTCACCTGTTGGCAGCATTGCTGCGTTGTAACGGTATTCCTTCCGGCTTTGGTTACCAGCGCCTGAAAGATGATGAAGGCGGTTTTTGCCTGCACGGCTACAACAGTGTCTACCTGCCGGAGTTTGGCTGGTATCGCATAGATGCGCGCGGCAATACCGGTAGTGTTGATGCCCAGTTCAATCCGCCCGAAGTAAAGCTGGCCTTTACGACCGAGGCACCCGGTGAGATCGATTACAACATCAATCTCACCGAACCGTTGCCGAGTGTGATTAAGGCACTGGAGCAAGCATCATCCGTCAAGGCGTTACAGCGCAATCTGCCCTCTAGCGTTCACATGGGGTGAATCGAAGGCAATGCGACAGGACACTGTCGCATTGCCATTTTATTCCTATCCTCAGGCACTCATGAATTAAGCCGTACGGTCACTTTCGGTATCAATCCCTCCATCTATACTGTCTCCTTTGTACACAGGCTTAAACAGGCAAAGGGCGTTAGTCTCGTGAAGTTGTTCTGCAAGAATGCGCTGATTGCTGGGCTACTTGGATTGATCGGTAGCCTGCAGGCGGAAGAGATGCTGGTGTTTCCCCTGCTGCCAGAATGGGATTATGCCGACTCCCAAGAGAGCCCGGAGCAGGCGATTATCGAATTCGTGGGCCGCGGCGAGGATATCGAGGACTGGTCTCGGCTGTTGACGGTGATCACTCATGCCAGGGACGGATCCCTGCCGGACCTACATAGCTATTATGATGAGGCCAGGGCCAGGCGCGAGGCGATTTGCCCCGGGATGACGGAATGGACACTCATTAAACAATCGGCGGATAGCATTCTCTATGAGAGCCGCACCTCAGCAGGATGCCAGGGCCATGCTGCAGAATATGAACTGGTGCGGTTACTCGCCGGTGCCGAAAGTTGGTTTAAGGTATCCATTACGCTGCGCGGCACAGGGTTATCGAAAGAAGCGCGTAACAAATGGATAGAATTGCTTGAGGTGGCCACGATTAAAGAGGAATCTTATTAAATGGCCTGTTTCTGCAAGGCCGGTGATTCAGGCACCGCCCGGTGCCGATGGTCTTCTGCAGTCTTCACAAAACCCTCTCCGGATTACGGTCTAACCCGACCTCAACATCGCAAAGTGAGCCTCGACTACCATTAGAATAGGTATTATCCCGCCTGTCTGGATTTCCCCTACATGGTCTACCTTTATTTCACTTGTCCATGTAGCGGGGAGTGGGTAATGACGGAGCTATCTGTTCGTTTTGCCGATGGTGAGGTGCAACAGCCGATCATGGCTCGCCAGTCCGTGCTGACTACCTTTCGGGAGGTGCGTGCGGCGAGTGAGCAATTGTGTGCACCGCTGCAGACAGAAGACTACACGCTGCAGAGCATCGTGCAAACCAGCCCGCCGAAATGGCATCTGGCCCATGTCAGCTGGTTCTTCGAAACCTTCCTGCTCTGCGAGTACCTGCCCGATTACCTCCCCTTTCACCCCCAGTACCGTTACCTGTTCAATTCCTATTACGAGCAGGTAGGCCCGTTTCATCCCCGTGCCCGACGCGGCCTGCTGTCACGCCCCACAGTGGAAGAGGTGTATCGCTACCGTGTATGGGTGGACGAACACATGGCTGTGCTGATCGAGCGCGTTGGCGAACAGCAGTGGCCGGAGGTGGCGCGGCGCATTGCGATTGGGTTGAATCATGAACAGCAGCACCAGGAATTGCTGCTCACCGACATCAAGCACAACTTCTGGGTCAATCCGCTCTACCCCGCCTATCGTCAAGACCTGCCGCAGGAATCGGGCGGAGGAGCCGCGTTGCAGTGGCATGAGTATCAAAGCGGGCTGCGCTACATCGGCGCAAAAGACGAAGGCTTTTCCTACGATAACGAGCAGCCACGCCACACGGTCTACGTCGATAGTTACCGGCTGGCCAGCCGCCTGGTGAACAATGGCGAATACCTGGCTTTCATCGAAGACAAGGGGTACCAGCGCCCCGAGTTGTGGCTCTCCGATGGCTGGGCGACCGTGAAACGCGAACAGTGGCAGGCCCCGTTGTACTGGCTGCAACAGGAGGGGCAGTGGTGGCAATTCACCCTGGCCGGACTGCGTCCGCTCAATGAACACGAACCGGTAGTCCACATCAGTTATTACGAAGCGGACGCCTATGCCCGCTGGGCCGGTCACCGCTTGCCGACGGAACAGGAGTGGGAGCTGGCCGCCGCCGGTGAAGATATCGAAGGCAACCTGCGCGACAGCGGCTGGTTGCATCCGCGCGCCGCAAACGGCGAAGAGATGCAGCAGCAGTTTGGCGATGTCTGGGAGTGGACGGCAAGTCCCTATGTTCCCTACCCCGGTTACCGTGCCGTCAACGGGGCGCTGGGCGAGTACAACGGAAAATTCATGTGCAACCAGATGGTGCTGCGCGGTGGCTCCTGTGTCACCCCGGCCGATCACCTGCGCGCCACCTACCGAAATTTCTTCTATCCGGATGAGCGCTGGCAGTTTTGCGGCCTGCGGTTGGCGGAGGGGGGCGCATGAACAACCTGGCGGTGCGCTTTTACGACAGGCATCCGCCCGAAACGGATATGCATCGCGAGGTGATGGAAGGCTTGCTGGCGACACCGCCACGTATCTCGCCGAAGTATTTTTATGATCAACGCGGCTCGGAGCTGTTCGAGGCGATCACCGAAACGCCGGAGTACTACCCGTTTCGTACCGAGGTGGCGTTGCTGGAGCAATACGGCGGGGAAATGGCCGAGCTGCTCGGCAGCGATGGTCTGCTGGTCGAGCTGGGTTCGGGCTCCAGCCGCAAGACCCGCCTGTTGCTCGATGCCCTACGGCCGGCCGCCTACATGCCGGTGGATATCTCCCGCGAATTCCTGCGAGGGGCGGCCAGTGCCCTGGCCGCTGATTACCCTGGCATGGAGGTGTATGCCACCTGCGCAGATTTTACCCAGGCACTGGAGCTTCCCCCCGAGGCCAGCATCCTGTCCCGTGCGGTGTTCTTTCCCGGCTCCAGTATTGGTAACTTCGAGCCGGCGGATGCCAGGCAGCTGTTGCAGAATATCGCCGGCTCACTGGGCCGCGGCGGGTATCTGCTGATCGGCGTCGATCTGCAAAAGGATCACGTGGTGTTGAACCGTGCCTACAATGACGAGGCCGGCTACACCGCCGCTTTCAACCGCAACATTCTCAACCATATCAATCGGGCGCTCGGGGCGGACTTCGACCCGGACTGTTTCCGTCATTGCGCCTATTACAATGAGACTGCCGAACGGGTGGAAATGCACCTGGTCAGCTGTTGTATCCAGCAAGTCAGTCTTGGCGAGCGGCGCTTCAGTTTCTGTCATGGCGACACCATACATACCGAAAACGCCTACAAATATACCCACGATGGTTTCACCGCACTGGCAAAGTCCGCCGGTTTTGAACCGGTAGCGATGTGGATGGACGAGCGGGCGTATTTTAGTGTGCACTGCCTGCGGGTGATTTAAGCGTTAGTGGAGCAGGCCGCTTCGATATTGGCTACCACTCATATGCCATTCCCACCCCAATTTGCTCGATATCCACGCCGTTGATATCAAAATACCGGCGCGCTTCTAATTTGTATTTGATTAATTTTTTATAAAAGATGTTCCTGACAGAAAGGTGAAATCCCATAGTGAGTCCAGGGCTGTAACCAGAATCTATTTTAATATTGTCTTCGTATGTTTCCCATGAATAGAACTCGGCGCGGAAATACGGCTGGAAATAATTGTTTGGCTGCCATCTCCGTGTTGCGCTGATTCCGTATCCCGTCAAGCTGGTTGTTGGTGAAAAGAGAAAAAGCGCATGATTAGCATAGAATAACCCGAAGCCATATTCCTTCTCGGGGAAGTAATCGAGGTCAGCGCGCAAGAATGCGTAGCTATATTTTCCCTGTTTATCGCTGGTGGACGATACAATCCCCATGGTAGGGGACAGCATCACCGATTGTTCAGCATTGGCCTGGCTGCCAGTGAGCACAAGCAAAATAAAGAATAAACGTTGCAACAAGCGGTCCATGTCAATTCCCTTTGCCGTTTAGAATTCTTTTGTCTTGATATCAGAATCCCATACTCTTTTCCACCTGATCGGCAATGGTAATTAGCCGCACCAATGCACGGCGCTGCACCTGCGCCAGCACCTCCACGGTATCGCGGCCGCGATCGAAAATTCCTTCCGCGGACTCTTCGGTGAGGGCATTTTGCAGCACATATTTCATCAGCTGATCGCTTTTGCGATCGGCAAACGGATAGGGCGCATTTTTTAGCGCAAAACCAATGGCGCGGGTGAAGTGCTGAACATCCTCGGCTTGCGTTTCGATATGGTCATTGAGTTTGGTGTTGCGTCCGGAACTTCTCAGGCTGAGCAGCGTTTCCAGCAACAAGGTTTGCAGTTTCAGTTCACGCAGCTGGATCTGAGCATTCTCGATCACTTCGAGCGTGGCCAGCAGCAGCTGCACTTCCTGTTTGAGGGCCGCCGCATCGGGCAGTTTGTCGCCAGCGTGATGCAACGCCGCCAGCACCGCACTCAGGCGCAAGGCGTAAGCCTTGATGTGTTGTTCCAGACCATGCAGCGCCTGTTGATGAATCCGCTCACTGTCACGGGCATTCTGATGCACCGCATCCATCACGCTGCTGTTGAGCTTTGATTCGCCCCACTGGCGCCACACCCCCGCAAGGTGGATCGCCTCCCGCGTGCTGGTCGCGACCAGCGCACTCTCCGCTTTCGCAAAGTGCGCTTTGGCTGGCTTGGCCTGTTCATATTCGCTCTGACATCGTGCGACACCGAGGGCCCAGGCCTGCTTTGCCTCCGCCAGGGCGCGAATATCGCGCACGCGCGAGATCAATTTGAGCTGCAGGAAGTCTACATAGAGCTGGTGAAAATAGCCGTCGAGTCGCTGCTGTTGCATCGCTTCCAGGCTTTGCTTGCCGCTCACCTGTTGCAACTGGAAGGGGCTGACCGGCAGCCGCAGACGGTGGTGGTAATA
>JBFEWO010000077.1:0-12806 GCA_041546305.1 Thiohalomonadaceae bacterium | reverse complement strand
ATTAATTGGAAAATCGGTCAGCGGTGGCTCGTCACCCTCATAGTCAGTACCGCACTGTCGTGTCATGACTGGGCGAAAAGAGAGTGATAGGTGGTCATTGATCGGTATGCCGTTGCGGATTTCAGACTCGTAAAATCATACGGCCTTGCGTATCAGGCAGCTGAAATATAATTCCATTTCCGCCAGTAGGGGTGTTTGTCGTTGTTTCAGCGCCCTTATTGCCTCGGGCGTTAGAGTCAGTTCCAGTGTTTTTCTTTGGAAATTGATCTGCATGCTTCCTCCCTGTTTTAAGTCAAATCGTTCTTCCTTGAACGGTTTGACTTAAATCGGTGTGATTTATTAGCACACCTTGTTTTTTTCCGCGGCTTCCAGCTCTGCGAAATTAACAAAGGGGTTATATTGATCGGCGAGTAGTTCCCTGGCCGGGTTGATGCACCCTTCCGTTACCATGACCTCGTCCTGAAGAACATAGGGATCGTTTGTATCCGCGAATCGTTCCTGAGCCGGAATTGGCATTGCCGGGGTGGCACTGATTTCATTAGCAGTGACATAAGGGTCGTAGACATCGGTTAAGCCCGCTGCCAGCGACGTCGCTGAAAAGAGCATACCGGCAAAGATACTTGCCGCGAGTGTAACTTTCATGTTCATGATGTGTCCTCCGGTTATGTAAATTGCTTACTCGCATACTTTGATTTATGCGTTAGCGGCTGCTTATTTGCCGCCTGTAGTAAGAGTGGCGAAGAGAGGTCACTTTCGAGTAACGGAGTAGTCACTTTTTTATCACGAAATCCCTTAAGTTTTGTCAAAATATTTCCGGTTCCTTTATTTCTCCTCCCAGAAGGACAGCAAAAAATGAAAGCAGGTCATTTTGCCGGGATGGCTTTCTACCTCGATGGTACTGTCATGCAGTTCCAGTATCCGTTTGACTATGGCCAGACCCAGACCGGCACCGCGGTGGTGGCGTGTCTCAGGAGCCTGGTAAAACCGTTCGAGTACATGGGGGATATCCTCCTGCCGAATACCCTGTCCGCTGTTGCAGAGTGAAAGTCGAACCCCACGGCTTTGTTCCAGCAGGGTGATAGTGACGTTACCCGCTTCCGGGGTGTGAGCGAGTGCATTGCTGAGCAGGTTTTCCAGAACGCGATCCAGCATGGCAACATCGGCGCGAATAAATGGCAGAGCGGTAGGGAGGTGCACCTCGATACGGATGCTGTTTTTTTCCGCCTGCAGCCGGTATTTCTGCGCCACGTCCATCGCCAGCTCGCCAAGGGCGACAGGTTCGAAATGGGGCTCGGTCTCATCGGCATTGAGCTTGGAAAGTTCGAAAAGCTCCGCCACCAGGTGGGTCAGGCGTTGGCTTTGCTGGTAGGCAATGGCCAAATAGTGTTTCCGTTGTTCCGAGTTTAATTCGCCGCCTTTCAGTTGCAGCGTCTCCAGATAGCCCTGCAGGGAGGAGAGGGGGGTGCGCAGGTCATGCGAGACATTGGCGATGAGGTTGCGACGCAAGGTGTCTTTGGACTGGAGCGCTTGCATCTGCTCGATAATCCGCTCTGCCATCGCATTGTAGGTCTCTCCCAGTGTATCGATTTCATCGTGCAGCGCTTTGAGTCGGCTGCCTCTATAGGGTTCATGCCGCTTAAAGCCGCTTTGGCGAAATTGTTCGATATGGTGTGACAAACTGAACAGGCGTCGGGTCAATTGGTTGAATAAGTAGAGCCCTAACAGCAGCCCAAAGACTATGGTGGCGACCACGGCCAGGATACTGACCTGCAGGAAGTAACTGCCCTGTAGCAGGTTTTTCAGTGTGTCATAGCCTTCGCCGGCAAGCACCACGTAGAGATACTGGGTGACAGGGCCATTGAGGGGATAGGCGACGGCCGAGAAGATCTTTTGCCGGGTTTCACTACGAGGATCATCGCCAAGAATGGGGTAGGACATGTCGCCGCTGAGAAAACGCTGGATGGGTTCCATCGCCACCCGGTCACGCTTGATTTTCATCTGCGGGGCTTCGAAGGCGAGGATTTTGCCCTCGGTGTCGAGCAGGTAGATCTCAATGGCCGGATTGATGTGCATGTAATAGGAGAAAAGCCCCTTGATCTCCTCCGCGTGCAGGCGTTCACCGCCGATGAGGTTTTGCTGCACCAGCAGTTGACGTGCGAGGTCGCGATTGAAGCGCTGATTCACCTCCTGCAGGAACAGCTGACTGGCAGAGAGACTGATCAGTCCGTAACCGATCCCCAGACTTAACAGCAATACAACCAGTACCAGTGCAAGTTTTCCGTACAGGCTTCTGAACATCAGGGAGTCTCTGTAAACTTGTAGCCGACGCCCCAGACTGTAAGCACATAGCAGGGTTTGGCAGGGTCCTGCTCAATCTTGGCGCGCAGGCGATTGATATGGGAGTTAACGGTATGCTCGTAACCTTCGTGCCCATAGCCCCAGACCTGATCGAGCAGCTGAACTCGGCTATATACCCGCCCCGGATGCTGGGCAAAGAAGAGCAGTAAATCGAATTCCCTGGCGGTAAGATCAACCGGCTTGCCACCGGTCGTGACGGTTCGCCGCATCACGTCGATGTGTAGTTCACCGCAGTCGATTGTCTCTTTGGGCGGCTCGCAGGGTGTCGTTCCCATCGCGTCAACACGGCGGAACAGTGCCTTGACCCGTGCTACCAGCTCACGAATGCTGAAGGGCTTGGTCAGGTAATCATCCGCCCCCATCTCCAGCCCCAGTACGCGGTCCAGCTCTGTGGATTTGGCGGTCAGCATGAGGATGGGAACATAGCACTCCTCGCTGCGCAGAATGCGGCAGATGGAGAGGCCGTCGGCACCGGGCAACATCAGATCCAGAATAATGAGCTCATATTGGCCGCTTTGAGCAGCTGCAAGTCCATCATTGCCAGTGTATTGCATTTCCACATCATAGCCTTCGTCCCGAAGGTTCAACGCAACCAGCTCGGCGATATCGTGATCGTCCTCGATGACCAGTACTTTCCGGGGCATATAGCAATACTCCTGCTATTTTTTTTCATTATTAGCATACCGGTTATTTTTCACAGAAATATCACGCTGAATCCTGCCTATTTATAAGGTTATTCGAATATTTCTGAATGCTAAATAACTTGTGTATGATGAATGCTGCTTTGAGCATCAAGCGCAAGCTGGCAGGGAGGTGGCTTGTTTCAATAACTTCAAGAAAGTGTGAGTCCGTGATGAAGAAACCCCAAAACGCCCTGCGGCTTGCGATGTTGGCCGCTACTGCTTTCCCCCTCAACGCCTTTGCTACCAACGGTTACCAGCTGATTGGTGTCGGTGCCTATCAGAAGAGTCTTGCCGGGGCAGTGACTGCTGCGCCTGGCAGTGCCATGACCGCAGTTTCCAATCCGGCCGGTATGGCACGTATCGGCGCCCGCGCCGATTTTTCCATGGAAGCGTTCATGCCCGAGCGCTCGGTCGACTTCAGCAGCCTGGGTGGAACCTTGGCTGACAGCGCCGTTAACATGTACGGCGTGCCGGCCATCGGCTGGACGGCACCAACCTCTGAGGGCAGTGATATCTATTTCGGGGGTGGCATGTTCGGTACCTCCGGCATGGGCGTGGACTACGCGCAAACCCTGATGATGCCTGCGGCGGCCTCACCAACAGGTGGGGACCTGTATTGGGATGGCTACAGCAACATCTCCTTCTGGCAGATGGCCCCCGGTTTTGCCTGGAACGTCAACCCCCGCTATAGCGTGGGCGCGACCCTGAACATTGACTATCAGTCGGTTGCCTTCAAACAGCGCATTGCCACCGATACGGATGCCAACGGCAGTGCCGATGCTGTCATCCAGCACTTTGACCTCAGCCGCGGTGCCAGCGGTTTCGGCCTGGGCTTCGGCCTGGGAGTGCTGTTTGACGTTAGCGACCAACTGACCGTTGGCTTCAACTACAAGAGCAAGCAGCAGTTTTCGCCTCTGGAATATCAGCTGGGTTTCGGCGATATCAGCAACGGCCCCGGTCAGGAAGCCCCCGCCGGTACTTACAAGCTGGATCTCGACTTCCCCCAGCAGGCTGCACTTGGGCTGGCCTTCAGGCCCAATGCCGATTTGATGGTTTCCGCGGATCTGAAATGGATCGATTGGTCCGACACCATGGGTGAGCTGGCCGTGAAAGGCCCTGGCATCAGTGTGCCGATGGACCCGGGCTGGAAGGACCAGACCGTCTATGCCGTGGGGGTGGCCTACGCAGTTAACCCGCGCATGAACCTGCGCGCCGGTTACAACTATGCCAAGGCCCCGTTTGAGGAGGACAAGATCAGCAGTAACCTGATCCTGCCGGCCATTGTCGAAACCCACTATACCGTGGGCATGGACTACACCCTCAATAATCACTGGGAGCTGGCGCTGCACTATATGCACGTACCGGAAAAGAGCATGACCGCAGCGGCCACTGACCCGGCTGTGCCCGGGGCGGAGATCAGCCTCTCCGAACGCTCCTTTGGCATGAATATCGGGTATCGGTTCTAGGTGTTATGCCACGAGTGTGGGAGAGCGTTTCCGGTCGCGATTCATTGCATCGCGGCAGATACCGTTTCCACACCCGCGATTTGTTATGATGGCGCCCTATGGATGCCATTGAACTGAGTCTCTTTTCCAGCCGTATCGAGGCGGTCTGTGAGGAGATGGGGGCGGTGCTTCGGCGCGCAGCCTTCTCGCCCAATATCAAGGACCGTCTCGATTTCTCCTGTGCCGTATTCGACGCAGAGGGTGAGCTCTGCGCCCAGGCAGCACACATCCCGGTCCACCTCGGCAGCATGGCTTATGCCATGCGCGGCATTGTCGGCAGCCTCTCCTGGTCCCCGGGTGACATGGTGGTGGTCAACGATCCCTTTCTTGGCGGTACCCACCTACCCGATGTCACGGTGATCGCGCCGCTGTTTGTCGGCGAGCAACTTCTGGGCTTTGTTGCCAATCGTGCACACCATGCGGATATCGGTGGACAATCACCTGGGTCGATGCCGATCTCCCGCTCACTGGAGGAAGAGGGTGTGGTGATTCCCCCCTCGCCCCTGGTGATGGCCGGCTCACTCAATGAGCAACTGCTTGAGCAGCTCCTCGGTGCCAGACCAAACAGCCATGAGTTGCATGGTGATTTTGCCGCTCAGATCAGTGCCAACCGCAATGGTGTCGCGCGCCTTGGTCAGCTGATCCAGGGGATGGGAGAGGAGTCTTATCAGCAAGCCCTGAGGGAGCTGAACGATTATGCAGAGCGGCTGGCCCGCTCGGCGCTGGAAACCATTCCTGACGGTACCTACCGTTTCACCGATTGGCTCGATGATGACGGGCTGGGCAATACCGACCTGGCAATTGTCGCTGCGGTGCGAGTTGAGGGTAGCTGTATCAAGGTCGATTTTACCGGCACCGCGTCGCAGACGGCGGGCAATGTCAATTGCCCCCTCTCTGTTGCCGCGGCTGGCGTATATTACGTCTTCCGCTGCCTGATGCCAGAGCAGACGCCAGCCTGTGCCGGGGCTTTTCGGGCTATCTCAGTCTCTGCACCGAAGGGCTGCCTCCTCAATGCCGAGCGTCCGGCAGCGGTGGCGGCGGGCAATGTGGAAACCTCAAGCCGCGTGGTCGATGTGATCTGCGGGGCTTTGGCCCAGGCGATCCCCGAACGTGTTCCCGCCGCCAGTCATGGCAGTATGAACAACCTGGCAATGGGGGCACGCAGCGAGGGAGTTCGATGGGATTACTATGAGACGATGGGCGGTGGGATGGGGGCCGGTGCCTCGGGCGGGGGGCTCTCTGCGCTGCAGACCCACATGACCAACACCCTCAACACTCCCGTAGAGGTGTTGGAGATGAACTATCCGCTACGCCTGTGCCGATATGCCGTGCGCCGCGATTCCGGCGGTGCCGGTTGCCGGCCGGGAGGCGATGGCCTGGTGCGGGAATTCGAGTTCTTGGCCCCTGCCCAGGTGACCCTGCTATCCGAGCGACGACGCCATGCGCCATGGGGGCTGGCAGGAGGCGCGTCGGGGGCCCCTGGGGAGAACCGGCTGAACGGTGAGTTATTGCCGGGTAAGTGCAGTGTGGCGGTCAAAGCCGGGGATCGTCTGAGTGTGGCCACCCCCGGTGGTGGTGGCTGGGGAGACAAAGAGGAGTGCATGTGAGGAGCATTATTCTGATCGTAATGGTGATGGTGCTGGCCGGTTGTGCCACCGCGGTTGGAAGCGGCTATGGCCAGGGTGGGCTCAATAGCGATGGCCGTAGCTATAGCGAGGCGCGTGCCGACAATGCCGTTACCGCCGGGGTCATTACCCGTCTGGTCGAGGATCCGGTGATCCCGGCGATGAATATCGAGGTGTCGACCCGCCACGGGGTGGTCACGCTGCACGGCACAGTACCGAGCCGTGTCCTGTCCCGGCGCGCGGCACGGCTAGCCTCCGAGGTGGAGGGAGTAGTGAAGGTGAACAATGAACTCAGGCTAGCGCCCTGAGAGGACAGGACAATGTGCGGAATTTGCGGTGAATTGAGACTGGACGGTACGGCACCGGATCTGGGACGTGTTGGGCGTATGCTCAAGCGCCTGGAGCGGCGTGGGCCCGATCATGAGGGGAGCTATTCGGAGGGCCCTGTGGCGCTGGGGCATCGCCGCCTGGCGATTATCGATCTTTCCGAGCGTGGTAATCAGCCGATGGTCGATCCGGAACTTGGACTGGCGATCGTGTTCAACGGCACCATCTACAACTACCCGGAGCTGCGTGAGGAGCTCAAGGGGTTGGGCCACCGTTTCAACTCCGATGGCGATACCGAGGTGATCCTCAAGGCCTTCGCCGCCTGGGGCGACCAGTGTGTGGAGCGCCTCACCGGCATGTTCGCCTTCGCCATCTGGAACCTGCATACCCAGCGCCTGTTCCTGGCCCGAGACCGTATCGGGATCAAGCCGCTCTATTACAGCCAGACCGACAAAGGCTTTCTCTTTGCCTCCAACATCCAGGCGCTGCTGGTCGCCGGCGGGGTGGATACCTCCATCGACCCGGTGGCGCTGCACCACCAGTTTACCCTGCATGCGGTGATCCCCGCACCGCGCACCATCCTCAACGGGGTACGCAAGCTGCAGCCCGGCCATAGCCTGAGTATCGATATCGAAGGCAACAGTGAACTTCGCCGTTACTGGCAGCTCTATGCTTCGCGGCCCGCTGAGCCACGCACCGAGGCCGAGTGGGTCGAGGCGGTGCACGGGGCGCTGAAAAAAGCGGTCAAGCGCCGCCTCGATATCGCCGATGTGCCGGTCGGGGTATTGCTCTCCGGCGGGCTGGACTCCTCCCTGCTGGTCGGCCTGCTGGCCGAACAGGGGGTGAAGGACATCCTTACCTTCTCCATCGGCTTCGAGGATCAGCCCGAGGAGCAGGGCAGTGAATTCGAATATTCCGATCAGGTGGTGGCGATGTACAACACCCGCCACCACAAGTACCACATCCCCAACGACCAAGTACTCAAGCGCCTGCCCGAGGCGGTGGAGCAGATGGCCGAACCGATGGTGGGTCAGGATGCGGTGGCCTTCTACCTGCTTTCCGAGCGAGTGGCTCAGGAGGTCAAGGTGGTGCAGAGCGGGCAGGGGGCCGATGAGGTCTTTGCCGGTTATTTCTGGTACCCCCTGATGGCCGCGGAGAAGGGCAGCGACCTGGAGCGCTTTGCCCGCCACTACTTCGACCGCAGCCACGCTGAGTTCCTGGAGACAGTGAGCGAGCCCTACCGGGGCGTGGACCACACCTCAAAGCTGGTAATCGAACTGCTGGCCGAGCCCGGCGCCGAGGAATACCTGGATAAGGTGCTGCGCATGGATACCACCACGCTGATTGTCGATGACCCGGTCAAGCGGGTAGACAACATGACCATGGCCTGGGGGCTGGAGGCTCGGGTGCCCTTCCTCGACCATGAACTGGTGGAGTTGGCTATGTCGATGCCGCCCGAAATGAAGCTCGGCCCCGATGGCAACGATCACAAATATGTCCTGAAACGAATCGCGCGCGGTCTTATCCCCGATGCGGTCATCGACCGTCCCAAGGGCTATTTCCCCATGCCGGCGCTGAAGTACGTGCGCGGCGAGTTCCTTGAGTTTATGCGAGGCATTCTTGACTCGCAGGCTTGCCGTAACCGCGGTCTGTATAATCGGGCCTATGTGGAAAAGCTCCTCGCCGACCCGGACAACGAGGCCCACTTTACCAAGCTGCGCGGTTCCAAGCTGTGGCACCTGGCGCTGCTGGAGCTGTGGCTGCAGCGCAATGTCGATGTAGTGACCGAGGCTTGAGTTTTTCCAATTCGCCTCCACTTACTGCGGTTAAGCCCCAACCCAACACCAGACCAGTTTCAAGGGAGACAAAGATGGATGTACTAGAGCGTATCGACGAGCAGGTGAAGAACAACCCCATCGTCATCTACATGAAGGGAACCCCGCAGATGCCGATGTGCGGTTTCTCCAGCCGTACCGCACAGGCAATGCAGGCCTGTGGGGTGGAGTTCGCTTACGTCAATGTGCTGGCCGACCCGGAGATCTTCGAGAATCTGCCCCGTTACCAGAACTGGCCTACCTTTCCCCAGATCTATGTCAACGGTGAACTCATCGGTGGCCACGACATCGTGATGGAGATGTATCAGAAGGGCGAACTGCAGCCGTTGCTGCAGGCAGCCGCGGGCAAAAAGAGCGACGAAGCGTAAGAGACACCGTACTGTTTGGAAAAAAGCCGGCCTTGAGCCGGCTTTTTTACGTTTGTCACATTTTGTCAGCCATTTTTTAAGCGAGACTTCAGTTTCGCCCTGTAAAAAGGTCATCAAGTTTCATCAACCACCATGGTCACAGCGATGACGACAGGTAACGAAATCAAGGTATGGGATCCATTGGTACGGATCTTTCACTGGTCGTTAGTAGCGGCTTTTACCATTGCCTACCTTACTGAGGATGATTGGCAATCCCTGCACGTTTGGGCCGGCTATACCGTAGCGGGACTCGTGGCGTTCCGTTTGGTGTGGGGCTTCATCGGAACCGAGCATGCACGGTTTAGTGATTTCGTCTTCAGCCCCACTACCGTGTTTGGTTATCTCAAGGACATGATGGCGCATCGCGCCAGGCGTTATCTTGGGCATAGTCCGGCCGGCGGAGTGATGGTGGTAGCGCTGCTCATCTCACTGGCGGCGACCACTCTTACCGGCATGCAGCTCTATGCGGTGGAAGAGAATCGCGGCCCCTTCGCCGCTATCGCGGTAGAGAGCATCAGTCCGATCGGTAGTGCCATGGCCGATGAGGATGAATATGAAGACGGCGAGGGCCACGGTGAAGGTGACGAGGAGCTATGGGAAGAACTGCATGAGTTTTTTGCCAATTTCACCCTGCTCCTGGTGCTGCTGCATATTACCGGTGTGGTTGTCAGCAGTATTGCCCATGGAGAAAATCTGCCGCGCGCCATGATTACAGGCAAGAAGCGCAAGGAGTAAGGCAGTGGGCGCTGAGCGCATCTGGGACTTGCCGGTCCGGCTGTTCCACTGGTTATTTGCCACCTCTTGTAGCGTGGCATGGTTGAGCGGTGATGAACCACGCTATACCGATTTGCATCTCTTTGCCGGCTATCTGGCGGCGGGGCTGCTGGGATTTCGCCTGGTGTGGGGAATCGTGGGTGGGAAATATGCGCGGTTTAGCCAGTTTGTTCGCGGGCCGGCGGCAGTGTTGGAACATTTGCGCCGGCTCTTCGAACCGATGCGCTGCCACGAGCCAGGCCATAACCCGGCGGGAGGGTGGGCGATTCTTGTGATGCTGGGGCTGGTGCTTTTGCTCACGGCAACCGGCCTGGTCGTACTCGGTGGAGAAGAGGGGGTGGGTCCCCTGGCCGGTTGGTTCGGAATAGGTCAGGGGGTCGCTGTTCACCGCTGGCATGAATGGCTGGCGTGGTCACTGTTGATCGTGGTGTTGGTTCATTTGGCCGGTGTGTTGCTGGAGAGCGTACTGCAGCGGCAAAATTTACCACGTGCAATGATCACCGGCCTGAAAACGGCCAAGCCAGAAATGGCAGAGCGCCACAACGCACCGGTTACTGGTGGGGTGGTGTTGCTTTCCTTCGTGATTTTCTCTGCTGTCTGGTTTTATCCCTATCTGGCGGCGAGTATCGAGCAGCCTTATTTGCCCTTTGGCAGCCCGCAACTCAATCACTCCTCGCTATGGCAGGAAAGCTGCAGCGAATGCCACATGGCCTATCATCCCAGCCTGTTACCGGAGCGGTCCTGGCAAAGGATCTTAGGGGAACAGCATGAGCATTTTGGCGAGGATCTGTTTCTAACTACCGCTACGGTCGATGAGTTGCTGGCCTATGCCAAGCATAACAGCGCCGAGCAGGTATCTCGGGAAGCGAGCTGGCGCATGCTGCAGTCGCTTGCAGCGGATGCAAGACCGGTGCGCATCACCGAAACACCCTCCTGGAAAGCGCAGCACCGGGAGATAGTGGCAGCAACGTGGGAACATCCGGCGGTAAATGGCGGCTTCAACTGCGACGCCTGCCATCGGGATGCCGGTGAAGGAGGCTTTATGAACGGGGCGATGTTTCTGCCCCGTTAACGCAGTGACATGAGCGAGAGCACCGCACTTTCGTCGCTGAGATTCCATGCCCACAGCCAGTTTGTGTAATTTGGATTTGAGTGATTTTAAGGGTTAAGTAATGAGTAAAATGGTAAAACTGATGATTGTGGTAAGCCTTGTCCTCGGGGGCGGGGTGTCGTTGGCCGATACGGTCGATGAGCGCCTGGCATCCTATCAGGCGGAAGGGGCCGGTCCGTTCGATGCTGCCCGTGGTGAGGCGATGTGGAATGATCGTTTCACCCATGCCAAGGCGGAGAAGCCGCGTAGCTGTGCAACTTGTCATACCGATAATCTTCAAGCCACCGGTCAGCATGCGCGCACCGGAAAGGCTATCGAACCGATGGCGCCCTCAGTCAATGCAAAACGCCTGACCGAGGTGAGGGAGATCGAGAAATGGTTTGGCCGCAACTGCAAGTGGACCATGGGGCGTGACTGCACTGCCCAGGAAAAAGGCGACTTTCTCAGTTATATCCGGCTGCAATAGAATTTCAGGGGAGAAGCGATGAATAAAATGATGTTGGCATTGGTGGCCGCTGTGTGTCTGGCGAGCGGTGGCGCGATAGCGGATGATGACTGGAAATCGCACCGCGGTCCCGATGTGCCACCAGTGAATAATACGCTCTATCAGCAAGAGTGCGGCAGTTGCCATTTTGCCTATCAGCCCGGTCTGTTGCCAACAGAGTCCTGGCTGAAACTGATGGGCTCACTGAGTGATCATTTCAGCGAGAATGCCGAATTGGATGGGGCGACGCGCCAGCAGTTGGTTAGTTACCTGGTGGCAAATGCAGCAGAGCATGCCGGGACGCGACGCTCAGCCAAAATCCTGCGTTCGCTCAACAAAGAGATGCCGGTAAGAATCACCGATGTGCCTTATATCCGCAGACAGCACGATGAGATCCCGTCACGGCTGATCCGTACCAATGCTGCACTTCGTAGCCTGAGCAACTGTGCTGCCTGCCATACCCGTGCTGAAACCGGCTCGTATGCTGAACGGGATATTTTGATCCCCGGCTTGGGGCGTTGGGAAGATTAAACGCTTTGACTTGTCCTGAGGGGCCCCTCGAGTGAGTGGCCCCTGGTAGGCATCTCCTGTTTTAGCCAGGCTGTGAGGACAGCGGGCATCCGCCCATCGTTTTCCAGAGATTGACGATGGCACAAAAGAGTTCTGCAGTTCGCTCGGCGTCATACAGTGCCGAGTGGGCCTGCGTACCATCCCATTCGATGCCGGCGGCCCGGGCGGCCCGTGCCAGCACGGTCTGACCATAGGCTAGCCCTCCCATGGTGGCAGTATCGAAAGTGCTGAAACTGTGAAAGGGGTTTTTTTTGTTTCCCGTGCGTTCTACCGCAGCTTTGATGAAACCCAGATCGAAAAACGGATTGTGTCCGACCAGAATCGCGCGGGTACAACCCAGCCGCTTGACCTCTTGCTGAATGGGCAAGAAGATGCTCTCCAGTGCCTCTTTCTCCGGTTTGGCCATGCGAAAAGGGTTGAAGGGATCGATTCCGGTAAATTCGAGGGCTCGCTGTTCCAGGTTAGCTCCCGGGAATGGCTCCACATGACAATGAAAGCTTCGGTCACGTTGGAGTTGGCCATTAAGGTCCATGCGCACCGTCACCGCGGCAATTTCCAGCAGAGCGTCAGTTTCGGCATTGAAGCCGCCCGTTTCTACATCGACCACCACGGGAAGAAAACCGCGAAATCGGTTGGCAATCTGATACGAACTTGATTTTGACATGGACGAAGCTTAACGGATTGGCCGAAATATTTCTAAGTATGGGGGCGTCGGTGCATAAAAAATATTATTCACAACCTCGGCTTTTTCTCTTTCTGCTACTTCTGCTGCAGGCAAGTGTTACGCTGGCGCAGGGAGAACATGCCCTTCTCTGGCGGGTAGAGACGTAACAAGGGGCAGTCAGCCATCTCTTTGGCACGATTCACTCGGAAGACCCGCGGGTATTGGCGTTGCCTGCTCCTGTTGCACAGGCTTTTGCCGCTGCCGATACCCTGGTGCTGGAGATGGACCTGGGGAAGGCAGAGACGGCAACGATGGGGCGGGCGATGCTGCTTTCTCCCGAGGACAATTTACAGAGCCTCATCGGAGAGGAGCTTTATCGCCAGACGGCGACTGCCATGGCCACGCGCGGTTATAGCGAGGCGATGGTCAGTCGCATGCGCCCCTGGGCCATTGTGCTCACCCT
>JBFEWO010000016.1:0-30985 GCA_041546305.1 Thiohalomonadaceae bacterium | reverse complement strand
GTGGTGCCGGCGCAAACCCCGGCCGAAGAGGTGATGAAGCTCAAACCCGACGGTATCTTCCTTGCCAACGGTCCTGGAGATCCGGAGCCCTGCGACTACGCCATCGAGGCGATTAGGAGCCTCATTGAGACCGGCCTGCCGATCTTCGGTATCTGCCTTGGCCACCAGTTGCTCTCCCTGGCCAGCGGCGCTCGGACCATGAAGATGAAGTTCGGCCATCATGGCGGCAACCATCCGGTGCAGGACCTGGACAGCGGGGCAGTGATGATTACCGCGCAAAACCACGGCTTTGCCGTAGACGAGGCGACCCTACCGGCCAATTTGCGGGCGACCCATCGTTCCCTGTTCGACGGCTCGCTGCAGGGGGTACACCGGACCGACTGCCCGGCCTTCAGTTTCCAGGGGCATCCTGAGGCCAGTCCGGGTCCTCATGATGCATCGCCGTTGTTCGATCACTTCATTGAACTGATAGAAGACAGCAAGAAATAAGCGCGGGGCTTATCAGCCCCGTTTGTTTAATCTGGAGTAGCTTAAAGAGCAATGCCCAAGCGTACAGACATCCACAGCATCCTCATCATCGGCGCCGGCCCCATCATCATCGGTCAGGCGTGTGAGTTTGATTATTCCGGCGCTCAGGCCTGCAAGGCCCTGCGTGAGGAGGGCTACCGGGTTATCCTGGTCAACTCCAACCCGGCCACCATCATGACCGACCCGGAGATGGCCGACGCCACCTATATCGAGCCCATCACCTGGCAGACCGTGGCCAAGATCATCGAGAAGGAGCGCCCGGATGCGATCCTGCCGACCATGGGCGGCCAGACCGCGCTTAACTGCGCGCTGGACCTGGCCCGCGAAGGTGTACTGGAGCAGTACGGCGTGGAGATGATTGGCGCCACCCGTGAGGCGATCGATAAAGCCGAGGACCGCGACAAGTTCCACAAGGCAATGCTGAAGATCGGCTTGGAGATGCCCAAGGCTGCCGTGGCCCACTCGATGGAGGAGGCATGGCAGGTGCAGGCCCAGGTGGGCTTTCCCACCATCATCCGTCCCAGTTTCACTATGGGCGGCTCCGGTGGCGGAATTGCCTACAACAAGGAGGAGTTCGAGGAGATCTGCGCCCGTGGCTTGGATCTGTCGCCGACCAACGAGCTGCTGATTGAAGAGTCCATCCTCGGCTGGAAAGAGTACGAGATGGAGGTGGTGCGCGACCGCAAGGATAACTGCATCATTATCTGCTCGATCGAGAACTTTGACCCGATGGGCGTGCACACCGGCGACTCCATCACTGTCGCCCCGGCACAGACCCTGACCGACAAGGAATACCAGATCATGCGCGATGCCTCGCTGGCGGTGCTGCGCGAGATCGGCGTGGATACCGGCGGCTCCAATGTGCAGTTTGCCATCAATCCGCACAACGGACGCATGACCATCATCGAGATGAATCCGCGCGTCTCCCGCTCCTCGGCGCTGGCCTCCAAGGCCACCGGTTTCCCCATCGCCAAGGTCGCGGCCAAGCTGGCGGTGGGTTATACCCTGGATGAACTGCAGAACGACATCACCGGCGGCACCACCCCGGCCTCGTTCGAACCCTCCATCGACTACGTGGTGACGAAGATCCCGCGCTTCACCTTCGAGAAATTCCCAAAGGCCGATCCGACCCTGACCACCCAGATGAAGTCGGTGGGCGAGGTGATGGCCATCGGCCGCACCCAGCAGGAGTCCCTGCAGAAGGCGCTGCGCGGCCTGGAGACCGGCGTCGACGGCTTCGACGAGATTCTGGACCTCACCGACGAGACCGCCATCGAGACCCTGCGTCGCCAGCTGCGCCGCCCGACCGCCGAGCGTATCTTCTACATCGGCGACGCCTTCCGCGCCGGCATGAGCATGGAAGAGGTGCACGAGCTGACCCATATCGACCGCTGGTTCCTGGTGCAGATCGAGGAGCTGATCCAGCTCGAGGCCAAGGTGCGTGAGCTCGGTGCCAGCGGTATCGACCGCGATTTCCTCTTCCGCCTCAAGCGCAAGGGTTTTTCCGATCGTCGCCTGGCCAAGCTGTTGGGTCTGCGCGAAGGCGAGATGCGCAAACTGCGCCACGAGCTGAACGTGCGTCCGGTCTACAAGCGCGTCGACACCTGCGCCGCGGAGTTCGCCACCTCCACCGCTTACATGTATTCCACCTACGAGGAGGAATGCGAGTCCAACCCCAGCGGCCGCGACAAGATTATGGTTCTCGGCGGTGGCCCCAACCGTATCGGTCAGGGCATCGAGTTCGACTACTGCTGTGTGCACGCGGCGCTGGCGATGCGCGAGGACGGCTACGAGACCATCATGGTCAACTGCAACCCGGAGACCGTCTCCACCGATTACGACACCTCCGATCGCCTCTACTTCGAGCCCTTGACCCTTGAGGATGTACTGGAGATCATCCACCTGGAGCAACCCAAGGGCGTGATCGTACAGTATGGGGGCCAGACCCCTCTCAAGCTGGCCCGCGATCTGGAGGCCGCGGGTGCACCGATCATCGGTACCACCCCGGATTCCATCGATCTCGCCGAGGACCGCGAGCGCTTCCAGAAGATGATCGACAAACTGGGCTTGCGCCAGCCGCCCAACCGCACCGCGCGCAATCCAGAGGATGCGGTGCGTCTGGCCGAGGAGATCGGCTACCCGCTGGTGGTGCGTCCTTCCTACGTGCTCGGCGGTCGCGCCATGGAGATCGTCTTCAACGAGGCGGAACTACGCACCTATATGCGTGATGCGGTGAAGGTCTCCAACGAGTCTCCGGTGCTGCTGGACCGCTTCCTCGATGACGCCATCGAGGTCGATGTGGATGCTATCTGCGACGGTGAGAATGTGGTCATCGGCGGCATCATGGAGCATATCGAACAGGCGGGTGTTCACTCCGGCGACTCCGCTTGCTCGCTGCCACCTTACAGCCTCTCGACCGAGGTGCAGGATGAGCTGCGTCGTCAGGTCGTCGCCATGGCCAAGGAACTCAATGTCATCGGCCTGATGAATACCCAGTTCGCGATCAAGGGACAGGACGTTTATGTACTCGAGGTCAACCCGCGTGCCTCCCGTACAGTGCCCTATGTCTCCAAGGCCACCTCACGACCGCTGGCCAAGATCGCCGCACGCTGTATGGTCGGCCAGAGCCTGCCGCAGCAAGGGGTATCCGGCGAAGTAGTACCTGAGTACTTCTCGGTGAAGGAGGCAGTGTTCCCGTTCATCAAGTTCCCCGGTGTCGACCCGATCCTCGGTCCTGAGATGAAGTCTACCGGCGAGGTCATGGGCGTGGGTCGTACCTTCGGCGAGGCCTACCATAAGGCTCAGCTCGGTGCCGGCGTGGTGTTGCCCACCGGCGGTCGTGCTTTCATCAGTGTGCGCGACCTGGAAAAACCCGGGGTGGTGGCGATTGCCCGTGATCTGGTGGAACTTGGTTTTGATGTTGTTGCCACTAAACGTACGGCCCAGGTGATTCAGGATGCCGGAGTGCCCTGCGAGCGGGTGAACAAGGTGACCGAAGAGCGTCCCCATATCGTGGATATGATCAAGAACGATGAGATCAGCTTTATCATCAACACCACTGAGGATAAGCAGGCGATCGCCGATTCCTACCTCATCCGCCGCGAAGCGCTACAGCACAAGGTGACCTATACCACCACGCTGGCCGGTGCGGCAGCCACTACTCGTGCGATGAAAAAGCGTGCCGCTGGCGATGTCAATCGTCTGCAGGATCTGCATTTGGAGTTGAAGTAATGGATAAGACACCGATGACTGTATACGGCGCCGAGAAACTGCGTGCCGAACTCAATGAACTGAAGTCAGTACAGCGCCCGAAGGTGATCCAGGCGATTGCCGAGGCGCGCGAGCACGGTGACCTGAAGGAAAACGCTGAGTATCACGCCGCCCGCGAGCAACAGGGCTTTATCGAGGGGCGCATCCAGGAGATCGAGGGCAAGCTGGGGACCGCCCAGATCATTGACCCTCGCACGCTGAACGCCAATGGAAAGGTCGTTTTCGGTGCCACCGTCGATCTGCTCGATCTTGAGACCGACAAGGAGGTGACCTATCAGATCGTCGGAGAGGATGAGTCTGATATCAAGGGAGGAAAAATCTCCTACACCTCGCCCATTGCCCGTGCCCTGATCGGCAAGGAGGTGGATGATGTGGCCGAGGTACAGGCCCCGGGTGGGGTGCGTGAATACGAGATCGTAGCGGTCCGGTACGAGTAACGAGGGGGCGGTTTTGTCTGGCATGGTACGCTATGCTGAGCCGGTGTTGCTGACCCTGTGGGTGGGTCTTCTCTGGGGCATCGGTTACCTCGCAGTTCCCATTCTGTTCTCCTCGCTAGAGGATCGCCTGTTGGCCGGGATGTTAGCGGGCAAGATGTTTACCGCGGTCAGCTTTATCGGCCTTGGCTGTGGTCTTGTACTGCTGGTGATGTCGCTGTCCTCACGCCCCTTGCGGGATGCCCGTTTGCGGTTGCTGGTGCTGATGTTGGCATTAGTCGCTATCGGTGAGTTCGTGTTCCAGCCGATGATGGCGGAATTGAAGGAGCAAGGGCTGGTTGCTGGTAGCGATGCGGCGGCACGTTTTGGGATGCTGCATGGAGCCGCCTCACTGCTTTATCTGGTCAACAGTATCGCTGGTCTGTTTCTGCTCTTACTATGCTGGCGTTCTGCGCCTTCTTTCAGGACAGGCGGATAACCGGTTTCTTTGCCGCGCGGTAGAGAATGGCAATGTGGCCGATGCGCTGCACCAGATTGCAGGAGGCGGTAGCACAGATCTGTTCGATCAGAGTATCACGCTCCTCGCGGTCTCCCGCATTTACCCGCACCTTAATCAACTCATGGTGCTCCAGTGTAACCTCCAGCTCATTGGCCACGCCTTCGCTAAAACCGGCATTGCCGATGATGATGACCGGCTTGAGATTATGGGCCAGTTTGCGAAGATGGCGTTTTTGCGGTTCAGTCAGAGCCATGGTTGCAGATCCGTAGGGAAAAGGGAGGCAAACATAGCCTCCAAAGGGATTTCTTGCAACAGCTTTGTGGTCCAACCATTCGTGGACTCCAGTCCAACACCAAATAGACGTAGAGATTATGGCGAGAAGTAAAAGCAGCGAGCGTTGGCTCAAGGAGCATTTTGACGACGAGTATGTGCGGCGCGCCCAGCAGGAAGGTTACCGCTCCCGCGCCACCTACAAGCTGTTGGAGTTAAACGAGAAGGACCACCTTTTGAAGAAAGGTATGGTGGTGGTCGATCTTGGCGCTGCTCCCGGTGGCTGGTCGCAGATCGCCAGGGATATTGTTGGCGAGCAGGGCAAGGTCGTGGCGCTTGATATTCTACCGATGGATCCCATCACCGACGTGACGGTACTGACTGGCGATTTTCGCGAAGACGAGGTGCTGCAGCAGCTGCTGGACGCCATCGGGGGCCGTCCCGTGGATCTTGTAATGTCCGACATGGCCCCCAATATCAGTGGCATGAAGACCGTGGATCAGCCACGGGCGATGTACCTGGCCGAACTGACGCTGGAACTGGCCAAAACCGTACTGCGTCCCGGTGGTGATATGCTGGTCAAGGTCTTCCAGGGGGAGTCCTATGATGATTACCTCAAGGCCTGCCGGGCCTGTTTTCGTAAGGTGATCATCCGAAAGCCGGCCGCTTCACGGGCACGATCCCGCGAAGTTTATGTATTGGCCCGGAACTATTTTGTGTAGTAACGTACCTATAATTGTGGTTGTATGTTGCACACAATGATGTAGCTCGCTACACCATTACATATAGATAGCGCTGAAATTGAGGCTTGATTTTGAACGACATAGTGAAAAATATTCTGCTCTGGGTGGTGATTGCCTTCATCCTGATGTCGGTATTCTCCAACTTTGGTCCCCAACGCGGGGCCAGCCAGCCGCTGGAATACTCCCAGTTCCTGCAGGACGTAAAGCAGGGGCGGGTCAAGCGCGTGGTTATCGAAGGCCAGTCCATCTACGGCTGGATGCAGGAAGGAGACCAGTTCTCCACCTATGCGCCTAATGATCCCGGCCTTATTTCCGATCTTCTGAATAGCGGCGTCAATGTGGAAGCCAAGCCCCCGGAAAAGCAGGGCCTGCTGACCCAGATCTTTATATCCTGGTTCCCGATGCTGCTGCTCATAGGTGTGTGGATCTTCTTTATGCGCCAGATGCAGGGCGGTGGTGGCGGCCGTGGGGCGATGTCCTTCGGCAAGAGCCGTGCGCGCCTGCTGGGCGAGGATCAGGTCAAGGTGACCTTTAACGATGTTGCCGGCGTGGAAGAAGCCAAGGAGGACGTGGCAGAGCTGGTCGAATTCCTGCGTGACCCCGGCAAATTCCAGAAGCTTGGCGGCAAGATTCCACGCGGCGTCTTGATGGTCGGCTCACCGGGTACCGGTAAGACCCTGCTGGCCAAGGCCATCGCCGGTGAGGCCAAGGTGCCGTTCTTCACTATTTCCGGTTCCGATTTCGTCGAGATGTTCGTCGGCGTTGGCGCCTCCCGCGTGCGCGACATGTTTGAGCAGGCGAAAAAGCACGCCCCCTGCATCATCTTCATAGATGAGATCGACGCAGTAGGCCGTCACCGCGGCGCCGGTCTCGGCGGTGGTCACGACGAGCGTGAACAGACCCTCAACCAGCTGCTGGTTGAGATGGACGGCTTCGAGGGCAACGAGGGCGTCATCGTCATCGCTGCTACTAACCGCCCTGACGTGCTTGACCCGGCGCTGCTCCGTCCCGGTCGCTTCGATCGTCAGGTGGTGGTGCCACTGCCCGACCTGCGAGGTCGTGAGCAGATCCTCAAGGTACACATGCGCAAGGTGCCGGTGGCCGATGATGTGAATCCTTCCATTATTGCCCGCGGCACTCCCGGTTTCTCCGGTGCGGATCTCGCCAATCTGGTCAACGAGGCGGCGCTGTTTGCCGCGCGCGCCAACAAGACCCTGGTGCGGATGGACGACTTTGAACGCGCCAAGGACAAAATCATGATGGGTGCCGAGCGCAAGTCCATGGTGATGAGCGAGGATGAGAAAAAACTCACCGCCTACCATGAGGCGGGCCATGCCATTGTCGGGCGCCTGGTGCCGGAGCACGATCCTGTACACAAGGTGACCATTATCCCTCGAGGCCGTGCCCTGGGTGTGACATTGTTCCTGCCTGAGGCTGATCGCTACAGCTATAGCAAGCAGCGCCTGGAGAGCCAGATTTCCAGCTTATTCGGTGGCCGTATCGCCGAGGAATTGATCTTCGGTCCCGAGAAAGTCACCACCGGTGCTTCCAATGATATCCATCGTGCCACCGAGATGGCGCGTAACATGGTGACCAAATGGGGGCTGTCCGAGAAGCTCGGTCCACTGACCTATTCGGAGGAAGAGGGCGAGGTATTCCTCGGCCACTCGGTGACCCAGCACAAGAATGTCTCCGATGAGACCGCCCATATCATCGACGAGGAGATCCGGGCCTTCATTGACCGCAACTACGGTCGGGCAAGGCAGCTGCTCGAGGACAATATCGATAAGCTGCACATGATGGCCGATGCCCTCATCAAGTTTGAGACTATCGACTCAAGCCAGATCGACGACATTATGGCAGGCAAGACGCCGCGGCCCCCGGAGGATTGGAGCGATCAGACTCCGCCTTCTGGTACGGGTGTCACTCCTGCGGATGACAAAGGGACTCGTGGTGGCCCGGTCGGTGACCCGGCTGGTCAGCACTAAATCAAGAAACCCCGCGTAAGCGGGGTTTTTTATTGGTAAAGTTCATGGGCAAGGTTCAATGAGTGCACTCAGGCACCATTGCATGCTGGCACACTAGCGGCACCCAGCCATGGAAGTGTTCCTTGAACCTTGAACCTCACACCTTGAGCTTTTAACTTTGAGCCTGTCCCCCAGCCGTTGTTGCCTTTATAATCTCATCCATGATTCTCGAATGTTCCGGTAAACCCCTCGATCTCACCTGGCCCCGCGTGATGGGCATCCTCAATGTCACCCCTGACTCATTTTCTGATGGTGGCCGATATCTTGGACATGAGCAGGCTATTGAACAGGCATTGCAGATGCAGGAGGAAGGAGCAGCAATCATCGATATTGGTGGAGAATCAACGCGACCCGGGGCGAAAAATGTATCCGTACAGCAGGAACTGGACCGGGTACTGCCTCTGATTGAGACGTTGGCGCCACTGCTGGAGGTGCCTATTTCCATCGACACCAGCAAACCTGAGGTGATGAGAGCGGCGGTCGAGGCAGGTGCAGGCATGATTAACGATGTGTATGCCTTGCGCCGTGAAGGAGCGATGGAAACAGCTGCCGCCCTCGATGTGCCTGTCTGCCTTATGCACATGCTGGGGGAGCCACGCAGCATGCAACAGGCTCCTGGATATGCGGACGTGGTTAATGAGGTCATTGAATTTCTTGTGACTCAGGCACAGCGCTGTGAGCAGCTCGGGATCCCGCGCCGTCATCTGTTATTGGACCCGGGGTTTGGCTTTGGTAAGCGCATTGAGCACAATTTCGCTCTGCTAAAGCATCTTCCCCAGTTGGTGGCGAAAGACTATCCGGTGCTGGTAGGGATGTCACGCAAATCGATGGTTGGGGCAGTTCTTGACGTACCTGTCGATCAGCGTCTGCATGGCAGTGTCGCCGTCGCGACGCTTGCCGCCTGGATGGGCGCAAAGATAATTCGGGTACATGATGTGAAGCCTACCGTTGAAGCGATGAAAATAGTGGCGGCAGTTAGGGATGGCGAAAGTTACAAAGTTGAAGAAACAAGGTAAGTTTTCAGTAATTATTGGTCGTTAATCTGTGCACATTGACCTGAGGTTTGTTGGGGGGGGAAGTGACTCGTAAATATTTCGGTACTGATGGCATTCGGGGCAAAGTTGGGGAGTTTCCCATTACCCCGGAATTCGTTCTTAAGCTCGGTTGGGCCGTCGGACGGGTACTCGCCCGTGGCAATGGTGGAAAGGTGGTGATCGGCAAGGACACCCGCATCTCCGGCTATATGTTCGAGTCCGCACTTGAGGCCGGTTTATCCGCCGCTGGTGTAGATATCTTGCTGTTAGGGCCGATGCCGACGCCGGCGATCGCGTACCTCACTCGTACTCTGCATGCCGATGCAGGTATTGTGATTAGTGCCTCGCATAATCCCTTCGAAGACAATGGCATCAAGTTTTTCTCCAGTGAAGGCACCAAACTGCCTGATGAGGTGGAACTGGCCATAGAGGCTGAGCTTGAAAAGGCTATGGTAATGGCATCGCCTGGCGAGTTGGGTAAAGCGAATAGGGTTGTCGATGCCGCCGGGCGCTACATTGAGTTCTGCAAGAGTAGCTTTCCGCGGAATCTGAACCTCAAGGGCTTGAAGCTGGTGATTGATTGCGCCAACGGCGCCACTTACCAGGTGGCACCTGCCGTGTTCCGTGAGTTGGGTGCGGAGGTACTCGCAATGGCGAGCAATCCGGATGGCCTGAATATCAATGTGGATTGCGGCTCCACCCACCCAGAGGTATTGCAGAAGGTAGTGAAGGCCAACCGCGCCGATCTGGGGATCGCTTTTGATGGTGACGGTGACAGGGTACTAATGGTCGATCATAACGGTGAACTGGTCGACGGAGATGAGCTGCTCTATATCATTGCCTCTGCACGGCACCAGGAAGAGGAGGTAGAGGGCGTGGTCGGTACACTGATGTCAAATCTAGGTATGGAGCACGCACTGAAACAGGCGGGTATTGCCTTCGCAAGAGCTAAGGTCGGGGATCGCTATGTGATGGAGATGCTGCAGCAGCATGGCTGGGAGCTTGGCGGTGAGGGATCCGGGCACCTGATCTGTCTTGACTCGACCACGACCGGAGATGGCATTATTTCCGCACTGCAAGTGCTGCGTGCGATCGTCGGGCAGGGTAAGGCGCTGGCTGAGCTCAAAGCGGGAATGAATAAATATCCACAGGTCTTGATTAATGTCCGGCTTCCCGCCAAGGTGGATATTATGGCGCTTAGTTCGGTACAGAACGCCGTCAAGGAGGCTGAGTCCCAGCTGGCGGATACCGGGCGTGTACTGCTACGCCCCTCGGGAACAGAACCGGTAATCCGTGTGATGGTGGAAGGTGAGGACGCCGAGCAGGTCAAGGCCGTGGCAGAGCATGTGGCCGCCGTGGTCAGGTCTGCGGTGCAGGCCGCATAAAAGCTCTGCGGCCCCCTTGGGGTAATAAAGGGCCTTGTTTTGCATTGATTTATTGGTCGTATCCCGGTAAGCTTCGCGGCTTCTCTAGAGAGACTTGTCCCATCGGCGAACAAAGAAAGAATTAAGGAAGGTACAATGCGACAGAAACTGGTTGCTGGTAACTGGAAAATGAACGGCTCCAAGGCCAGCATCAAGGAATTGTTGGATGGTATCAAAAAGGGTATAGGCGATGTGGCCAGTGCTGAAGTGGCTGTCTGTCCCCCCTTTGTCTATCTGGCAGATGTCGAAGCACAGCTGACGGGTACCCCTATCGTCTGGGGAGCACAGAATCTCAGTACCGAGGAAAAAGGGGCCTTTACCGGCGAAATCGCTTCTTCCATGCTAAACGATTTCGGATGCAAGTATGTGATCGTTGGCCACTCCGAACGTCGCACGCTTTATGGCGAGGACGATGCAATGGTTGCCAAAAAGTACAGCATTGCCCGTGCTGGTGGTCTCAAGCCGATTCTGTGCATTGGCGAAACCCTTGAAGAGCGTGAGAAGGGTGTGACCAACGATGTTGTTGCCCGACAGATTGAGGCGGTAATCCAGCAGGAAGGGATTACAGCATTGGCCGATGGCGTTATTGCCTATGAGCCTGTTTGGGCAATTGGTACTGGCAAGACAGCTACTCCTGAGCAGGCCCAGGAGGTTCATCGGTTCATTCGCCAGCAAATTGCTGAGCATGACGCCGGCGTGGCGGCAAAGGTGCAGATTCTCTATGGTGGCAGTATGAATGCTGCCAATGCCGCAGAATTGCTTGCACAGCCAGATATCGATGGCGGCCTCATTGGTGGTGCCTCCCTGAAGGCTGAAGATTTTCTAACTATTTGTCGTGCTGCCGGATAATTACCTGGAAAGAAGCGAAAGCTAATGGAAACAGTCATTCTTATTATTCATATGTTGGCCGCGGTTGGACTGGTGAGCCTGATTTTGCTGCAGCAAGGCAAGGGTGCGGACATGGGGGCTGCTTTTGGAAGCGGCGCTTCATCCACTGTGTTCGGAAGTCAGGGTTCCGCCTCTTTCCTGACACGCAGCACGGCCATTTTGGCGACAATCTTTTTCATTACCAGTCTGTTTCTGGCCTACTTCTCCGGTCAGGGGGTTTCGCGTGTGAGCGTCACCGAAAAATCTGTCGTCGAAACTGTTGACTCAGGCGTCGCAGTTGACGAAGATATGCCGGCCGTTCCAAACGCCCCGGCAGAAGCAGCCGGTGCGGATGTTCCAGAAGCCAAATAAAGAAAGATTTAGCCGAAGTGGTGAAATTGGTAGACACGCTATCTTGAGGGGGTAGTGGCGCAAGCCGTGCCGGTTCGAGTCCGGCCTTCGGCACCAAACTCGAAAAAAGCCCGTATCAGAATCTGGTACGGGCTTTTTCTTTGCCTTAGTCTTGCTGGCGCTGAATCAGGTCGATAGGACCCTGCGTAATACCGTAGGGGTGCGCTGTATGAATCCCCATCGGTTTCCAATCCGCAGAGTCTGACGTTACGTACCAAAAGAAACTCACACAAGGAAAGCCCTGTATATTTTTCTTTCCAGTCACGCTTTCCATGCCCATTGACTCGATACCTGGCTGCCTCTTACCACGTACTGTTGTCGTGCGTTAAACAATGCTCCTGCCGTTTATTTTCTGATTCATCCGCCCTTCGCCGCAAATGCGAAATAAGCCAAATCGTCAATTTTGATATACGCTTATTTCGGGTTTCGAACTTGTCTGTTTCCTGCACCAATCCTTCGGGGTTGATGCCATGTGAACAACCGCATCTAGTGAAGCATGATCCTGGTTCTGCTTAATGCACGCTTAAGGATTGAGGTATAACCTTTAAGGTAAATCTTTGTGCCTCAAGACGATACCTTCTGAGCGAGTTTTTACACCTACGGTGGCACTGCTAAGGCAGTGTTGTCAGGTGTGTGCTCTTCTTGCCCATTCATTGGAGTGGAAAAAAACAAGATTGGACTTTCCCTGGATACAGTTGAAGGGAAAATGAAAGATCGGAATATGGTGCGATTGCTTTGTATTAGAAGAGAACTAAAGAATTTAAATTATTAGGACATTAGCAAATTCTTCTGTGCTCTCTTTTCAGTAGAGCGGTATCTCTACAGTGAAATGGCATCTTTTGTCATGTTCGTGCGTGGAAAAAGAAATATTCTTTTTCGCTGTGATATTTCCGTAGCGGCATCACGGTGTATATAAGAATATGGTGTCGTTTAACGGCTGCAAATAAATCCGATGTCAATGTTGTGGATATAAATAATTCGTGTAATATACGTTGTTTATGGCTTTGTCAGTGCCAAGCATTAACTTCATGGCGACTGGGTCATACGAAGAACTTTATAGAAGATAAACAATACTAGGCCATTGATTCTTGACACTGAATCTTGGCAACGCCTAAACTCCAAGGCCAAATAATAAATATTAACGCTTGCTGTTCGGATTGTTGGAACAGTTTTTTCTAGCGGTTTTGATGGGGGTTGGATAGCTGCATGCTGGAAAATTATTTTCCCGTTCTGGTTTTTATCGCCGTAGGGATCGCCTTTGGCGCACTCATGCTAGTCGTCGGATTCTTGCTTGCACCAAGTAAGCCTGATAGCGAAAAACTCTCGGCGTACGAGTGTGGTTTTGAAGCCTTTGAAGATGCGCGCATGAAGTTTGATGTGCGTTACTATCTTGTCGCAATTCTCTTCATTATTTTCGATCTCGAAATTGCCTTTCTTTTCCCGTGGGCAGTAGTCCTGCGCGACATCGGCATGTTCGGCTTTCTTGCCATGGTGTTGTTCCTCGGCATCCTGGTGATCGGCTTTATTTATGAGTGGAAGAAAGGGGCGCTGCAGTGGGAATAATTGAAGGACGTTTCGAGCAGGGGTTCGTCACCACCTCGCTGGACGGTCTCATCAACTGGGCGCGTACCGGTTCCATGTGGCCGATGACTTTCGGACTTGCCTGTTGTGCTGTTGAGATGATGCATGCAGGTGCTGCCCGATATGACCTGGACCGTTTCGGTGTCATGTTCCGCCCCAGTCCGCGTCAGTCAGATGTGATGATCGTGGCAGGCACTTTGTGCAATAAAATGGCGCCGGCCTTGCGCAAGGTCTATGACCAGATGCCGGAACCGCGCTGGGTGATTTCCATGGGGTCCTGTGCCAACGGTGGCGGTTATTACCACTATTCCTATTCGGTGGTGCGCGGTTGCGATCGTATCGTCCCTGTTGACGTTTATGTGCCCGGCTGCCCACCAACGGCAGAAGCGTTGCTCTATGGCATTTTGCAGCTACAAAACAAGATTCGTCGCACCAATACCGTAGCCCGATAAATAATAAAGTCTAATAACATGTCTGATTACTATCAGCGATTGGCCGAGCGCCTCCAAGAGCGCTTCAGTACACAGATCACGGCAAGCCATGTGGAGCTGTCAGAGTTGACAGTGGAATTACCGCGTGAGCAATTGCTCTCGGTATGTCGTGCCTTGCGTGATGAAAGTGCTTTTGCCTTTGAGCAGTTGATCGACGTATGTGGCGTTGATTATCTGGAATACGGTAACGGCGTCTGGAGCGGTCCACGTTTTGCCGTCGTTTATCACTTGCTGTCACTGAAAAATAATCATCGCGTTCGGTTACGTACCTTTGTCGATGGCGATGTGCCGATGGTCCCTTCGGTGATCGATGTCTGGAACAGTGCCAACTGGTTTGAACGCGAGGCGTTTGACCTTTTTGGGATTGTTTTTGAAGGTCATCCTGATCTGCGTCGCATCCTGACAGACTATGGTTTCGTCGGACATCCCTTCCGTAAGGACTTTCCTCTCAGCGGTAACGTGGAAATGCGGTATGACCCTGAGCAGAAACGGGTCATCTATCAGCCTGTAACTGTTGAACCGCGCATGCTGATACCGCGTGTAATTCGTCAGGACCACCGTTACAACAGCGAAGGGGAGAAGTAAGGTGTCCGAGATTCGTAATTTCACCCTCAACTTCGGCCCGCAGCATCCTGCCGCGCACGGTGTGCTGCGTCTGATTCTGGAGATGGACGGCGAAGTGATCGTCCGAGCTGATCCGCACATCGGCCTGCTGCATCGGGCGACTGAAAAACTGGCCGAGAGCAAGCACTATGTGCAGAGTCTGCCGTACATGGACCGCCTCGATTACGTCTCCATGATGAGTAATGAGCATGCCTATGTAATGGCGATAGAGAAGATGATCGGGCTTGAGGTACCGATTCGGGCCCAGTACATCCGTGTGATGTTTGATGAGATTACCCGTATCCTAAATCATTTGATGTGGATCGGTGCACATGCACTCGACGTTGGCGCCATGGCCATGTTCCTCTATGCCTTCCGTGAGCGCGAAGACCTGATGGATTGCTATGAAGCAGTCTCCGGTGCCCGCATGCATGCGGCTTATTATCGCCCAGGTGGTGTATATCGAGATCTGCCTGACCGTATGCCGCAGTTCGAAGGTGCCACCAAGTGGCACAGTGCCGATGAGGTAAACAAGCTCAATGAAAATCGCGAGGGTTCCCTGCTCGATTTTATCGAGGATTTTACCAACCGCTTCCCTGGCTATGTGGACGAATACGAGACACTGTTGACGGATAATCGCATCTGGAAGCAGCGCTTGGTCGGCATCGGTGTCATGCCCCCCGAGCGTGCACTACAGATGGGACTGACCGGTCCGATGCTGCGTGGTTCAGGCATCGCATGGGATTTGCGCAAGAAGCAGCCTTACGAAGTCTACGATAAGCTCGATTTTGATATCCCGGTTGGCACCAACGGTGACAGCTATGACCGCTATTTGGTGCGCGTTGAGGAATTCCGTCAGTCTAACCGCATCATCAAACAGTGTATCGAGTGGCTGAGGAAGAATCCCGGTCCCGTCATGGCCGGTGACCATAAAGTGACACCGCCGTCACGTGTTGAAATGAAGGAAGATATGGAAGCCCTGATTCATCACTTCAAGCTGGTGAGCGAGGGTATCACGATGCCTGAAGGGGAGGCTTATGCTGCGGTCGAACATCCCAAGGGTGAGTTTGGCATATACCTGCTTTCCGATGGCGCCAATAAACCCTACCGCCTGAAGATCCGTGCCCCGGGTTTCGCCCACCTGGCAGCACTTGATGAGATGGTACGAGGTCACATGCTGGCTGATGTGGTTACCGTAATCGGTACCCAGGACATTGTATTCGGGGAGATCGATCGCTGATGTCACAGGAGAAAATAGCATTGCTTAGCGCCGATTCCCGTGCCGATATCGATCGCTGGATTGCCAAGTATCCGTCAGAGCAGAAGCAATCTGCCGTCATGGCAGCGTTGCGTATCGCGCAGGAACATAACGGTGGTTGGTTGACAAATGAATTGATCGATGCCGTTGCTGCTTATCTGGATATGGAGCCGATTGCCGCTTACGAGGTTGCCAGTTTTTACTCCATGTATGAGCTGAAACCGGTCGGCCGGCACAAAATCTGCGTATGTACAAACATTTCCTGCATGCTGTGTGGATCGGATGGTGTGGTGTCACATCTAGAGCAGCGCCTAGGCATCAAAATGGGCCAGACAACGAGTGACGGGCGCTTTACGCTAAAAGAGGTCGAGTGTCTGGGGGCCTGTGTAAATGCGCCGATGTTTCAGGTCGGCAGACAGTATTACGAAAACCTGACGCCAGAGAAAATCGATGCCATTTTGGACGGTCTCGATTGAGGAAAGAAGAATAACTATGAGCGTGACGTACTCTTGCCAACATTCAGGTGATATACAGTCGAGCGGGGTGATTTACTGATGGCCAATAATGTTTGTTTTCGCACCCTGCATGTGGATAACTCCTGGACCCTCGATGCCTATCGTGCCAATGGTGGCTATGAGGTACTGGAAAAAATCCTCAGGGAGAAAATTACTCCCGACGAGATTATCGCCGAGATGAAGACTTCCGCGCTGCGCGGGCGTGGTGGTGCGGGTTTCCCCACCGGTCTAAAGTGGAGTTTCATGCCGCGAAATGTAGAAGGGCAGAAGTATATTGTCTGTAACTCTGACGAAGGTGAACCGGGTACCTGTAAGGACCGCGACATCCTGCGCTACAACCCGCACCAACTGATTGAGGGTATGGTCATTGCCGGTTACACCATCGGTGCCAGCGTCGGTTACAACTATATCCGAGGCGAATTCTGGGAACCCTACGAGCGCTTTGAGGCGGCGCTGGAAGAGGCGCGTGCGGCCGGACTATTGGGTGACAATATTCTCGGTTCCGGCTTTGATTTCAATATTCACAGCCATCTTGGCGCGGGCGCTTATATCTGCGGCGAGGAGACCGCGCTGATCGAGTCGATCGAAGGCAAGAAGGGACAGCCTCGGTTCAAGCCGCCGTTCCCCGCCAACTATGGTCTCTATGGCCGGCCGACCACTATCAACAACACCGAAAGTCTGGCCTCAGTTCCGGTTATTCTAAAAAAGGGCGGACAGTGGTTTCTCGAGCTCGGTAAGCCGAATAACGGCGGCGATAAATTATTCTGTGTCTCCGGCCATGTGAACAAACCCGGTAACTATGAAATTCCAATGGGGACCCCTTTTGCCGAACTGCTCGAAATGGCCGGTGGAGTTCGTAACGGTCGCAAGCTAAAGGCGGTGATTCCAGGGGGAAGCTCCACGCCGGTGCTTCCTGCAGATGTCGCCATGAAGATGAACATGGACTACGACTCCATTTCCAAAGCCGGCTCGATGCTCGGTGCTGGCTCGGTCATTGTGATGGATGACAGTACCTGTATGGTAAAGGTGCTGGCACGGCTCTCGCACTTTTATTATGAGGAGTCGTGTGGTCAGTGTACTCCCTGTCGAGAGGGCACCGGTTGGCTCGCTCGTGTAGTGCACCGTATTGAGCACGGTATGGGGAGCCAGGAAGATCTGGATAAACTGGTCGATGTGGCCAGTCGTATCGAGGGCAACACCATTTGTGCGCTGGGGGATGCTGCGGCCATGCCGGTGCGCAGCTTCCTGAAGCACTTCCGTGAAGAGTTCCAGTATCACATAGATAACAAGAAATGCCTGGTGGGCTAAACGCCTGGATGTTCTAGCATGCAGCCTGGTGCGCCTTTTTGTAAGCGGCGGCCAAATTCTGTCTGACTTAATGATGTCAGGGCTATGTGTTTTAAGATATCCAGGTTTCAGCTGACTGGTCTGAATAATACATCGAACTAAAACGAGACTGGCGATGGTAAACATCGAGATCAATGGAATCACAATAAAGGCTCGCGAAGGGGCCATGCTGATAGAGGCGGCTGACGAAGCCGGGATCACTATCCCTCGCTTTTGCTATCACAGCAAGCTCTCCATCGCTGCCAGCTGTCGCATGTGCCTGGTTGAGGTCGCGAAGGCACCTAAACCGCTGCCTGCTTGTGCTACCCCGGTCAGCGAAGGGATGGTTGTACACACCCGCTCACCCAGGGCAATTGCCGCGCAGCGTAGTGTGATGGAGTTTTTGTTAATTAACCATCCTCTCGACTGTCCGATTTGCGATCAGGGTGGCGAGTGCGATCTGCAAGAAATGGCGATGGGCTACGGTAGCAGTGTCTCCCGCTATAGCGAAGGCAAACGCGTCGTTAGCAGCCCCGATTTGGGCGCACTTATCGCCACTGACATGACCCGCTGCATTCACTGTACCCGGTGCGTGCGTTTCGGTCAGGAAATTGCAGGCATCATGGAACTGGGTGCTCCCGGTCGTGGCGAGCATATGCATATCGGCACCTATATGAAGCAAAGCGTCGACTCGGAGCTGTCCGGCAACGTGATCGATCTGTGTCCGGTGGGTGCGCTGACCTCAAAGCCCTATCGCTACAGTGCGCGTCCATGGGAATTGACCGGCTATCCCAGCATCTCCCCCCACGACTGTGTTGGTAGCAATATTCGAATCGATACACGTGGCAATCAGTTGATGCGCGTGGTGCCAAGGGAAAACGAGAACGTCAATGAAACCTGGCTGGCGGACCGCGACCGCTTCAGTTACACCGCCAACGCCCATCCGGAACGCCTGCTAAAGCCGATGATCAAACGTGATGGTACTTGGCATGAAGTTGATTGGGAGACCGCATTGACTCAAGCGGTCGAAGGGCTCAAGACCATCGCCACACGCGATGGCGCCGGACAGCTGGGTGCCCTGGCCGCCTATGGTGCAACAACTGAGGAACACTATCTACTGCAAAAGCTGTTGCGCACTGTCGGTAGCGGTAATATCGACCACCGGCTGCGACAGCTTGACTTCCGCGACCAGGACTCATTGCCTGCGTACCCCTCGCTCGGACAGGCGATCTCGGATCTGGAATCCATTGATTGCGCAATGCTGATCGGCTCCAATATCCGAAAGGATCAGCCACTGTTGGCGCACCGTTTGCGCAAAGCCTCACGCAAGGGTGCGGCAATCCTGGCAGTCAATCCGATCGATTACGATTTCACTTTCCCGCTGGCAGCCAAATGCATCGCCATGGATATGACCCAAGAACTGTTGGCTGTAGCCAGTGCTCTGCTTGAGTTGACCGGAGAGTCTGCACCGCCTGCCTTGGTCAAGGCGATTGTCGCCGCCCAGCCTGGCGACGTTCACCGACAAATGGCTCGCACCCTGAAAGAGGTGCCCCAGGCAACGGTACTACTTGGGAATGGCGCGATGGCTCACCCTGCTAAAGCTGAATTACGCGCTATCGCTAGCCTCATTGCCAAGCTTGCCGAAGCTCGTATCGGCATGATTGGCGAGGGCGGGAACACCGCTGGCGCCTGGTTAGCCGGTAGTGTGCCGCACCGCGAGGCAGGGGCAAAACCAGCGGCAGTCAGCGGTATGGATTGGCGAAGCATGTTCGAGTCCCGACTTAAGGGATATTTGTTGCTGGGCATTGAACCCGAACTTGATTGCATCGACTCAGCCGCTGCAGCCACAGCTCTGGAGAGTGCAGAGTTTGTTGTCGCCATGACTGCATTCGCGGGCGAGGGTCTGAAAGCCAATGCGGATGTGCTGCTGCCGATTACCACGTTTGCCGAAACCGCCGGCTCATACATCAATGCCGAAGGACATTGGCAGCACTTTGGCGCTGCGCTCAACCCATCAGGCGAAGCGCGCCCGGCATGGAAGGTATTGCGCGTGATCGGCAATCTGTTCGATGTGACCGGTTTCGAATACACCACGGTTGAGGAGGTGTGTGCGGAGATGGAAGGGCTCTTCAGCGACGTAGCGATGGGCTCTGGTACAGAATGGCTCCCAGAGACAATCACAGCTCTGCCGGAGGGACTGCTGCGCATCGCCGATGTCCCGATCTATGCGGTTGATGCAATGGTCCGTCGTGCGGCACCGCTGCAGGCCACACGCGATGCCAATGTGGCCCAGATACGTGTGAATGCTGTGACCCTGGCCAAGGCTGGTCTGGTTGACGGGGGCGAAGCTAGAGTTCGTCAGAGCAGTCATGAGGTTGTTTTGCCAGTCATTACCGACGAGCGTCTGCCCGACAATGCGGTAATGTTGCCGGCAGGGATGGCGGAAACGGCCGGACTTGGCGTTGGTTTCAGTTCGGTGGAGCTGGTCTCCGCTTAGCACAAGCTAAGCCTGACGGTAATTAATAAGAACGCAAATACAGCACTGGATAAACCGGATGTTCGAGACGATTGAAAATTGGTTGCAGGGCTTTGAAGTGTTACCCGATGGGGGAATTACACTGGCGCTGGTTTTGTTGAAGATCATCATTCTACTTGTGCCACTGTTGGTTGCTGTGGCCTACATGACCTATGCCGAGCGCAAGGTGCTGGCCTTTATGCATGTACGCATCGGTCCGAACCGGGTTGGCTTGTTCGGTCAGCGTCTCTGGGGCTTGGGTCAACCGCTCGCTGATGCGGTCAAGTTGATGTTCAAGGAAATCATCCTGCCTTCAGGGGCCAATAAGGGGCTGTTTTTACTTGCCCCGGTGCTGGCGATGGCCCCGGCGTTGGCGGTATGGGCGGTGGTACCCTTTGGCAGCGAAATGGTCATTGCCGATGTGGATGCCTCATTGCTCTACGTCCTGGCGCTCACCTCCATAGGTGTTTACGGCATCATCATTGCCGGTTGGGCCTCCAACTCCAAATACCCGTTCCTCAGCGCAATGCGTTCTGCCGCGCAGATCGTTTCCTATGAGATCGCTATGGGCTTTGCCCTGGTGGGTGTGTTGATGGCGGCGGGCAGTATCAACCTGGGCGACATCGTCGAGGCGCAGAAAGGCGGCTTCTGGCAGTGGTACTGGCTGCCGCTGTTGCCACTGTTTGTGATCTACTTTGTTTCCGGTGTCGCTGAGACCAACCGAGCGCCTTTCGATGTGGCCGAAGGGGAGTCGGAGATCGTTGCCGGTTTCCATGTGGAGTATTCCGGTATGCCGTTCGCGGTGTTCTTCCTCGCCGAATACGCCAACATGATTTTGATCGCGGTGCTGGCTGCGCTGATGTTCCTCGGTGGCTGGCTCTCACCCCTGGAGGGATTGCCTGTGGTTGGGGAGACCTTCCTCGCCGCACCTAACATCGGTTGGTTGCTGGCCAAGGCCTCGTTCTTCCTGTTTCTTTATCTCTGGTTCCGTGCCACCTTCCCGCGCTACCGTTATGACCAGATCATGCGTCTGGGCTGGAAGGTCTTTATCCCCCTTACCATCGTCTGGCTGCTGGTGGTCGGCGTAATGATTGTGACCGGGACACCGCCCTGGTTTGACGTGGCATAACGGCGAGAAGTGACACGCATATGAGTTCCCTAGTTCAATTCCTGAAGAGCCTGAGCCTGAAAGAGTTACGTTCGGGTATGGGTCTTACCGGGCGTTACCTGTTCGGCAAGAAATTTACTGTGCAATACCCTGAGGAGCGGGCGCCTCAATCGCCACGTTTTCGCGGACTGCATGCACAGCGGCGTTACCCCAATGGTGAAGAGCGCTGTATTGCCTGCAAACTCTGTGAAGTGGTTTGTCCGGCCCTGGCTATCACTATTGAGTCGGCACAGCGCGAGGATGGCACACGCCGTACCACGCGTTACGACATCGACCTGACCAAATGCATTTTCTGCGGCTTCTGCGAGGAGGCCTGCCCGGTAGATGCCATCGTGGAAACACGGATCTATGAATACCATGGCGAGGAGCGCGGTGATCTCGTCATGACCAAGGAGAAACTGCTAGCAGTGGGTGATAAATACGAGGCACAGATTGCAGCAGATCGTGCCGAGGACGCTCGCTACCGCTAACAGCCCAAGCAAATGACAAGTATACGAAAAGAACGGATAACAAGCGCATGAGTTTCGAACAGATAGTGTTTTATTTTTTCTCCGCCGTGCTGGTGTTTTCCGCAACGGCGGTGATCAGTGTGCGCAACCCGATTCATGCTGCGCTATTTCTGGTGTTGGCGTTTTTTACCAGCGCCGCACTATGGCTGCTGCTGGAAGCAGAGTTCCTGGCTATCACACTGGTACTGGTCTATGTCGGTGCGGTGATGGTTCTGTTCCTGTTTGTGGTGATGATGCTCGATATCAACATCGCCCCCTTGCGTGAAGGCTTTGCCCGCTTTCTGCCTATTGGGGCACTGGTGGCTCTCGGAACCATCGCTCTGATGTGGATGGTGGTGCGTCGTGAGGAGTTTGGGCTTGAGGCAATGGCGGCGCCGGAGCGTTTGGCCGCCGATGCAAGCAATACCCGAATGCTCGGCGAACAACTCTATACCACCTATGTTTATCCATTTGAGATCGCTTCAGTGATCCTACTGGTGGCCATCGTGGCGGCGATTGCCCTGACTTTGCGTCACCGCCCCGGTACCCGTTACCAGAAAATTGAGGAACAGGTGGCCGTGCGCCGTGAGGATCGCGTGCGCATGGTGCAGATGGAGGCCGAGGAGCGCAAGTAATGGCACAACATAGAACAATAACCTGGAAAGAGGCTCTGGCATGATTGCGTTGTCTGATTATCTGACTGTCGGCGCCATTCTCTTTGGCCTGAGCATGGCCGGTGTATTCATCAACCGCAAGAACGTGATTATCTTGCTGATGTGCATCGAGTTGATGTTGCTGGCGGTAAATATCAACTTCATCGCCTTTTCACATTATCTCGGAGATGTGGCCGGACAGATCTTTGTCTTTTTCATTCTCACTGTGGCAGCTGCTGAGGCGGCCATTGGTCTGGCCATCCTGGTGGTGCTGTTCCGTAACCGACGCACCATTAATGTTGCCGATCTGGATACGCTGAAGGGGTAGGGTCGTGTTGGAGAATTTTGAAAATATTACCGTACTGATTGTTTTGGCTCCGTTGTTTGGCGCAATCATTGCCGGCCTATTTGGCGGAACAATCGGTCGCGTTGGCGCACACTCGGTAACGATCCTCGGTGTAACGGTGGCCTTTGTACTCTCCGCTGTGATGTTCAAGCATATTGCTATCGATGGTGGCGAGACCATCAACCAATCGGTTTATACCTGGCTGGTATCAGAGGGGATCAAATTTGAGGTTGGTTTTCTCATCGATAATCTGACGGCAATGATGATGGTCGTAGTGACCTTTGTCTCACTGATGGTACATATCTACACCATCGGTTACATGTCGCACGATGAGGAGAACTGGCCGGTGGGCAGCAAGGCCGGGACCAACAGCTATCAGCGCTTTTTTAGCTACATCTCGCTCTTTACCTTCTCCATGCTGATGCTGGTGATGGCGAACAACTTCATGCAGCTGTTTTTCGGCTGGGAGGCTGTGGGTCTGGTCTCCTACCTGCTGATCGGTTTCTGGTCGGTACGCGAGAGCGCGGTGTTCGCCAATCTCAAGGCGTTCCTCGTCAATCGTGTGGGTGACTTCGGCTTCATTCTGGGTATCGCTGCTGTTCTGATGTATTTCAATTCACTGGATTATGCTGCGGTATTCAATGCCGTTGAATTGCAGAAGGATCTGACCATTGAGATCTGGCCAGGCAGCGAATGGAGTGTGATGACGGTGATCGCCATTCTCCTGTTCATCGGTGCGATGGGTAAGTCTGCGCAGGTACCGTTGCATGTGTGGTTGCCTGACTCGATGGAAGGCCCAACCCCCATCTCCGCACTGATTCACGCGGCTACCATGGTGACTGCCGGTATCTTTATGGTGGCGCGTATGTCACCCATCTACGAGTTGTCTGAAACGGCGCTGAGCGTGGTTCTGGTGATTGGTGCTATCACTGCTCTGTTTATGGGTTTCCTTGGCCTGGTGCAGCATGACATCAAGCGCGTAGTTGCCTATTCGACTCTCTCCCAGCTTGGCTATATGACCGTGGCCCTCGGTGCATCGGCCTATGCCGCTGGCGTATTCCACTTGATGACTCATGCCTTCTTCAAGGCTCTGTTATTCCTCGGTGCCGGTTCGGTGATCATCGCCATGCACCATGACCAGGACATGCGTAACATGGGCGGACTGCGCAAGTACATGCCGATCACCTGGCTGACTTCGCTTATCGGTTCGTTGGCACTCATTGGTGCTCCCGGTTTCTCCGGTTTCTTTTCCAAGGATTCCATCATCGAGGCAGTTCATCACTCGACCATTCCGGGGGCTGGGTTTGCCTATGCCGCTGTGCTTGCTGGGGTGTTTATTACCGCGCTTTACAGCTTCCGCATGTACTTCCTGGTATTCCATGGCAAGGAGCGGATGGATGCGCATACCCGTGAGCACCTGCATGAAACACCGTGGGTGGTGACCATTCCTTTGATCCTGCTTGCGATTCCCTCGGTATTCATCGGCGGGGCTTATGTGGGTGATATGGTGTTTGGCGATTTCTTTACCGGAGCCATTACCGTCACATCCGCTCACAACGTGCTTGGTGCCATCGATTTTCATAGCGCCTGGGGCATGATGGCGCACGGTTTTCTGACTGCGCCGTTCTGGCTTGCCGCTGGTGGTGTCTTTGTGGCGTGGTTCCTCTATATGAAAAGTACCGACCTGCCTGCGAAGATCGTTGCGTTGCCGCTGGTGAAGCAGATCCATGCACTGCTCGAGAACAAGTACGGCTTTGATGATTTCAACCAATTCGTCTTCGGTGGCGGTGGTCGGGGCATCGGTACCGGTTTGTGGAAGGTAGGGGATGTGGCCATCATCGATGGTCTCATGGTAAACGGCTCGGCCCGTTTGGTTGGCTGGACTTCAGCCCTAGTTCGCCATGTGCAGTCCGGTTATCTGTATCACTATGCCTTCGCCATGATCCTGGGGCTGTTGGCATTGTTCGGCCTGTTTGTTTTCCGCTAAGAAAAATTACAAGTAAAGGGTAGGGTGCATGTTTGCTGATTTGCCACTGCTGAGTCTGGTTATCTGGGTGCCCATCGTCGGCGGTTTGCTGGTGATGTTAACCGGAAGCGGACGTTCCGGCCTGGAGGCCAAGGTGCTGGCGCTGCTGGTCGCGCTATTAACCTTCGCGTTGTCGATTCCTCTCTACACCGGCTTCGATACGGCGACATACCAGATGCAGTTCGTCGAGTCCAAGCCCTGGATAGAAGCCTTCTCAATTAACTATCACCTGGGTGTCGATGGCATCTCCATGCCGCTCATTCTGCTGACCACCTTCATTACGGTGCTCGTCGTGATCGCCGGGTGGAAGGTTATTGACTATAAACCAGCCCAGTACATGGCTGCCTTCCTCATTATGGAAGGTCTGATGATCGGCGTGTTTGCCGCCCTTGATGCGATGCTCTTTTACGTCTTCTGGGAGGCCATGCTCATTCCGATGTTTATCGTCATCGGGATCTGGGGTGGGGCGAACCGCGTCTATGCCACTATCAAATTCTTCCTCTATACCTTTTTGGGTTCGGTGTTTATGTTGATCGCGCTGCTCTGGCTCTATTTCCAGACCGGCAGCTTTGCGATCCTCGATTACCATGCAGCACCGATTGCCGCTACTGCGCAAATCTGGATCTTCCTCGCCTTCCTCATCGCCTTCGCGGTAAAGGTGCCGATGTGGCCCGTGCACACCTGGCTGCCCGATGCGCACGTTCAGGCACCGACTGGTGGCTCGGTGATCCTGGCGGCAATTATGCTCAAGCTCGGCGCTTACGGTTTTCTCCGTTTCTCCTTGCCGATCACCCCGGACGCAAGCCATAGCCTGGACTGGTTGATGATTGGCCTGTCACTCATTGCGGTGGCCTACATCGGTTTCGTCGCGCTGGTTCAACAGGATATGAAGAAGCTTATTGCCTACTCATCGATTTCCCACATGGGTTTTGTCACCCTCGGCTTTTTCATTGCATGGGTGATTGCCGAAAACAATGGCAGCTTTGTGGGTGCGGCCATGGGTATGCAAGGCGGCATGGTGCAGATGATCTCCCACGGTTTTGTCTCCGGCGCCATGTTCCTTTGTGTCGGGGTGATGTATGACCGTCTCCACTCGCGCGAAATCAATGATTACGGCGGTGTGGTTCATACCATGCCCAAGTTTGCCGCGATGATGGTGTTCTTCGCTATGGCCAACGCTGGCTTGCCTGGCACGGCAGGTTTTGTCGGCGAATTTATGGTGATTATGAGTGCATTCAAGGCGGATTTCTGGATCGCATTCGTGGCCGCTACCACCCTGATCCTGGGGGCTGCCTACACCCTGTGGATGGTCAAACGGGTGATCTATGGCGAGGTAAAAAATCCAAAGGTTGCCGAACTACAGGACATGAGCGGACGCGAATTCGTGATCCTCGGCACCCTGGCGGTAATGGTATTGTGGCTCGGGCTTTGGCCTGCGCCGCTGTTAGAGGTGATGGATGCCACGGTGGAGCACCTGGTTGAGCATATCGCCGTTTCCAAAGTGCCTGTCGGCGCCATGTAACGGAGCTTCACAATGACCTTCGAGATGCCCAATTTTCTGCCGGTTCTGCCCGAGATGTTCGTCCTGGGGATGTCCTGTCTCATCCTCATTCTGGATCTTTTCCTGACTGAACGTTCCCGAGTGGTGACCTATCTGTTGGCACAGGCGACCCTGGTGGGTGCTTTGATCCTTAGTCTGTCACTGTTTAACGGTGCAGCGGTGTTGAGTTTCAGCGACACCTTCCTCCTCGATCCGATGGCCTCACTGCTGAAGTTGTTCGTCTATGGGGCGGCCTTTATGGTGTTCCTCTATTCACGCAGCTATCTGCGTGCTCGTAATATGTTCAGTGGGGAGTTTTTTGTCCTCGGCCTGTTCGGCGTGCTCGGTATGATGATCCTGATCTCGGCCCACAGCTTCATCACCATTTATCTGGGACTGGAGCTGCTCTCGCTCTCACTCTATGCCATGGTTGCGCTGCAACGCGACAATCGGGTGGCTTCCGAGGCAGCGATGAAGTATTTCATTCTAGGCGCCATGGCGTCGGCAATGCTGTTGTATGGCATGTCCATGATTTACGGAGTTACCGGCAGCCTTGACCTAGCCGAAATCAACCGGGCCGTAGAGGGGGGACAACTCAACAACACTCTGCTGGTGTTCGGTATGGTCTTCCTTATCGTAGGCATCGCTTTCAAGCTGGGTGCCGTCCCCTTCCACATGTGGGTGCCCGATGTCTACCATGGTGCGCCAACCGCAGTCACCCTCTATCTCAGTACAGCACCCAAGCTGGCCGCCTTTGCCATGCTGATGCGTCTTTTGGTGGATGGTTTGGGTTCACTGCAGAGCCAATGGCACGATATTCTGGTACTACTGTCAGTGCTTTCACTCTCTATTGGTAATGTCATTGCCATTGCCCAGGCTAATATCAAGCGTATGCTGGCCTATTCGGGGATTTCCCATGCCGGTTTTCTCCTGCTCGGTGTACTCTCCGGCACTCAGGAGGGGTATGCCGCCGGTATGTTCTACGCCATTGTCTATGTCATTATGGGGCTTGGCGGTTTTGGTATGGTCATCCTGATGAGCCGCGCCGGCTTTGAGGCCGATCGGTTGGAAGACTACAAGGGCCTGAATGAGCGTAGCCCCTGGTTTGCGCTGATGATGTTGTTCATCATGTTCTCCATGGCTGGGGTTCCGCCATTCATCGGTTTCTGGGCCAAGCTGTCGGTAATTCAGGCAGTGGTTAGCGCTGATCTGGTCTGGTTGGCGGCAGTGGCGGTGATCTTCTCGGTCATTGGTGCTTTCTACTACCTGCGTATCATTAAGCTGATGTATTTCGACAAGGCGGAGACCGTTGAAGAACTCAAGCCAGGTCTGGATCTGGGGGTAGTTTTGAGCGCCAATGCCTTGGCCATCCTCGTGCTGGGGGCCTACCCGAACGACCTGATGGCGCTGTGCAGGCAGGCCATGGGCGTCTAATGAAGTAACGCTTGAGAGGGGCGCGCGCTCTAGGGGCGCCTCCTCTCTTTTCACCTCTCTTTAGCATCTGCTATTCTTCCCCTCCGATTTATCTGGAGTATTCTTCATGACCGCAACCCAAGCCAGTTGGCTGATCATTGTTCTTGCGTTCATCAGTGCCAATTTGCCCTGGTTGAGCGAACGGGTATTTTTCATCAGCACACCCGCCAGTGGCCAGAAGCGTTCCTGGGTTCGGTGGTTGGAGTGGATGGTGCTCTATTTTGTTACAGGGGCGGTTACGCTGGGGATGGAGAAGAAGCTTAATGGCGAGATCTATACCCAGGACTGGGAGTTCTATGCCGTTACCCTTTCGCTTTTTCTGGTCTTTGCCTTGCCCGGATTTATCTATAGGTTCGACCTGCGCCACCACCTGCTTCGTCGATAAATTTTTCTCGATTTTCTCTCTACTTAGGGTTGCGTAAAGTGGAGTCGGTATGTACAATGCGCTCCATCAGTTGCGGGGTGGAGCAGTCCGGTAGCTCGTCGGGCTCATAACCCGAAGGTCGTAGGTTCAAATCCTGCCCCCGCTACCACCTTTAAGCATCAAGCCCCGTATTCGGGGCTTTTTGTTAGGCGGAACACCGCCGTACGTGGGTGACTGGTGCCGTAAAAAGCGCTATAATTCCGCGTTGATTAGGAAGTTAACTGGATGGGCCATGGGCCCATTTTTTGTTTCCGGGGAAAACATGGTTCAGGTGAACAAACAGTTACAGGCCATCATCGAACCGGCGGTTACCGCCCTGGGATTTGAACTGGTTGGAATAGAGTACTTGTCGCAGGGGAAGCATTCTGTGCTACGTGTCTATATCGACCATGAAAACGGCATTTCGGTTGACGATTGTGCGGATGTCAGCCATCAGGTCAGTGCGGTACTGGATGTCGAGGATCCTATTACCGGCTTATACACCCTTGAGGTTTCCTCGCCGGGGTTGGACAGACCACTGTTTACAGAGGCTCACTACCAACGCTATCTCGGTCAGTTGGCAGAGATACGTCTGCGGAGTCCACTGGAGGGTCGACGAAAGTTTAAGGGACGACTGCAGTCTGTCCAGGATGGGCAGGTAACGATTGAAGTGGATGGGGTGGAATATTCCCTGGTGCTGGACAATATTGAGAAAGCGAATCTGGTCCACGAATGGTAAGCAGCTGTTAAGGTTGCACATGGGTTAGACATCCCGCGCATGGGACGGTAGCTGGAGGCGGTTAGAGGCTTTGTTATGAACAAAGAAATTCTGCTGGTTGTAGACGCAGTTTCAAATGAGAAAGGCGTCGCCAAAGAGATTATTTTCGAGGCGATGGAGATCGCTTTGGCGACGGCGACGAAGAAGCGTCATGGTGGCGATGTGGATATCCGTGTGGATATTGACCGTCAGACCGGCGACTACGAGACATTCCGCCGTTGGGAAGTGATTGATGATAGCGAGACCTCCCAGCTTGAACACCCTGAGCGACAGATTACCCTTAGCGCCGCCCGTATCGACGCTCCGGCTATCCAGCCTGGCGAGTTTGTCGAAGAACAAACTGAGTCGGTGTCGTTTTGCCGCATTGCGGCCCAGACGGCCAAGCAGGTTATTGTGCAGAAGGTTCGTGAGGCCGAGCGTGCCCAGGTAGTCGACGCCTACAAGGAGCGCGTGGGTGAGCTTATTAATGGTGTAGTCAAACGCATCGACCGTGGCAATATCATTCTTGATCTGGGCAACAATATCGAAGCGCTGATCACGCGCGAGCATGTCATCACGCGTGAGCCGATTCGCCCGGGTGACCGCGTTCGTGGCTATCTGTATGATGTGCGTTCCGAGCCGCGTGGTCCGCAGCTGTTTGTCAGTCGCACAATGCCGGAATTTCTTATCGAACTGTTCAAACTGGAAGTTCCCGAAGTTAATGAGGGGCTTATTGACATCATGGGCGCAGCCCGTGATCCCGGTCTGCGGGCGAAGATCGCCGTACGTTCCAACGATTCGCGCATCGACCCTGTAGGCGCTTGTGTAGGAATGCGCGGCTCGCGTGTGCAGTCGGTGACCAACGAGATGAACGGTGAGCGTGTCGATATCGTCCTGTGGAACGACAATGTTGCCCAGTATGTGATTAACGCCATGGCACCGGCTGAAGTGCTCTCCATCGTGGTGGATGAGGATTCCGGCAGCATGGACATCGCCGTTGCCGAGGATCAGCTCTCACAGGCCATCGGTCGAGGTGGGCAGAATGTCCGTCTTGCCAGTGAGCTGACTGGTTGGGAGCTTAATGTCATGACTGAGGCTCAGGCGGAAGAGAAGAACGAGGCTGAGGTCGGCGCCCTCATCAAGCTGTTCCATGAACAGCTGAATGTGGATGAAGAGGTGGCTTCTATCCTGGTGCAGGAAGGATTCTCCAGTATCGAGGAGGTTGCCTATGTGCCAGTGCATGAAATGTTGGAGATTGAGGAATTTGACGAGGATATCGTCAACGAACTGCGTGCCCGTGCAAAAGATGTTCTGGTGACCCAGGCGATCAGTAATGAAGAGCACGGCGGCGCTGAGCCGGAAAAGGACCTGCTGGAAATGGAGGGTATGGATCCCGAACTGGCTGATGCCTTGGCCAGTCGTGGGGTGACTACCATGGACGACCTCGCCGAATTGGCGGTCGACGATCTGATGGAGATCGAAGGCATGGACGAAGAGCGCGCAGCGAAGCTGATTATGGCGGCTCGCGCACCCTGGTTTGCAGAAGAGCAGGAAAGTTGAAGGGCAGGAGTATAGCGTAAATGTCAGAGGTTACCGTCACACAGTTTGCTGAAACGATTGGTGTTCCAGTAGAGCGTCTGCTGAGCCAGTTGCAGGATGCCGGCGTCAAGGCAAAGGGCGCTGATGAAGTCATCGGGGATGATGACAAAGTCAAGCTGCTGGACTACCTGCGTGAGAAGCACGGTACCGAGAAAGCCGAAGCCGTTGAAGAGGCTGGCCCGAAAAAGATTACACTCAAGCGCCGTACGACCAGTGAACTGAAGGTCGGTGGTACCAGCGCGTCCAAAGGCAAGACGGTGACCGTCGAGGTGCGCAAGAAACGCACATACGTTAAGCGCAGCATTGTTGCCGCAGAAGAGGATAAGCGCATCGACGAGGAGGTTGCCCAGCGCCTCGAGCAGCAACTGGAGGTTGAGGCCAAGCTGCGAACAGAGGACGAGTCTAGTTACAAGGAAGAGGAGGAGGCCCGCCGCAAGGCCGAGGAAGAGGAGGCCCGCCGCAAGGCCGAGGAAGAGGAGGCACGCCGCAAGGCCGAGGAAGAGGAGGCCCGCCGCAAGGCCGAGGAAGAAGTTGCTGTCGCTGCCGCCGCTGCCGCTGCTGTTGCCGCCGAGGAACCTGCCAAAGCTATCCAGGAGGAGCCTCCTGCAGCTCCCAAGCGCGAGCGCGCAGCTCCTGAGAAAAAGCCCCAGGAAGAGGCCCGTCCAGCCAAGAAAGAGACGGGCCGGAAGGGGCGTAAGGGGCGTGAAGAGGAAGGCGAGGGTGAGCTGCACATCGC
>JBFEWO010000010.1:0-34421 GCA_041546305.1 Thiohalomonadaceae bacterium | reverse complement strand
TTGTCAGTTTTTGCAATTTCACGCAGGACGCTGGTGGCGTAAGCCCCTGGTGGCAAGGCAAACTGCAGCTGTAGGGTTTTATGATCCAGCCACTGCCATTGCAGTTTTTTGGCCGGTAGACGCAGGGCGCGCCGCTCCTGTATCATCCCCGCCTTCTCCAGTCCGGCCTGCCAGAAATCCTCGCCCTCCAATACGCCGAGCTCAAATGCCTGCGCCTCGGCCAGGCTGGTGGGCCTACCCCTGCCCCACAGGGGGCCGGTCGGGTGAAGATGTCCCGTGGCGATTCTCTTTTCAATATCGCCGCCGATCAGTCGCACACTAAAGCAGCTGGTACTCCCCTCCTGCATCAGCGACTCGCCGGGCAAGGCCCGATTCCAGTTTCCGGCAGCCACCCGTGACGACAACACCTTATTGAACAGGTAAGAACGTGCTGCAGAGAGGTAGAGGCTGCGCTTGTGGCGGATGCTCTCGCGCCATTCGCCGCGGAACATTGCTGCGGCCACCGCCAGGTTGCCGAAGTCATGGCCGAAGCGCTGTTCGCCGAAATAGTTGGGTACCCCCTCCTCGGCGATGCACTGCAGGCGATGCTCGATATCTGTGCACTCACCCTGCAGCTCGCGCAGTGTGAGTACAAAGCGGTTTTCACGCAGTGCCCCACGCTTGAGCTTGCGCCCATGACGGTCGATCTCGAGAAAGGTGATGTTGTCGGAGGCAAACTGCTGCCAGTCGGGCTCTTCCTTACCGGACAGGTTCACGGTAAAGACCTGGCTGGTCACCGCATAGCGGTCCTTGAGTCCGGCATAGCCCACCTCACTCAGCGGCACGTCGGCCAGGGTAGCCAGTTCACGCGCCAGCCATTCCGTATTGGTACTGCGCTTGCGGATATGCAGCCAGGCATGATTGCCTTCACCGTCCGGCGAGAAGCCCATTACCTCATCAACGATGAAATCCTCGGGACAAGAACGAATCACCGCGCTACAGCACGGCTCACCCAAGGCATATGACCAGTCGAGCACCAGCCCGTCCGGCAGAGGAAATTGCGGATCGCTCATTGCGTCAGCAGCACCACGGCGTGGGCGGCGATCCCCTCCTTGCGCCCGGCAAAACCGAGCTTCTCGGTGGTGGTGGCCTTGACGTTGATCTGATCGACCTCGACCTGCAGATCGGCAGCCAGGTTAGCGCGCATGTCCTCAATGTGCGGCGCCAGCTTTGGCGCCTGGGCAATGATGGTCATGTCCGCATTACCCAGGGAGTAACCCCGTTGCTGCAGTAAACCCACCACATGTCGTAGCAGGATGCGGCTGTCGATGTTTTCAAATTCAGCACTGGTATCCGGAAAATGACGACCGATATCCCCGAGCGCCGCCGCACCGAGCAGCGCATCGCACAGGGCATGAATCAACACATCACCATCCGAATGCGCAGCAAAGGCATGGCTATGGGCAATGCGCACCCCACCGAGAACGATGTGGTCGCCTGCGGTGAAAGCATGGACATCGTAACCGTGGCCTATTCGCATGAATTCTCCTGCTGTGCCAAATAGAGTTCTGCCAAAACAAGATCCTGCGGGCGGGTGATCTTGATATTGTCGCCGTGCCCCTCGATCATCTTCGGTGCCTTGCCCGCCAACTCCATCGCCGAGGCATCGTCGGTGACGAGCTGATTGTTTTTCAGCGCGCTATCGAGGGCTGCAAATAACTCACCAAGACAGAACATCTGTGGGGTGAGCGCGCGCCACAGATGCTCACGTGGCACCGTTTCGATCACCGCATCGTCCGCTCCTGTGCGCTTGACTGTATCGGCCACCGGCAGGCCGAGAAGGCCGCCATTCGGGTGTTCTGAAAGTGCCTGTATCAGATGTTCCAGATCCTCGCGCCGCAGGCAGGGACGCGCCGCATCGTGCACCAGTACCCAGTCAGTATCATCCGCCTGCCGCTGCAATATTTGCAGGGCATTGAGCACGGAATGACAGCGCTCTTCGCCACCGGATGCCGTGAACAGTTTTGGATGTGAGATAGCCAGATCTTGCCAGTAGGGATCACCGTCGGTAACGGCCACCACCACCCCGCTGATCAGCGGGTGTTCGAGAAATCGCGACAGGGTATGTTCGAGTACCGTCCTGCCGTGGAGTTTCAGATACTGCTTGGGTCGATCAGCCTGCATCCGCTTGCCAACCCCCGCAGCCGGAATCACTGCCCAGTATTTCCGTTTGTCCGTCATCTTTGCGTTAACGCGCTCTTCATTCTTCGACGACCTGGTAAAAGGTCTCGTCCTTTTTAATCATGCCGAGGTCTGAACGCGCGCGCTCCTCAATCGCTTCGAGCCCCTGCTTAAGGTCGATCACTTCCGCCTCCAGCGCACGGTTGCGTTCGGTCAACTGCGTGTTTTCCACCTTCTGCTCCTCGACCTTGCTGTCGAGTTGCCAGAGGCGTAACAGCCCACCGTTGCCAAACCACAGGGTGTACTGCAGTAGCAACAAAAGGCACAGCAGAGCTGAGATGAGCCATTTCATGAGTCAATAAACAAACAGGCCCGGACAACCGTTGGCTGACCGGGCCTGCTTCGCGACGATGGCGAGTTACTCCCCTTTCAGGTTGTAAAATGCTTCGTGACCTGGGAACTGGGCCTTCTCCCCCAGTGCCTCGGCAATACGAATCAGGCGGTTGTACTTGGCCACGCGATCCGAGCGTGACATGGAGCCGGTCTTGATCTGGCCCGCGTTGGTGGCCACAGCGATATCGGCAATAGTGGTATCCTCGGTTTCGCCAGAGCGGTGGGAAACCACCGCGGTATAGCCAGCATCCTTGGCCATCTGGATGGCCTCCAGGGTCTCGGTCAGGGTACCGATCTGGTTGACCTTGATCAGGATAGAGTTGGCGATACCCTTATCGATGCCCTCCTTGAGGATTTTCGGGTTGGTAACGAACAGGTCGTCGCCCACCAGCTGGACCTTCTTGCCCAGCTTCTCGGTCAGCAGTTTCCAGCCGTCCCAGTCGCTTTCATCCATGCCGTCCTCAATGGAGATGATCGGGTACTTCTCCACCCAGTCGGCCAGGAAATCGACAAATTCAGCCGAAGTCATCTCCTTGCCCTCGGAGGCCAGCACGTACTTGCCGTCCTTGTAGAACTCGGAGCTGGCCGCGTCGATGGCAATCATGATGTCCTCGCCCGCTTTGTAACCGGCCTTGTCGATGGCCTCGAGGATCACCTGGATAGCCTCTTCATTGGATGAGAGGTCGGGGGCAAAGCCGCCCTCGTCGCCGACGGCAGTGTTCATGCCCTTGGCGCTCAACACCTTTTTCAGTGCATGGAATACTTCGGCACCGTAGCGGATCGCTTCATTGATGCTCGAGGCACCCACTGGCACGATCATGAACTCCTGCAGATCGACACTGTTATCGGCGTGCTCACCGCCATTGATGATGTTCATCATCGGCACCGGCATGGTGAATTCCTTGCTCTTGTCCACTGCCAGATAGCGGTAAAGCGGCATTTCGTGAGCAGCGGCGGCAGCTTTGGCGTTCGCCAGGGAAACAGCGAGGATGGCATTGGCACCAAGCTCATTCTTGTTCTCGGTTCCGTCCAGTTCCAGCATCGCTCGATCGATCGCCTTCTGATCGCCAGCGTCCATTCCGATCAGGGCCTTGGCGATACGTCCGTTAACGTTGGCCACGGCATCCAGAACGCCCTTTCCGCCAAAACGCTCGGCATCATTATCACGCAGTTCGATAGCCTCACGGGAACCGGTAGAGGCACCAGAGGGGACGGCAGCACGCCCGATGGCACCGCCAGCCAGGATGACATCGGCCTCAACCGTCGGATTCCCCCGGGAGTCGATGATTTCACGGGCACGTACGTTTACGATCTGGGTCTTGTTGTCGCTCATTTATCTTCCACTATCCACATTTTGATGATTGTTAATTCAGCTCCACAGACTACACCGTCAACCGTAGGTCGGAGCGCAGCGTAACCCGAGGCGATCAACGCTCAGGGTCTGTCTATGCGTTCAATTCCTGCTCGATAAAGCCCTGCGTCTTGACCACCTCGTCCAGCGCCTTCAGCGTGGCGAGCAGCGGCTTTAGGCGGCCCAGCGGCCACATGTTGGGGCCATCCGAGAGCCCCTTGTCCGGATCGGGATGGGTCTCCATAAAGAGCCCGGCGATACCACTCGCCACCGCAGCACGAGCCAGTACCGGCACAAATTCACGCTGACCACCGGAACGACCACCCAGTCCGCCGGGCTGTTGCACCGAGTGGGTGGCGTCAAACACCACCGGACAGCCGGTATTGCGCATCACCGCCAACCCGCGCATGTCGCTAATCAGCGTATTATAGCCAAACGAGACACCTCGCTCGCAGACCATAATCTGCTCATTGCCAACGGCGCGCGCCTTCTCCACCACATTGAGCATGTCCCAGGGCGCAAGAAACTGCCCCTTTTTGATATTCACTGGTCGCCCCTGGCGGGCTACGTTCTGGATAAAATTGGTCTGACGGCAAAGAAATGCGGGGGTCTGCAGCACATCCACCACCGCAGCTACCTCATCCAGAGGAGTATCCTCATGCACGTCAGTCAACACCGGCACACCGTACTGTTTCTTGACCTTCTCCAGAATCGCCAATCCCTGCTCCAAACCTGGGCCGCGGAAACTGTCTCCGGAAGTACGGTTGGCCTTGTCAAAAGAGGCCTTGAAAATGAAGGGGATTGCCAACTCGTCACAAATGGACCGAAGCTCGCCGGCGGTATCGAGCACGAGTTGCTCGCTTTCGATCACGCAGGGACCGGCAATCAGGAACAGGGGCTGGTCGATACCAGCCTCGAAACCGCAGAGTTTCATGGTTACTTCCCAGCTTGTTTACGCGCCGCGGCAACGAAGCCGCTGAATAGTGGATGGCCATCACGCGGTGTAGAGGTGAATTCCGGATGGAACTGACAGGCCACAAACCAGGGATGGTCAGGCAACTCCACCACCTCCACCAGACTCTTGTCTTCCGAGAGGCCGGCAAACACCATCCCCGCCTCGCTAAGCCGCTCGCGGTAGTTGTTGTTGAACTCATAACGGTGGCGGTGACGCTCGACGATGGACTCCTTGCCATAGAGTTCGCGCACACGGGTGCCCTCGAGCAGATGACAGGTCTGACCACCCAGGCGCATGGTGCCACCTAGGTCGGATTCTGCAGAGCGCTTCTCCACCTTGCCTTCAGCGGTGACCCACTCGGTGATGAGTGCGATAACCGGGTGCTCGGACTGCGGTTTGAACTCGGTGCTGTGGGCACCGGCCAGCCCTGCCACATCACGGGCATATTCGATCACCGCCACCTGCATGCCGAGGCAGATACCAAGGTAAGGCACCTTGTTTTCGCGGGCGTAGCGTACGGTGGCAATCTTGCCTTCCACGCCGCGTTCACCAAAGCCGCCGGGCACCAAGATGGCATCCATCCCCTTGAGGCGGTCGGTACCACTACGCTCGATCTCTTCGGAATCGATGTAGACGATCTTCACCTTGGTGCGGGTCTGGATGCCGGCATGGATCAGCGCCTCGGAGAGGGATTTATAGGCCTCGGTCAGGTCGACATACTTGCCGACCATAGCGATGGTCACCTCGCCGCTAGGATTCTGCAACGCGTCGATCACCCCCTCCCATTCGGAAAGGTCGGCTGGCTTGGTATCGATACGCAGCTTCTCCACCACGATATCGTCGAGGCCCTGTTTGTGCAGTTCCAGCGGGATCTTGTAGATGGTGTCGACATCGACACAGGAGATCACCGCCCGCTCTTCGACATTGGTGAACAGGGCGATCTTGCGCTTTTCGTCCTCGGGCACCGGGCGGTCGGCACGGCACACCAGGATATCGGGCTGAATACCGATGGAGCGCAGCTCCTTGACCGAGTGCTGGGTCGGCTTGGTCTTGAGCTCGCCGGCGGTGGGAATGTAGGGCAACAGGGTCAGGTGCATGAACAGCACATTGTCATGGCCCAGCTCTACCGCCATCTGGCGAATCGCCTCGAGAAATGGCAGCGACTCGATGTCGCCAACGGTGCCGCCGATCTCCACCATCGCCACGTCGTATCCCTCGGCACCGGCCTTGACCGAACGCTTGATCTCGTCAGTGATGTGGGGAATGACCTGCACTGTGCCACCGAGATAGTCGCCGCGACGCTCCTTGCGGATGACGTTCTCGTAGATGCGACCGGTGGTGAAATTGTTGCGCTGGGTCATAGTGGTACGCACGAAGCGCTCGTAATGCCCCAGGTCCAGATCGGTCTCCGCCCCATCCTCGGTCACGAATACCTCACCGTGCTGGAACGGGCTCATGGTACCCGGATCCACATTGATATAGGGGTCGAGCTTGAGCATGGTGATGGAGAGGCCGCGGGCTTCGAGGATGGCCGCAAGGGAAGCGGAAGCGATGCCCTTACCCAGAGAAGAAACAACACCGCCCGTAATAAAGATGTACTTCGTCATGAAAACGTCAGAATTCTGAGTAAAGGGAAACAGGTTGGCGCCTCGCATCCCACAACCCCGGATCCGAGTACTTGGCAATTGTCCTTGTTTTGCCAATCTTTTTCAATGACCAGTGTGGCGTGACTGTACATTTCTACGCTTGCCGGCAACTGGAGGAGAAAAAGAGTGATACATCCCCTCCCAGATATGGTGGGAGAGCCTGCGCTGGAAGCTGAAATTCCACGGCGTCCTAAAAAGCGGCCTCGAACTCAAACACGAACCCCGTCTCATCAGGCGATGCGGCAATGTTTGCTGCAGTACAGAGTCCCGGTACCTGGGCCAGCTCCCCGTTCAGGTAGACCAAAGGCCGACGGCTGCGCTCCCACGGCGGTATGCCAGCCTCCTGATACAGCTTTTTCAGCTCATGGCGCCCCCCCCTTCCAGCAGGCTGAAGACGCTCCCCGCCTGTCCGCCAACAGAGACTAACTCCCTTGGCAGGAACATGCTGCGATGCAATCCCTTCTCCCAGGACCTGCCGCAGCCGTACTGCCCCCAAACCATTGGGCAGGGCCAGCTCACTCTCCCCCTGCCATGGCAGTTCCAGGCTGGCTTCAGGGGCCGGAGGTAGCGGCGCGAGGAGATAGAGGGCGTTGCGGTAGCGCCTCACCTCCGCACCAGTCCACGCCACCAGAGGCATCGCATCCTCTGAGGCGCTCATGACCTCATCAAGAATGCGGTGCAAATGACGGTGATCCGGTAACGGTAATCCTCGCTGCCGTATCGCATAGCGCAGCAGATTCCGACAACGTTCCGGAGAGAGGCGTCTCAGTGCTTTCACCGATAGGGTTGCTTGTTCCTGCTCGGCATGCGCCAGGTCCTGCAACGCCAGATCATCGAGCAGGTGTGCACTCTCGGCAAAATGCCCAGCACTGCGCACCAGCACATCGCGAATCCCAGCACGTCGTTCTTCTAACTGTGGCAACAGGGTATGGCGCAACCAATTGCGCTCCAGACCGGTATCAAAATTACTCGGATCCTCAATCCACTCCAGTTCTGATGCCGCAGCATACACCCGCAGGGTCTCACGTGATTGCTCCAGCAATGGCCGTGCAATGACACCTCTACCGAGATGCCGCGAGTGTGGCATTGCTGCCAGGCCATGCACGCCCCCACCTCGAAGCAGTTGTAATAGCAAGGTTTCGGCCTGATCGTCCCGGTGGTGGGCAGTAAGCAGCATCTCCCCCTCGCCCAACACCGCTTCAAACACCTGGTATCTGGCATGGCGGGCTGCTGCCTCCAGGCCATGCTCTCCTTGGCGCTTGACCTCTATCCGATGCAGTTCAAACGGGACCCCGAGGCGCTCACAAAAACGACGACACTGCCCGGACCACTCAGTAGAGTGCTCGAAAAGCCCGTGATCGATGTGCAGTGCTGAAATCGCCACACCGAGCTCGTTGCGAAGTGAAGACAATAGATGCAATAGCACCGTGGAATCGAGACCGCCACTAAAAGCGACCCGGTAGTGGTGTGCAGACGGCATGGTCTGGAGGGTGGCAAGGAGGTGTTGCCTGAGAGAGTGCGGCATGGTCAAGGCTTTTTCATACAAAATGCGAGGTAGTATTTAGTTTAACCTCTGCGTCCTTTGCATGCCTTATGCTGAAATCCCTTTTGGTTCAGGAGTGGGCTCGCAACGCGCGCCCACCCCGGAAAACCTTTGTGTTCCTAGCGGTTGGTCTCGCTATTTTACTTCGAAATTACCAAAGGACATTAGGCGCTGGTAGCGCTGTGAGAGCAGCTGGTCAAGGTCGAGACGACTGAGCTCATCGAGCTTGTCCACTAGCGCCTTCTTGACATTGGCGGCCATTGCCTCAACGTCCCGATGGGCGCCGCCCAACGGTTCGGGAATGATATGGTCGATGAGACCAAGTTCCTTTAGGCGCCCTGAGGTGATCCCCAGCGCCTCGGCCGCATCGGAGGCCTTCTCCGCACTCTTCCACAGAATGGAGGCGCAACCTTCCGGGGAGATCACCGAATAGGTGCTGTATTGCAGCATCATCACCCGATCACCAACGCCGATGGCCAGAGCTCCACCGGAGCCACCCTCGCCGATCACGGTGCAGATAATGGGGGTCTTCAGCTTGGACATTACCAGCAGATTGCGTGCAATGGCCTCGGACTGGCCACGCTCCTCGGCACCGACTCCTGGATAGGCACCGGGGGTGTCGATGAAGGTCATGATCGGCAGCTTGAAGCGCTCGGCCATCTCCATCAGGCGCAACGCCTTGCGATATCCCTCCGGCCGAGGCATGCCGAAATTACGCAATACCTTTTCTTTAGTATCACGGCCTTTTTGCTGGCCGATCACCATCACCGGCTTGCCGTCAAGACGAGCCACGCCGGCAACGATCGACTTGTCGTCGGCATAGGCACGGTCGCCATGAAGCTCTTCGAAATCGGTAAAGATGGCGTCAATATAGTCCTGGGTGTAGGGGCGCTGCGGGTGGCGTGCCAGCTGCGAAATCTGCCAGGCATTGAGGTTGGCGAAGATCGATTCGGTCAGGCTTCGGCTTTTTGCCTGCAGGCGTGAGATCTCATCCCCGATATTGATCTCGGCATCGTCGCCGACAAAACGCAACTCATCGATCTTGGCCTCGAGTTCGGCAATCGGCTGTTCAAATTCAAGAAAATTCAGGTTCATAATCAGTGGTCGTTTCGCGTCAGCTATGTGATTAATATTAGGCGAATCGGGGGATTATACGTGACGGAGGTGGCCCTTGTCGCGCCCAATTGGTCACACTATGAGTACTCAAGCCGGACCTTGTCTTCCCCCAGAAGTTGCCGTAAACGATTCAGCAGTTCATCACTGGGGCGCACCTGCCACTCTCTTCCCAGATTCACTCTGGCCGTTGCCTCTTCACTGCTATAGTCGAGTGCAATCGGGCAGGCGCCTTCGCGAAACGGGGTAAGCACCCGAGTCAGCGATGGTAGTAGGCCATTGGCCGCTTTCTCCTGCCCCACCGCCAGCAGCAGTCGCTTGGTGTACTGCTCGCGTGCGCGCTCCATGTCATAGACTTCATTAACCCGCATCACCAGCCCACCGGAATAATCATCATGGCGCACCTCGCCACTGACGACGATGACCTTATCCTTGCCCAACAGGTCGTGGTAGCGCGCATAGGTATCGCCAAACAGGGTCACCTCGATACGACCGGTGCGATCGTCGATGGTGACAAAAGCCATTTTGTCGCCGCGCTTGGTCGGGCGGGTGCGCAAGGCGATGATGAGTCCGGCCAGGGTCATGGTGCGTGGCTTGTCGGCATTGAGGTCGGCGAGACGGCAGGAGGTAAAGGCACGCAGTTCCTGCTCATATTTATTAATCGGATGACCGGTAAGATAGAGCCCAAGTGTCTCCTTCTCGCCCGCAAGGCGGGTGTCTTCGTCCCACTCCGGCACCTCATCGAAACTGGCTGGGCTTGTTTCCAGCACCACACTGTCAAAACCGAACATATCGCCGGTCCCCGAAGCCATGGCACGGCTCTCCTGCTCGGCCATCTGCAGCGCCTGCGGTAGTGCTGCCATCAGGGTGGCACGGTTGGGCCCGAGCTGGTCCAGGGCGCCGGCTCGGATCAAAGACTCGAGTACCCGGCGATTGGCCTTTTTGGTATCGATGCGGCGGCAGAAGTCGAACAGGTCGCGATACGCTCCACCAGCCTCACGCTCAGTAACGATGCCCTCAATCGCTCCCTCGCCCACCCCCTTGATCGCACCGAGACCATAGACCACGGCCCCCTCGGCGTTGACCGTGAACTTGTGGTAACTCTGGTTGACCAGCGGGCGCTCGACCTTGAGTCCCATCTCCTTGCACTCCTCGATCAAGGTCACCACCTTGTCGGTGTTGTCCATATCGGCGGAGAGGACCGCGGCCATGAACTCGGCCGGATAGTGGGTCTTGAGCCAGAGGGTCTGGTAGGAGACCAGGGCGTAGGCGGCAGAGTGGGACTTGTTAAAGCCGTAGCCGGCGAATTTCTCCACCAGGTCGAAAATCTTCATCGCCAGCTCAGCGTCGATGCCGTTCTTTTCGGCCCCTTCGGCGAATACCGCACGCTGCTTTGCCATCTCCTCGGGCTTTTTCTTACCCATGGCGCGGCGCAGCAGGTCAGCGCCGCCGAGGGAGTAACCGGCCAGCACCTGGGCGATCTGCATCACCTGCTCCTGGTAGAGGATGATGCCGTAGGTGGGCTCGAGGATCGGTTTCAGTGAGTCATGCTGGTACTGGGCATCCGGGTAGGAGACCTTCTCCCGCCCGTGCTTGCGGTTGATGAAGTTGTCCACCATGCCCGATTGCAAGGGACCGGGACGGAACAGCGCCACCAGGGCGATGATGTCCTCGAAGCAGTCGGGCTGCAGGCGTGAGATGAGGTCCTTCATGCCGCGCGATTCGAGCTGGAATACGGCGGTAGTCTTGGCCGCCTTGAGATTGTCGAAGCTCGTCGCATCGTCCAGCGGGATGAATTCGATCTTCGGGCAGTCCTTCGGATCCTCACCGCGCATCTTCATTGAGTGACGGATGTTGTCCAGCGCCCAGTCGATGATGGTCAGGGTTCGCAGACCAAGGAAGTCGAACTTGACCAGGCCAACCGACTCTACGTCGTTCTTGTCAAACTGGGTAACGATGCTGCCGCCCCCCTCTTCACAATAGAGCGGAGAGAAGTCAGTCAGATCGCTCGGGGCGATCACCACGCCCCCGGCGTGCTTGCCCGCGTTGCGGGTGATCCCCTCCAGCTTCAGCGCCATATCGATGAGGGCGGTGACTTCCTCATCGTTATCGTAGCGCTCCTTGAGATCAGGCTCCTGCTCCAGCGCCTTGGTCAGGGTAATGCCGATCTCGAACGGGATCAGCTTGGAAATGGTGTCGACAAAACCATAAGGGTGACCCAGCACGCGGCCCACATCGCGCACCACCGCCTTGGCCGCCATGGTGCCGTAGGTAATGATCTGCGAGACCTGGTTACGGCCGTAGGTCTCGGCCACGTAGTCGATCACCCGGTCGCGCCCCTCCATGCAGAAGTCGACGTCGAAGTCGGGCATCGAGACACGCTCGGGATTGAGGAAGCGCTCGAATAGCAGGTCGTACTCCAGCGGATCGAGGTCGGTGATAAGGAGGGCATAGGCGACCAGCGAGCCCGCACCGGAACCGCGCCCCGGCCCCACCGGTACCCTGTTCTTCTTGGCCCACTTGATGAAGTCGGCCACGATAAGGAAATAGCCAGGGAACCCCATCTGCAGAATAACCTCGAGTTCGACCTCGAGCCGCTCGTCGTAGGGTTTGCGCTTCTCGGCAAAGTCCGGGGCGTTCACATCGAACAGGGTGGAAAGACGATACTCCAGCCCCTCGCGCGAGGCCTGGCGGAAGTATTCATCCTCGGTCATCCCCTCCGGGATGGGGCTGGTCGGCAGGTAGTAGGTTCCGAGTTGCAGCTCGACACTGCAGCGTTTGGCGATCTCGACGGTATTCTCCAGTGCCTCCGGGATATCGGCGAAAAGCTCGGCCATCTCTTCGGGGGTGCGCAGGTACTGCTGCTCGCTGTAGCGGTGGGCGCGGCGGGGGTCGTCCAGGGTGCGGCTATCATAAATGCAGACCCTGACCTCATGGGCCTCGAAATCCTCCTCCTTGAGAAAGCGCACGTCGTTGGTCGCCACCACCGGCACGCCCATCGCCCCGGCCATCTCCACCGCCGCATGCAGGTAGTCCTCCTCCCCTTCACGGCCGGTGCGCTGGAGCTCCAGATAATAGTTGTCAGCGAACAAACGCAGCCAGCCGGTGATAAGCTCCGCTGCCACATCGCGCTTACCAGCCAGCAGGGCCTGTCCCACATCCCCTTCACGGCCGCCGGACAGGGCAATGAGGCCATCGGTCTGCCCCTTCAGCCACTCCTTTTTGACGATAGGGATGCCGCGGTGCTGGTTCTCAATGTAGCTGCGGGAAACCAGCCGGGTGAGATTTTTGTAACCGTTCTGGCTCTTGCACAGAAACACCATGCGGCTCGGCTGGCTCGGCTCGTCCGGATTCTCCAGCCAGACATCGACACCGATGATCGGCTTGAGCCCCGCGCCCTGTGCCGCAGAGTAGAACTTCACCATGGCAAAGAGGTTGCTCTGATCGGTCAGAGCGACCGCGGGCATCCCCGCCTCCCGCACCGCCTTCATCAAAGGCTTGATGCGCACGAGGCCATCGGCGAGCGAATATTCAGTGTGAAGTCTAAGGTGAACGAATTGGGTGGACATGGTGGTGCAAGTTACCCCGCGACGGCAGGTAGAACAAGTCTTGACAGAGGGCCTTGTGGGAAACTGAAATCCTCTCCCGCTTGCTCCGCCGTTATCACAGCTTTAGCAAACGGGCCACTGGGCCGAAACTGCGGCGATGTATCGGGGTGACACCAAGCGTTGCCAATGCCTCAATGTGACTTTTAGTCGGATAACCCTTATGCCCGGCCAGACCATACCCCGGATATTGTCGATCCAGTTCTACCATTTCACGGTCACGGGTGACCTTGGCCAGGATGGAGGCTGCACTGATTTCCGAAACCTTGCTATCGCCTTTGATGACAAAGTCGCAACTGCAGGGAAGATTGGGGCAGCGGTTACCATCAATAAGGGCATGCTCCGGCTGCGGGGAGAGCCCTGCGACGGCGCGCTGCATCGCCACCATCGTCGCTTGGAGGATATTCAGCTCATCGATTTCCTCCACCTCGCAGCGGCCGATAGCCCAAGCCAACGCTTTCTCTTTAATTTCTTCGAATAGGCGTTCTCTCTTCTTCTCGGTCATTGCCTTTGAATCGGCCAAGCCGGAAATCGGTTTGGTCGGGTCGAGAATCACAGCCGCAGTGACCACCGGGCCGGCAAGCGGTCCTCGCCCAACCTCATCGACTCCGGCAACCAGTATGCTCCTGGTGGAAAAGTCGAAGGAAGTCTGCATGGTTTTGTTATTTATTCAACGTGGGGGAATTACAGTGTATTACATTCCAAGTACCGCTGCGAGACGGTACGCAGTAATTGCATTACTGTACTGTCTCTACTGCAAATTCTGCCTTTCCAACCATCGTCCATGACAAAAACCCTATTCATCATGGCGTTGAGTTTCGTACATACTAGTCTAATACTTTATGGAATTACTCGGTTTTTATCATGTGAGTTGTGGAGGATGTCATGATGGACACGAAAGTACAGGTTTCCTTGAACAAGGCTTTATATGACCGTTTACTGGAGCTTGAGGTTCCACCCTACACAGACATAAATAGTGTCATCGAAAGACTGCTCTACCATGGCGGACATAAGAGCCGCGCAGTTATTGCGCTGGAAGAGGAAGAAAAGGCTCTCAGCTTCGAAGATGAGTTGAAGCGCTCCAATGAAGGAGTTTATGAAGGATCCGGCATAGGCACTTGAAGGAGATGGCTTCGTCCGTCAGCTGGCGGATTCAAGCCGAAGAAACCTCAGACACTATGGAGTGACAACCAGGAATTTATCAACATAACAACCTATAACAATCTGGCATGGTAAGTCTCGGCAATATCGAAAAGTTGCAGGGAAAATCCGGTAATAACCAGCATCAACCCAAGCAGGCAAAATCGTTGAAACAGTCTGACTCGTTGTTTGTACTGTTCTTCCGTAAACTGCATATCCTGAATCTTCAGCGCAGGCCAGAGACCAAAATAGACAATCAGAACCGCACCGAAAAAATCGAGCATGATACCCACGGTACCGATGCCAAAGGAAACAGGAAGCCCACCATCCTCACCAAGCATCCCTACTCCTAAACATTATCATTCCAACTCAACAAAGACATGAAACGACCTTTTCGCCTATCGACAGACAAAGTCACACCGCTCCCGACTTTACGGCGGAACCATATCTACTAACGTTAGAAGAAAATTCACTGGCGTCAACAATGGAGACATAAATACTGCAAATGAATATAGAAACGGTCGAAGCCACCCTGCAGGCAGGAGCTTGACAAATTAGTGAACGACTCAGCCGTAACTACTGAGTGATTAGCGGAGCTTTACCTCGTTTACCGCCCATACCGCAGCTTCTACCCGCGAACGGAGATTGAGCTTCTTCAACAGGTGTTTGACATGCACCTTCACCGTGCCTTCGGTAATATCCAGCTTGCGAGCAATCATTTTATTGCTGAGCCCTTGGGCGATAAGAGACAGGATCTGCTCTTCACGTTCGGTAAGCCCTGCCTGGTGGGCGTCACTCGGATGCGCCCCCTCCGAACGCAGCGCGTGGGCCAGCAGTTCGGTGAGACGTTCACTGATGACTAGCTTTCCCCTCGCTGCCTGAAGCAGGTAGTCGAGAGTATCTTCCGGCTCCATGTCCTTTAGCAGATACCCGTCAGCACCGGCACGCAGGGCAGCGACAACATCCTCCTCATTGTCAGAAACGGTGAGCATGATAACCCGTGTATCCTGTTCCCTGTCCTTGAGTTGCTTTAGGGTTTCAAGCCCGTCCATACCCTTCATATTAAGATCCAGTAGAATCAGATCAGGATGCAGTGTCGTCACCAGCGCAAGCCCCTCCTCACCGCTGGCTGCCTCGCCAATCAGGTTCAGGCAGGTTTCCATACCAATCAGGTCTGCAACCCCTTTACGAAACAGAGGATGATCATCAATCACGATAAGGGTAGTGGTGTTAGCGCTCATACTCTCCCCTTTGTTGTTGCACATGTTGTTTGTCGATGGACTGCAATTTACCCGCAGCGCTGAATTTCAATTCGACACGTGTGCCGCCCAAGACTGAGGGGATGATGTTCAGCTCCCCTGAAACACCGTGTGCCCGCTCCTGCATGATGGCCAAGCCGTAATGGTGCTGACGCGCCGTCTCCTTGGGCATCCCAGTACCGTCATCATCAATAGCAACAGTGACATTGCCATCGACACTACAACGGGCTGAGACGACTGCGTGGTCCGCGTGGGCATGGCGGACCACATTGGAAAGCGCCTCTCGTACCACCTGAATGACATTGATTTCCGCATTCGGCGACAGCTTGCAGCCCCCCATAGAATTGTCCAGTTCAATATCGACCTTGCTGCGTTCACTAAATTCCTGCACGGTTTTCTCCAGCGCGCTATCGAGGCCAGCCTCATCCATACGCAAACGGAAAGTCGTCAGCAGTTCACGTAGCTGACGGTAGGCACTGTTAAGACCATCACGCAACTCGGCGGTGACTTCACGGATTGTATCGCCGTTACTCGGCTGCTCCACAGCTGCATCGAGACGACTGACCTGGATCTTAAGGTAGGAGAGCGATTGCGCCAGTGAGTCATGCAGTTCGCGTGCGATAACACTTCGCTCTTCCATCAACGCCAGCATGCGAGACTGAGAGGCGCGTTGCGCCATATTGAGAGCAATGGCGATGTGACTTGCCACTGTTTCCAGCAATCGCACCTGCCACTCCTGCAAGGGTTTGTCTGACGTGATCTCCAGCAGCAACACGCCGAATTGTCTTTCCATATCCTTGATTGGTGTTGAAAACACGCGCAGTAATTCCCCTGGGGAACGCTGCACCTCAACAAAATGGCTGTCACCGCCGTTGAAGCAAGCCTGACAATTGGGGGGATTACAGATATCAGGACGGTCGAAAACCAATTCACGTGTAGAAGCCAGCTTGTATGCCTGGCTTTCACCGGATTCACCAAGACAAATGGTACCTGGGCCGGTGTCAGCCAAGGTTTCGATATCCCGTATTAGATGTTCGTACACATCATCGCTGATTGGGGCCTCGCTGAGACGGCGAGTTGTTTTATACAGCAACTCAAGTGAGCGGTTACTGCGCTCCAGATCACTGGTTTTTTCCCGCACCCGTGTTTCCAGATCTTCATAGGCCTTGGAGAGGTCTTCCGCCATCAGATTGAAGGCGTAGGAGAGTTGCCCAAGCTCATCCTCACTGTGGTAATTGATACGTCGGGTAAAGTCACCATAGCGCGCAGCTCGCGCCGCGCCAAGCAGGTCCCGCAACGGCACCAGCACATCGGTATTCATTAGATACATGGTGACGAAAACCACCAGGATGGTCAGAAACAACGAGACAATCTGGATCAGCCGCAACATCTCAATCTTTTGCTCTGCCTCGATCTCAAGCACCTTGACCATGTCGTCAATATTACCAACGAAGCTGTCTACCTTAGCCAGAAATTGCTTGCGAAGATCAGCGGCCTTACCCTGGCTATCCTGAAACAGAAAATTGTCTGCTGCGAGCGTGAGATAATTTTCCAGTAAGGGACGAATTTCAGTACGCCACTGGAGTTTCACAGAGTAATAGGCATTATGGAGTTTCTGGTCTGCAGTTCTTGTCAGGACACCGGTAAGACGTGGACTGTGAAGACGCTGTTCAAACTCCTCCACCAACATTACTGCACGCTGAAGCCTGGCCTCATCCTGCACACTGGCCTGCACGGCCAGTTCGCTGGCTATGCGATAGGATTGCATGCGCAAAGTACCCGCCTGGTTGATCGCAGCAGCCTGTCCTTCGGAGGTTTCGGCGAGGAACACCGAGCTGAGCATACCGGTGAAAGCCAGCGCGGTAATCGTTGCCATCGCCAGGCCAAGACGCAACAACAGTGACTTTTCCAACAGTTTTGGCATGGCTCCACTCTAGCCTCTTCCACACTTTTTTTCGATACTGATATAACACCGATTTTAGGGAGTACCACCAAACAGTTTATTGACTGCAAAACAGACAGCACACACCATCCATAGAACGAAACAAACATCAAACTTATCAACTTGTTACAACCAACTACCCCTCTATCTCTTTAGTGGTATAACACGACAAACAACGCCGTCCCTCCCCCATTGTTATTGCCGTTTCTGCTGCCTAGACTCAGTTTCAGGCTATTGCTGACGGACATAAGAAGGTAGGAATGGGCTATGCCGACATACCGTACTAAACAGCTCTCGGTATTAACCATGAACACGGTAGGCTTCACCGCCTGCTTCGCCGTGTGGGTTATGTTCTCCATCATCGGTATCCCGATCAAAACCGGTTTGCAATTATCCGATACACAGTTCGGCCTCCTCGCCGCCACGCCGATTCTCACCGGCTCTCTGTTACGTTTGCCGCTCGGCATGATGACCGACAAGTATGGCGGGCGGCCGGTTTATTTCTGGCTGATGACCTCCATCATCATTCCACTGTTTCTCATTTCCAAAGCCACCGAGTTCTGGCAATTCCTGATTCTCGGCCTGTTTGTCGGCGCCGCAGGGGCCTCTTTCTCCGTCGGCATCGCCTACACCGCCCGCTGGTTTACAAAGGAGACACAAGGCTTCGCCATGGGCATTTTCGGTGCTGGCAACGCCGGTGCTGCACTCACCAAGTTCGTCGCACCCTCTATCGTTGTCGCCTGGGGCTGGGAAATGGTACCGGTCATCTACGCCATCGCCATGACAGTAGTGGTGGTGCTGTTCTGGTTCTTCACCTACTCGGAGGAGAGCCATAAGGTTGAGTCTTCCGTCACCATCATGGATCAACTTCGCACGCTCAAGGATCCGACCGTGTGGAAGTATTGCCAGTACTATTCACTGGTGTTCGGCGGTTTTGTCGCTCTCTCGCTGTGGATGACCAAGTACTACATCGGCACCTACGGCCACGACATTCAAACCGCCGCCCTGCTTGCCGCCATCTTCGTTTTACCCTCAGGCATCATTCGCGCCCTAGGGGGCTGGCTTTCCGATAAATTCGGTGCGCACCAGGTGACCTGGTGGGTCATGTGGACCTCACTCATCTGCCTGTTCTTCATGTCCTATCCACAGACCAACATGGTCATTAATCGCGCCCAAGGTGAACCACTTGCCATGCACATCGGGGTTAACGAATACGTCTTCACCGCGCTGCTGTTCATCGTCGGTATCGCCTGGGGCTTCGGCAAGGCGTCGGTATTCAAATACCTCTCCGATGAATATCCGGAAAACATCGGGGTCATGTCCGGGATTGTTGGTCTGGCAGGCGGCATGGGCGGTTTCATTCTTCCCATCATGTTCGGCGCCCTGCTCGACTGGACCGGCATCGCCACCACCGCCTTCATGCTGCTGTTCGGTGTCACACTGGTATCGCTGATGTGGATGCAGTATTCGGGAGAACGCGATCGCGACCGTGCCAAACGCAAGCAATTCGAGCCACTAGACATACTGAAGTAACTGCGGAGCAACCACACAGAGGAATACTCTGGAACACGCGCACAATTCAAGAGGGTGCAACTATGGCTGACATAAAAGAGTGGGATGTAGAGAACACCGAGTTCTGGGAGCGGACCGGCAAGAAAGTGGCTAATCGTAACCTATGGATCTCTATTCCCAGCTTACTATGCGGCTTCGCTGTATGGTTATACTGGGGAATAATTACAGTGCAGATGCTTAACCTGGGCTTCCCCTTTAAGCCCGCCGAGCTCTTCACCCTGGCCGCCATCGCAGGGCTAACCGGCGCAACCCTGAGGATCCCCAGCAGTTTTTTTATCCGCATCGCAGGTGGACGCAACACCATCTTCTTTACCACGGCACTGTTGATGCTGCCGGCAATCGGTACCGGTATCGCACTGCAGGACATTAATACACCACTATGGGTGTTTCAGTTCCTGGCATTCCTCTCCGGTTTCGGTGGCGGCAACTTCGCGTCCTCCATGTCCAACATTAGCTTCTTCTTCCCCAAGCGGATGCAGGGGCTAGCGCTGGGCCTGAACGCCGGACTGGGCAATGCAGGGGTGACCACGATGCAGATTCTGGTGCCCCTGGTGATGACCTTCGGCATTTTCGGCGGGGAGCCGATGATCCTGCAAAACTCTTCCGGTACGCTGATCGGCAAGATTCCAGCCGGCACCGAAACCTATATCCACAACGCTGGTTTTGTTTGGTTGCTGTTCCTGGTACCTCTGGCCTTTGCCGGCTGGTTTGGCATGAACAATATCCGTACCGACGAGGTCTCGCCCAATCTTGGTTCGCCACTTGGCGCGATGGGCAAGATCGCAGGTATGCTGCTTATCGGCTTTTTCACAGCGGCCGTCGGCCTCTACATCATCCTGCCGGCACCAACAGGTCTCGGTGCACCCGAGTGGACGAAATGGCCGGTCATCGCCGGCATTCTGTTTACCACCGTAATGCTGATGAAACTGATCCCTGGGGAGATCAAGCCGAACCTGCAGCGACAGTTCAAAATATTCGGCAACAAGCATACTTGGGTTATGAGCATTATCTATACCATGACCTTCGGCAGCTTCATCGGATATTCCGCAGGTTTCGCCCTGGCCATCAAGGTGGTATTCGGTTTCCAGCACATCATGATCGACGGCGTGATGACCCACACCACGGCTAACCCCAATGGCCCCTCCGCCTTGATGTATGCCTGGATGGGTCCGTTCATCGGTGCCCTAATTCGCCCGGTAGGCGGCTGGATCTCCGACAAAGTCGGCGGTGCGAAGGTCACCCAAATCGTTTCTATCGTGATGATTGCCAGTGCCCTCGGTGTTGCCTACTACCTCAAGGCAGCCTACCAATCAGCTACGCCGGAAGAATACTTCATGCCCTTCTTCCTGTTGTTCCTGCTGCTGTTTGCCGCCACCGGTATCGGCAACGGTTCGACCTTCCGCACCATCGCTATGGTGTTCCCAAAAGAGCAGGCAGGTCCTGCCCTCGGCTGGACCTCTGCGGTTGCCGCCTATGGCGCCTTCGTAATTCCCAAGGTCTTTGGTGAGCAAATCAAGATGGCTACCCCCGAGTATGCACTCTACGGCTTTGCCATTTTCTATGCCCTCTGCCTGCTGCTCAACTGGTGGTACTACCTCAGTCCCAAAGCGGAGTTCAAAAACCCTTGAGTGCAGTTAAATAATTAACAGGTTTGAGTTGGTTCACCCGTCACCAAGCTCAAGCCCGATGATGCCCCGCAGGAGACTAAACAATGAGTCACTTCCTTGACAGACTGAAATTCTTTACCCGAATCCAAGAGCCGTTTTCCCAGGGACACGGCATCGTGACCAATGAAGACCGCCAATGGGAAGATGCTTACCGTAACCGCTGGCGATTCGATAAGGTAGTCCGCTCCACCCATGGTGTGAACTGTACGGGCGGCTGCTCATGGAAAATCCACGTCAAGAACGGCCTGGTTGCCTTCGAAATGCAGCAGACTGACTATCCTCGCACCCGTACAGATATGCCCAACCACGAGCCACGCGGTTGCCAGCGCGGTGCCAGTTTCTCCTGGTACCTCTACAGCCCACATCGCATCAAGCATCCGCTGATACGAGGCCGCCTGCTCGAACTCTACCGCGCCGAGCGCCTCAGCGGTAAGGACCCGGTCGAGGCATGGGCCGCGATCCAGGAAGACCCGGAGAAGCGCAAGAAATACACCGCCGTACGTGGCCTCGGTGGTTTCGTACGCGGCGACTGGGAGGAAATGAAGGAGATCATCGCCGCCGCCAACGTGTACACCATCAAAAAACACGGTCCCGATCGTATCTTCGGTTTTTCCCCTATCCCGGCAATGTCGATGATCAGCTATGCCGCAGGCTCCCGCTACCTCTCCCTCATCGGCGGGGCCTGTGGCTCTTTCTATGATTGGTACTGCGACCTCCCACCTGCATCACCGCAGGTGTGGGGAGAGCAGACCGACGTACCGGAGGCAGCCGACTGGTACAACTCGACCTACATTATCGTCTGCGGTGCCAACCTGCCAATGACCCGGACTCCCGATGCCCACTTCGCCATCGAAACCCGCTATAAGGGTACGAAGGTTGTGTCTATGGCGCCCGACTATGCCGAGTATGTGAAATTTGCCGACCTCTGGATGCCGGTTAAACAGGGCACCGACTCAGCCGCCTTCCTTGCCATGGGCCATGTCGCGTTGAAGGAGTTCCATGTCGACAAACAGGACCCCTACTTCACTGAATACGCCCGCAAGTACACCGACTTCCCGATGCAGGTAATGCTACGTAAAGATGGCGATCACTTCGTCACTGACCGCTACCTGCGCGCCTCCGACTTCGACGACAAACTAAGCCAGGAAAACAATCCGGAGTGGAAGACCATCGTCTATGACGCCAAGTCGAAGAGCTTTGTCGTACCCAACGGCTCGGTAGGTTTTCGCTGGGGCGAACAGGGTCACTGGAACCTGCTGCCGAAGAACGCCGTGACCGATACCGAGATCGAGGCAGAACTGAGTTGTATCGACAATCGCGACGAAGTCGTTACCGTCGCCTTTCCCCACTTTACCCCGGGCGAAAACGAACTGATTCTGCGCAATATTCCGGTGCGCAAGATCAAGACCGTCGACGGTGACGCCTATGTGGCCAGTGTGTTCGACCTGCAGGTAGCCCAGTACGGAATCGATCGCGGACTCGGCGACAATCTCGCCACCGGTTATGACGATGCCAGCGTACCCTATACTCCCGCCTGGGCCGAGAAGATCACCGGCGTCAAACGTGCCGACCTCATCCGCACCGGCCACGAGTTTGCCGAAAATGCCTCCAAAACCCACGGCAAATCGATGGTAATCCTCGGTGCAGCGATCAACCACTGGTACCACAACGATATGAACTACCGCGGCATCATGAACCTGTTGCATATCTGTGGATGTGTCGGCCAGTCCGGCGGTGGCTGGGCGCACTATGTGGGTCAGGAAAAGCTGCGGCCCCAGGCCGGTTGGGCGCCTGTGGCCTTCGCCCTCGACTGGCACCGCCCGCCGCGCCACATGAACTCCACCACCTATTGGTATTTCCATACCGACCAGTGGCGCTACGAGCGGGTTACCGCCGACGGCCTGCTCGCCCCCACCGCCAAGGGTCGCTACAAGGGATACACCCTGGCCGACTACAACGTGGTGTCGCAGCGCCTGGGCTGGCTGCCATCGGCTCCGCACTTCAACAAAAACCCGCTGGACATAGTGGCCGATGCCGAACAGGCAGGCGCCACCGATGAGGCAGGAGTCGCCAAGTACATGGTGGACAAGCTGAAAAGCGGGGAACTGGCCTTCGCCAGCGAGGATATCGACGCGCCGGAGAACCATCCGCGCAACCTCTTCGTCTGGCGCGCCAACCTCATCGGCTGCTCGGCCAAGGGCCATGAGTACTTTCTCAAGCACCTGCTAGGTGCACAAAATGGCGTCCTATCCGAAGGTGTAGAGGGTGCCAACTCGAAGGAGATCAAGTGGCATGAAAAGGCACCCACGGCCAAGCTGGATCTGATGGTGGACATCAACTTCCGCCTCAACTCCACCGGCGCCTACTCGGACATCGTGCTGCCGACCGCCACCTGGTATGAGAAAAACGACCTCAATACAACCGACATGCACCCCTTCGTCCACCCACTGTCTGAGGCGGTCGACCCGGCCTGGGAATCCAAGTCTGACTGGCAGATCTTCAGGGGCCTGGCTGAGCGCTTCTCCGAACTTGCAGCGATACACTTGGGCACGCGCAAAGATGTCGTCGCCCTGCCAATGCAGCACGATACCCCGATGGCACTGGCACAGCCCATAGGGGTGAAAGACTGGAAGCGCGGCGAGTGTGAGCCGGTTCCTGGCAAGACCCTGCCGCTGCTAAAGGTGATCGAACGCGACTACCCCAACACCTATCGCAAGTACATTGCATTGGGGCCACTAATGACAAAAGTCGGCAACGGCGTCAAAGGTATCGAGTGGAATACCGAGGAGGAGTACGAACAACTCAAGGAGCTCAACCACACTGTGCAGTTAGATGGAATATCCAAGGGTATGCCATCACTGGAAGAGGATATCTACGTCTGCGACACCATCCTGCAGATGGCACCGGAAACCAACGGCGAGGTGGCACACAAATCGTGGACGGCACTATCTCGCAAGACCGGCATCGATCACAGCCACCTATACGCCGGCCGCCACGAGGAGAAGATCCGTTTCCGCGATATCCAGGCGCAGCCACGCAAAATCATCACCGCACCCACTTGGTCCGGGATCGAGTCGGAGGAGGTCAGCTATAACGCCGGTTATACCAATATCCACGAGCATATCCCGTTCCGCACCCTGACCGGACGTGCCCAGTTCTACCAGGACCATGAGTGGATGCTGGACTTCGGCGAAGGCTTCTGCGCCTACCGCCCGGCGCTGGACATGAAGAACACCGACGTGCCAGAAAGCATCAAGAAAAAGCCGCACCTGCTACTCAACTGGATCACGCCGCACTCCAAGTGGGGCATCCACTCCACCTACCAGGACAACCAGCGCATGTTGACCCTCTTCCGCGGTGGACCCTATGTCTGGATCTCCGAAGAGGATGCCAAATCTATCGGCTTGCAGGACAACGACTGGATCGAGGCACTCAATGCCAACGGGGCCACCATGGCCCGTGTGGTCGTCAGTCAGCGCGTTCCCAACGGCATGGCCATTATGTACCACGCCCAGGAGAAGAATGTGAACGTGCCCGGCTCCAACACCACTGGCAAACGCGGCGGCATCCTCAACTCGGTGACTCGCGTGGTGGTCAAGCCGACCCACATGATCGGCGGATACGCCCAGCTCTCCTACGCCTTCAACTATTACGGCACGGTAGGCTCTCAGCGAGACGAGTTCGTCGTGGTGCACAAGATCGAGGACAAGGACATCGACTGGCTCGAACGTCCACTGACACCGGAACGCGAGGCCAGACCGAATCCTCCGGGTATCAATAATTAAGTCGATTCGCTGATGAGAACATTCAACGCTGAGTACACAGAGATCGTGGAGAGCACAGAGAGAATGAAAAAGTACAGAACACACTGGTCATCTTTGCTGTTTCTGCGTCCTTTGCGTTAAATCGGTTTGAGGAGATAAACATGAAAATCCGTGCACAAATCGCCATGGTGCTGAACCTGGATAAATGTATCGGTTGCCATACCTGTTCGGTAACCTGCAAGAACGTCTGGACCAGCCGCAAAGGTGTCGAATACGCCTGGTTCAACAACGTCGAGTCCAAACCTGGTATCGGTTATCCCAAGCAATGGGAAGACCAGGAAAAGTGGAGAGGTGGCTGGGTTGTCAAGAACGGTAAACTCGAACTCAAGGCCGGCGGCCGTACCAACAAGCTGCTCAACATCTTCGCTAATCCCGACATGCCCGAGATCGATGACTACTATGAGCCCTTCGAGATGGATTACCAGCGCTTGCAGAAGGCACCGCTGTCCGAGGCCTGCCCCACTGCCCGACCGAAATCACAGCTCACCGGTGAAACCATGGACAAAATCACCTGGGGCCCGAACTGGGAGGATGATCTGGCTGGGGAGTTCGCCAAACGCAGTGCCGACAAAAACTTCGATGGTATCCAGAAGCAGATGTACAAGGAGTTCGAGAACACTTTCCACATGTACCTGCCCAGGTTGTGCAACCACTGCCTTAACCCGGCCTGCGTCGCGTCCTGCCCCTCCGGCTCGATATACAAACGCGACGAGGACGGTATTGTGTTGGTGGACCAGGACAAATGTCGCGGCTGGCGTATGTGCGTCAGTGGCTGTCCCTACAAGAAGGTCTATTACAACTGGGAGTCCGGCAAAGCAGAGAAATGCATCGGTTGCTATCCACGTATCGAATCGGGCATGCCGACCGTCTGTGCCGAATCCTGCGTCGGGCGCATCCGCTATCAGGGAGTGATACTCTATGATGCAGATCGCATCAGTGAGGTCGCGGCCACCGACGAAAGAGGCCTTTACGAGGCACAGATGGGGATTTTCCTTGACCCTAACGATCCGCAGGTCATCACCCAAGCCAAACACGATGGTATTCCCGATAGTTGGATCATCGCCGCGCAGAAATCTCCGGTATGGAAAATGGCCATGGAGTGGCAAATCGCATTTCCCATCCATCCGGAATTCCGCACCTTACCGATGATGTGGTACGTGCCGCCTCTCTCACCGGTGCAGACCCAGCTCGATCAAGGAATGTTGCCGACCGAAGCCGACGGTGTCATTCCCAAATCCGATGCCCTGCGCTTCCCGGCAAAGTACCTCGCCAACCTGCTTACAGCCGGCGATGAGAAGCCGATCATCAGCGCCCTTAATCGCATGCTTGCCATGCGCAGTTACCAGCGCTCCAAGCACGTGGACAATGAGGTCAACACCAATGCACTGGAGTCGGCCGGTATTACCGCTGAACAGGCCGAAGAGATGTACCGTTACCTGGCCATCGCCAACTATGAGGATCGCTTCGTCATACCCACATCGCACGAGGAGTATCGCCAGGAAGATATCTACGCCTTCCAGGGACAGAACGGTTTCATGCCGGGCAACCCAAGCTCTCTCGGTGTAGGTGGTTTCTCCCTATTCCCCTCACGACGTACCAGTGGCGAAATACCGATCGAGTTCGTTCCACCACCAAAATCACGGAACAAGGTTTGAGGAGGATAACCATGATTCTCTACACTATTCTTTCACGGCTGGTCGACTATCCTGATCAGGAGCTCATGGATAACCTCTCTACCATCAGAAACGCCCTGGCTCCGCTACAGGATCACCTTGGCGAGGAGGAACGCGATATCCTCATTCACTTCCTGCAGCACCTGCAGGATGAAAGTCTGCTGCAACTGCAACAGAACTATGTACAGACCTTCGACATGGTTCCCGAGCACAGCCTGCACTTGACCCACCACCTGTTCGGCGACGACCGCGGCCGTGGTCCTGCTCTGGTTGATCTAGGCGAGCATTACAAGAGCATGGGAATGGAGCTGAAATCAGGCGAAATCCCGGACTATCTGCCGTTAATCCTCGAATACGTAGCAACCCTCGAGGAGATGGGGGCGCGGGTCTTTCTCGCCGATGCCGCCAAGGTACTCAACGTACTGGCCGCCAACCTGGAGAAGTCGAACAGCCCCTATGCGCCGCTGCTTCGACTCATCGAAACCCGCGGCCAGCTAGCTAAAACCGCTGCATAGAGGTAAACCGCCATGACGCTCAATGAATTTATCTTTGGTGCCTACCCCTACCTGGCGGGTACGGTATTCCTCGCTGGAAGCTGGCTTCGCTTCGACAGGGAACAGTACACCTGGAAATCTGACTCGACCCAGTTGTTGTCCAATAAGGGGCTGCGCCTGGCCAGCAACCTGTTTCATGTTGGTATCATCGCCATCTTTTTCGGCCACCTGTTCGGTATGCTCATTCCGCACAGCTGGTTTCTGGCAATGGGAATATCCAACCTCGACCACCAGTATCTTGCAATTATCGCCGGGGTTATTTTCGGCTCAATGACACTGATTGGTGGGCTAATGCTGTTGATTCGCAGGGTGAGTAATCCCCGCATTCGCGCCGCTGGCCGCAAGCGAGATGTCTTTACCATCGCCTGGCTGGTAGCCACCGTAGCACTCGGTCTCTCCACCATCCCAACCTCTCTCAGCCACGCCTCCCAAAACGATACGACAACAATGCTGCTGTTGATCGAATGGGTAAAGAGCGTAGGCACCCTGCAACCAAACCCAAATATCATAGCCCCGGTCGATCTAATCTATAAAATTCACATCTTCTTCGGCATGAGTGTATTTATGATCTTCCCCTTCACCCGCCTGGTTCACGTCTGGAGCGTACCACTGGCTTACCTCGGCCGTGCTTACCAAGTGGTGCGGGTCAAGCGTATCGCAGCACGTTAATCACACACAAAGCTGCCCGCACAGCGGGCAGCATTCACGAAATGCAAAACGCGATAATCGGAGAAACGTAACGTGTTGACCTTTCCTCCCAACCATAACAACAAACTCATAGACATCACCACTCGTGTAGTACTCACCGGTAACGACAGCTCCCTCCGGAACCGATACGTGTTATCCGAGGATGTAACTCGATACCAGATCCAAAAGGAAGGCTTAGAACTGATTGCCGAGCATCGGCAAGAGATCCAGCCCAGTCGCGACCACTCAAGAAAGTGCCATGTAGAAGCCCAATCGCTTACGATAATCAAGAACTTTCCCAGACTCAGGGGATCGAAAGAAAATGACTACAACACACGCAATCTTTCAAACAATCGGCCAGTAAAAACATTGCGACCATCCAGACTGGATCCACCGGATCCCAGATAAATACACTTCCCTGTAACGCTCTCCGGCATAAAGCCATGAATGAACTGGATTACCTATTCAAGAACAACCGGCGCTGGGCGTCACGTTTGCGGAGCTACAACCCGGAGTTTTTCCATGAATTGGCAGAGCAGCAAACTCCGGAATTCCTCTGGATCGGCTGCTCTGACAGCCGCGTTCCGGCCAACGACATCGTCGGCCTGATGCCTGGCGAACTGTTCGTCCACCGCAATGTTGCCAATCTGGTGGTTCACAGCGATATCAACAGTCTGTCGGTGATCCAGTTCGCGGTCGATGTGCTGCATGTAAAGCACATTATCGTCTGTGGACATTACGGCTGTGGTGGCGTACGTGCCGCCATGCAACACCGGGAACTCGGGATCATTGACAACTGGCTCTGCCATGTGCGGGACATTCACCACAAATACAGCGCAGAGTTACAGCAAATCCCAGACGAGCGACACCGCCTAGACCGACTGTGTGAGTTGAATGTCCTGGAACAAGTCAACCATGTAGCGCAGACCAGCATCGTGCAAAATGCCTGGGCGCGGGGCCAGGAGCTTTCAGTACATGGATGGATCTATGCTATTGATGATGGTCACCTGCACAATCTCCATCTGAGGGTCAGTGGTCAGGAACAGGTTGCCGAACACTACCAAGTATCCCCACACGAGGAAGCGGCACTGTCCAACACAGAGGTTATGAAATGACAATAAACGGCTTATAGGCCGATTCGCTCTGCGCCGGTTTCCCCCTTGTCGGATGACAACTCGTGATTCAGATTATTTTCCCAACTTGTGTCGCATAACCCCTCCTATCTTGTTGATTTATGGCCGCCCAAATGCGACCATCTGCGGCTGAATTTTCACCGGATTTAGCTGGAACATATCGTGACGACATCATTGAGAACCGCCGTGATCGGTGTCGGCTACCTGGGCCGCTTCCATGCCCAGAAATACGCCGCCCTGCCCCAGGCCAAACTCGTGGCCGTAGCCGACAGCAACCTGGAAAACGCCGAGCGTGTAGCCGCAGAATGCAATACCCGCGCGGTGGGCGATTATCGTGAGCTGTTCGGCCAGGTAGATGCAGTGAGTATTGTGGTACCGACCCAGATGCACTATCAGGTAGCAAAAGAGTGCCTGGAGCACGGTATCCACGTGCTACTGGAAAAGCCAATGACGGTAACGGTCGCCGAGGCGGACGAACTCATCGCCATCGCCCGCGACAAGGGGCTGGTGCTGCAGGTCGGCCACCTGGAGCGCTTCAACTCCGCGGTGCTGGCACTGGAGCCGGTGCTGAGCACACCGCAGTTCATCGAGTCCCACCGACTGGCGCCCTTCAACCCGCGAGGCGCCGACGTCAACGTGGTACTCGACCTGATGATCCATGACATCGACATCATCCAGAACCTGGTACGTTCGCCGATCAGTGAAATCCATGCCAACGGCGTATCCGTGCTGACCGACGAACACGACATCGCCAACGTCCGCATCACCTTCGAAAGCGGCTGCGTCGCCAATGTCACCGCCAGCCGGGTGAGCATGAAGCCACAGCGCAAGATGCGCATCTTCCAGCACGACGCCTACATCTCCATCGATTTCCAGGACAAGGTACTGAGCGTGCACCGCAAGGGCGACAAGGAGATGTTCCCGGGGATTCCGGAAATCACCTCCGAGGAGAGTATCTTCGAGAACTCCGACGCGATCCTCGCTGAGGCCACCGCGTTCATTGACGCCATCCAGAACGACAGTGCCCCGCCGGTTACCGGCGAGGATGGTCGCCAGGCCCTAGCCACGGCGATCCGCATCAGCGAACTGCTCAATCAACAGACCGGCCTCAAGGCCTAACCGAAGGAATAACGCAATGATCCCAATGGTAGACCTCAAGGGTCAGTATCAGGCGATTAAAGACGAAATTGATCAGGGCCTGCTACAGGCGCTGGAAGCAACCCAGTTCATCCTCGGCCCCAACGTGCGCGCCTTTGAGGAAGAGGCCGCCGCCTACCTCGGTTGTGCCCATGCTGTCGGCTGCGCCTCCGGCACCGACGCACTGCACCTGGCGCTGATCGCTGCCGGCGTTGGCGAGGGCGACGAGGTCATCACCACCCCGTTCACTTTCATCGCCACCGCCGAGGCCATCCTCTACGTTGGCGCGACTCCAGTTTTTGTCGATATCGATCCCAAGACCTTCAACATCGGTCCCAACCAGGTCGAGGCTGCTGTTACTCCCAAGACCAAGGCAATCATCCCGGTACACCTGTTCGGTCAGCCGGCGGACATGCCGGCTCTCCAAGCGATTGCTGACAAGCACAACCTCAAGATCGTCGAGGACTGCGCCCAGTCCTTTGGCGCCGACATCGGCGGCAAGCAGACCGGCAGCATGGGCCATGCCGGTGCCTTCAGCTTCTTCCCCAGCAAGAACCTCGGCTGCTACGGTGACGGCGGTCTGGTGACCACCCAGGATGCGAAGATGGCCGAGCACATGCGTGTGCTGCGCAACCACGGCAGCTGGAAGCAGTACCACCACTCGGAACTCGGGTTCAACTCGCGCCTCGACGAGCTGCAGGCGGTGATCCTGCGCGCCAAGCTCAAGCGCATCGACCAATACAACGACGGCCGCCGCCGCGTCGCCCACCGCTACAGCAAAGCGCTGGCTGAGCTGGGTCTGACCCCGCCGCACGAGGACGGTATCGGCAAACACGTTTACCACCAGTACACTCTGCTCACCGACCAGCGCGATGCAATCATGGCTGCGCTGCGCGAGCAGCAGATCGGCTGCGCCGTCTACTACCCGATCCCGCTGCACCAGCAGGAGGTCTTTGCCAGTGCCTGTGCCGGTTTGTCCCTTCCGGTGGCGGAGAAGATCTCACAAACCTGTATGTCCCTACCAGTCTACCCAGAGATGGAAGATGAAAAGGTCGATCAGGTTCTTGATGTGATCCGCAGCGTGGTTCAGGGCTGACACTCTCCGCGATGAGTAAACCACGTCGGGTGATGGTCATCGCCGGAGAGGCCTCCGGCGAGGCCCGCGCTGCCCGTTTAGTTGAAGAGCTCCGTCAGCGCCATCCCCATACCTCCTTCTTTGGCATCGGCGGGGCTCGCATGCGCGACGCCGGGGTCGATACCCTGATCGACTGCCGCGAGATGGCCGTCCTCGGGCTCATCGAAGTACTGCGCCACTATCGGCGTATCAAGGGCGTCCTGGAGCGCATGCACGAGCTGCTACGCCGGGAACGACCCGACCTGCTGATCCTGGTCGACTACTCTGGCTTCAACCTGCGCCTGGCACCCACCGCCAAGGAGCTCGGCATCCCGGTGATGTACTACATCAGCCCCCAGGTTTGGGCCTGGCGCCAGAAGCGGATTTACAAGATACGCGAGGTGGTCGATCAGATGGTGGTGGTGTTCCCTTTCGAGGTGGAGCTCTACGAGAAGGCCGGAGTGCCGGTGCGCTACGTCGGCCATCCGCTGCTCGATGAAGTCCATAGCGATCTCGACCGAGATGGCGCGCAGCGCGAATTCGGCCTCGACCCGACACGTCCCAGCATCGGCCTCTTTCCCGGCAGCCGCCGCAATGAACTGCAACGCCTCCTCCCTACCCTCCTGGACGCCGCTGAGCTAATCCATGCCGCACGGCCCGAGGTACAGTTTCTGCTTCCCCAAGCCTCCACCCTAGACCGTACCGAGATCGACTCCCTTCTCAACGGTCGCTCGCTACCACTAACCGTCGTAGAAAACCGCTTCTACGATGTCACCCGCGCCTGCGACGCCATCGCCACCGCCTCAGGCACGGCCACCCTCGAGGTCGCCCTAATGGAGGTGCCGCTGGTGGTGGTCTACCGGATATCTGGCCTGAGTTATCGGATCATGCGGCGACTGATCAAACTCAAGCACATCGCCATGTGCAACATCGTCGCCGGCGAAGAGGTGGCGAAAGAGTTATTGCAGGATGAGGCGACCGCTGAACGGATCAGTGACGAACTGTTGCGCCTGCTCGATCCGCAGGTGCATGCAGAAAGGGTTGCCCGTTTGGCAAAAGTACGCGAGACACTCGGTGAGCCGGGCGGGGCTGCGCGGGCCGCTAAGGTGGCGGCCGGAATGTTGGGGTTGGACGAGTAAATCGTCTGACTCGGTTTGTGTAGCTATCACAACACAAAGCTTTTTAGAGAACAGCAAGACAAAAAAGCCGGCATCAAGCCGGCTTTTTCATTTAGCGGATAATGCTGCGTGTAGAGTTTTTCAGGAACTCGGAAAATCGCACCACTTCCTCGTTGTTCTTTGCCATCTCTTCAATCTGAGCAGTCGCTTCTTCCAGACTGAATCCCTGACGATAGAGAAGTTTGTATACCTGGGTAAGATTCCGGATCTGGTCTTCAGTGAAACCGCGGCGTTTGAGGCCCACTTTGTTCAGACCGTGCGGCGAGGCAGGATTACCGGAGATCATTAGATAGGGCGGGACATCCTTGGTGATAGTGCTGCCCATACCGACAAAGGCATAATCGCCAATCGCGGTGAATTGATGCACGATGGCAAAACCACTAAGAATAACGTAGCTCCCAACATGAACATGGCCAGCCAGTGAGGCATTGTTGGAAAAAATAACATGATTACCAATCTGGCAATCATGTGCAATATGAATATAGGCCATGAACAGGTTATCGCTGCCCACCTTGGTCAGGCCACCACCGCTCACCGTGCCACGATTGATGGTGACACACTCGCGAATGGTGTTGCGATCGCCAATTTCCAAGCGCGTCGGCTCGCCATTATATTTCAGATCCTGTGGTGCCTCGCCAATGGAGGAAAACTGGTGGATCTTGTTGTTCGATCCGATCGTGGTTGGCCCATTAATGACTACATGAGGGCCGATCCAGGTGTTATCGCCAATCTCGACATCCGCACCGATCACTGAATAGGGACCGACGCTGACCCCTGTACCAAGTTTGGCGGATGGGTCAATAACTGCCGTTGGGTGAATGGTGCTCATTTGATCTCCTGTTCAGCACACATCAAATCAGCACTGGCGACGACCTTACCATCAACCAGGGCTTCCGCCTTGAACTTCCAGATGCCGCGCTTTTGCTTAATAACCTCAACCTCAAGGATCATCTGATCCCCAGGCACTACAGGCTGCTTAAACCGGCAGTTGTCGATTCCGGCAAAATAGTAAAGTGAACTACCGTCAGGTTTGGTATTGGTAGTCCTGAAGGCGAGAATACCGGTAGCCTGGGCCAGTGCTTCCATAATCAGCACCCCAGGAAAGATGGGACGTTCGGGAAAATGACCGGTGAACATGGGTTCATTCACTGAAACATTCTTCAGCGCCTTCAGACGTACGCCCGGCTCACACTCAAGCACACGGTCAACCAGCAAAAAAGGATAGCGATGCGGCAGATGCTCGAGAATTTCCTGAATATCCATGGTATCCAATGTCTTCAACCTTCTTCTGTCAGCTTTTGTAACTGTTTTTCCAGCGCCTTGATGCGGCGCGCCATCTCGTCCAGCTGTTTGAAGCGAACGTAATTCTTTTGCCAGTGGCTTTTCGGCTCCAATGGTGTTCCGGCTGAATAGACGCCGGGCTCCTTAATCGAGTTGGTGACCAGGGACATGGCCGTGACCGTTACGCCATCGACGATCTCTAGATGCCCGAGGATGCCTGCTCCACCGCCAAAAGCACAATGCTTGCCGATCTCGGCACTGCCTGCTATACCGACACATCCAGCCAGTGCACTATGGTCGCCGATGCGCACGTTATGGGCTACCTGCACCAGATTGTCGATGATCACATTATTCCCTATCACCGTATCCTCAATCGCACCACGGTCAATTGTGGTATTGGCGCCGATCTCCACATCATCACCAATCACCACCCGGCCCAACTGGTGAATCTTGACCCAGTGCCCCTTGTCGTTGGCAAATCCAAAACCATCACTTCCAATCACTGCACCACTGTGAATGACCGCGCGCTCACCGATCACACACTCATGATAAACCGTGACATTGGCGTTAAGTACACTGTCCCGCCCAATACGGGTATTGTTTCCCACCACACAACCGGCACCGATGCGCACACCATCACCAATCACGACCCCTTCGCCAATGACAGCATTCGGGCCCACCTTTACCTGCTCACCCAGTGTCGCACTCTCGGAGATCACAGCACTGGGAGCAATGGGTGCAGTAGCTGAATCATTAGCTGCAAACAAAGCGCTCACATGAGCATAGGTCAGATAGGGGTTGTCGGAAATGAGGGCATTGACCGGGCAATGCTCCAGTTCCTCGTGCTTGAGGATCACTGCCGCTGCCCGGGTAGTATCAAGATATTTGCGAAAACGCGGATTGGTTAAAAAAGTAATCGCTCCCGGGCGTGCATTTGTCAGGGTCGTTACACCATCAATCTCGCAATCCGCATCACCGTGAAAACGGATACCGAGTTTGTTCGCCAATTCTCCGAGTGTGTAGCGCACGATCGCTTCTTTATTTCTGTTTCTTTTTGTAGTCCAGTCTCAGGCGAGCTATCACCTCTTCGGTGATATCAACACGTTCACTGGCATAAATCACGCCATTTTCAAGGATTAGGTCATAGCCTTTCTCCTTGGCAAGGGTAACGATGGACATGGCGATTTCACGTTGCATCTTTGCCAGTTCCTCATTACGCCGAATATTGAAATCCTCGGTGAACTCATCACGTGCACGCTTGTTCTCACGCTTCTGACCGAGGATATCGCGTTCCAGCTTGCGTCGGGCATCCTCACTCATCACTGCGCCATCACGCGCCAGCTTATCTTCCAGTTCTTTGATCTTTTTCTGTTCAGCAACCAGTTTGGCATCGCGGGGCGCAAACTCCGACTGCAGGGTATTGCGAACAGCCTCTGCCTGTGGTGCCTGCTCGAGCACCTGAGGGGTATTCACAAAAGCAATCCGCGCAGCATC
>JBFEWO010000128.1:0-7883 GCA_041546305.1 Thiohalomonadaceae bacterium | reverse complement strand
CGGCGTACAGCTGGAGGTGACGCCGCGCATCAACAGCGGCGGGCTCATCACTATGGATATCCGCCAGGACGTTACCGACGTGGGTGAACCGGAGGTGGCCACGGGACAGCGCAGTTTTCGCCAGCGCAATATCCAGAGCACTATTGCCATTCAGAATGGCGATACAGTCATGCTCGGTGGCCTGATAACAGAGAACGATACCGATTCCGAATCCGGGGTGCCGTACCTGCGTGATATCCCCGTTCTGGGCGGATTGTTCGGCAGAACTTCCGAATCCACCCGGCGTACCGAACTGGTGGTGTTGATCACCCCGCGGGTGGTGAGAAATTCCAACGATGCCCGGCTGTTGACTGAGGAGTATCGTCTGCGGATGAATAATATGCGGCAGCGGGCAGAGCAGACCCTGGCAATGCCCGAGAAATAATTCGCGAATACAAAAGGGTGAATCGATGCGCATGTATAGCGATTATTTTGGCGTCAGGGAAAATGCCTTTGCCATTACTCCGGATCCCCGTTATCTGTTTTTGAGCGAACGTCACCGCGAAGCGATGGCGCACCTGATGTTCGGTACCGAGGAGGGCGGCGGTTTTGTGCAGCTGACCGGTGAGGTTGGGACGGGCAAGACCACCGTATGCCGCGCCTTTCTCGAGCAGTTGCCGGAGAGCGTGGATGTGGCGCTGCTGCTCAGCCCCCCTGATAATGCCCAGGAGTTATTGCTCGCCATCGCTTCGGAATTGCGCCTGGCTTTACCGGAACGGGAGAAATCCCCAGGCGAGATGATCGCGCTGCTCAATCGCCATCTGCTTGAATCACATGCCGCTGGACGGCGCACGGTGGTGATTATCGATGAGGCGCAAAATATCCTTCCAGAGGTGTTGGAGCAGGTACGCTTGTTGACCAACCTCGAAACCCCCACACACAAGTTGTTACAGGTGTTTTTGATCGGCCAACCGGAGTTACGGCAGAAACTGCAACACCCCTCGCTGCGTCAGGTGGCACAGCGCATCACCGCCCGTTATCACCTCGAGCCGCTCAGTTTGGCAGAGACGAAGGGCTATATCTGCCATCGGTTAGCTGTTGCCGGTTGCAGGCAGGGATTGTTCAGTGCTGCAGCTATCCGCCAGATCCATTGTCACTCCCAGGGAATTCCACGGGTGATCAATATTCTTTGTGATCACGCCCTGATCGGTGCCTACGCCACCGAGGCCGAGGAAGTGGATGGAGCCATTGTGCGTCATGCAGTGAGGGAGTGGCGCGGTGGAGAGGAGGGTGGTTTCCAGTGGGTCTTTGCTCCACCACGTTCCGCTGCTGCCACGGTCACTTTGACCGGAGTGCTGCTCGCCGCGGTTGCCGGATTCGCCATTGGTGTCAACACACTTCCTGCCGGTGCAGTAACCGAGACGGCAGGTTTAGGGGCACTTCTCCACTCAACAGAAAAGCCGGTGCCGGTTAACAGCTCGTTTCCGACCGGTGCGATGGCCTCCCCCCGTCTGGCCCTCCTGGCTGGTGATACCGCAACTGGCGGCGTGTCACCACTACAGGCTATGAAGAGTGCGGCGCCTGTTGCGCTGCAAGCCATGCTGGAACGCTGGGAGATTACGGAGACGGTTCCCGATCGCCTATCCCTGTGTAATCGTGCTCGGCATCATGGCCTCCAGTGTCTCAATGATGTCGGGGATTGGGGGGCGTTACGGCGGAATAATCGTCCTGCCTTGCTCACCCTGCAGCCGCAGCAAGGCAAAGAGGCCTATCTGGCGTTGGTAGGCATCGAGGGGGAGCAGGCTTTGGTGGCGACTAGCGAGGGGATAATTAAGCTCAGCTTGCACGAGCTGGAGCCATACTGGAACGGTGAGTTTCTGGTGTTATGGCGCCCGCCGCTCGAAGGGGTAACGATGATCGCCCACGGCGCCAGCGAAGCGGCGATCATGTGGCTTGACAAGGCATTGCACCGGTTTGATGGCCAGGAAGTTTCTTCACGCACTTTCGATGGGCACCTGAACCAGCGTCTGCGTCTTTTCCAACGCTCGCGAGGTCTGGTGGCGGATGGCATTGCCGGACCCCTGACCTTGATCCAGTTAAATAACTTGCATACACAACAGCGGGTGCCGCTGTTGTTGGCAGCGAATGGGAACAACTAGGCCGCTATGTCTTATATACTCGATGCGTTGCGCAAAGCGGAGACCGAACGGGCATTGACCCTCGCTTCCTGTATCGCCTCTCCTCAGCATAAAGGTTCTGCCCGAAGCGGTTTGGCAGCAAAGCGAATCGTGCTCCTCGTTATGGCGGTAGCTTGTGCGATGGCAATCACCTGGTGGTGGGCCAAGTATACCATCACTATGCCAGCCCAGGCGTCGATTTCAGAACACAAACCCAACAAGCCACCAGGTGACGCTCCTGCTGGCGCTACAGTGATGAGTGCCAATCCTCAGCCAAGTCCCAGGCTTTCCCCGCGACCTGTGGTATCGCCACCAGTCTCAACCTTTGTTCCAGGAACATCCATTGATGAGGAGTTATCGGTTGCCGGCGAGGCGGCACCTTCCAGCGTGTCTGATGCGAACAAAACTGAAACCAATACGGTAGTCCTTGCATCCGCTCTCCCGGTTAGGGAAGCAGATCGTCCAGCAACGGTTACTGCCGATATAGAGACAGTTCAGGGTATTCCGTCAACCGCCCCGGCACAGGATGAGGAGAATGTTACCGAGAAAATGGTGGCCACGGCCATGATTGCCGGTGAGGCAAAGGCGCTGGGATTAACACCGACGGCCCATCCATTCGTCGAGGCGCCTGGCGTTTCTGCTCAGACGACTGTTGACGAGCAGACAGCGGAGATGACACCAGTGGAGCCGGAGCCTCCGTTGTTACGTACCTTGCCCTATCGTTTCCAGACCACGCTGCCGAAGATGGTAATCAATGCCCAGGCATACGCCGAAGAGGCGGATGCCCGTTTCGTTATCATCAATATGAAAAAATATCAGGAGGGTGATCGTACCGAGGCCGGTATCTTGGTGGAGAAGATTGCCGAAGCTTATCTTGTTATGAGTTATCAGGGACAGGTCTTTCGGATGCAACGCTAAAGTAAATGTGTTTAAAGTTTATAGTTTAAAGAACAAAGTATCTCGATACTTTGTGCTTTCTGCCAAAATCCAAGCTTTTAACTTTTAACTTTTAACTTTTAACTTTTAACTTTTAACTTTTAACTTTTAACTTTTAACTTTTAACTTTTAACTTTTAACTTCACGGCACTACCCATTGTGCCGTATCGAAACTCTTGTCCATCTCCCACACGTAACACCCTTTGACAGCATAGCGTTGGCCGGGTGCGAGGCTGATACGCGGATAAAGCGAAGGGTTGATCATGTTGTCCATGATGTGCTCGATACGCTCAAGAAAATATTCGCGGGAGAAGTTGCTGCGCATGTGCATCAGGGTCTCGCCCACCAGCGTGGCGGCAAGGAACGCGGAAGACTGCAGATGCAGATCCCGAACCGGTATTTTTCTCAGGCGTGCCCATGTGCGAAAACGCATGCTGTTCTTGTCATTGTCCGCCGCCCGGTATGGTGAGAGCAGGGTAAAGTGGGGGTGCTGCGGATGTTGCTTCAGGGCAGAAACATCACGCTGAAGTGAAGCAGAAACATAAATCGCAGGAGGATGCGCAGTTCCCGGGGGTAAATCGAACTTCTGAAGCGACTCTTCACCTAGCCACAGCACCCACACCGCATCGGCATATTCTTCGGCGAGTCTGGCCCAAAAGTCGGCAGCGGGCATTTTACCAGGCTCTACCACGACTTCCTTAAGCAAGATATCTTCATGACGTGCCAGCGTTTGTTGTAGCTGCTTGGTGGCAGCGATTGCGGCATAACGTTGGTCACGAACCTGGACCACCTCAAGTGGACGCTCTGGCGTGTCGTCCAGATGCCTTGCTAGCGCCTGGGCCTCCAGCTCGACACCGCGGGAAAAATAGAGGGAATAGAAATCACGATCGGCGTTACTCGGCGGTATGGACAATTGCGGCATCAGACAGGGGAGTTGCTGTTCTTCGCAAAAGTGGTGGATAGGTTGCCAATCCCCAAGCCCTACACCACCCAGTACCGCGAAGACCGGCTGCTTTTCATAGAGGGCATGAAGCTGTGCCGGCCATGTCTCTTCCGGGCCCTGTAGTGTCCACTCATGTAGCTGCCAGCGCCGGTAAGATTCGTATACCCAGGCCTTATGGTAGGGGGCATTCTGTGCGCGCCGGGTTTCACCGCGTGTCCCGGCGTTTTTGTCTCGGAAGAACGTCGTCAATACATCGAGAAGAGCATCACGTGCTGCCTCATTGCCCGGTGTGATGACGGTGGCAAAATGGATTTGCTCCGTGTCGACTCCAGGCGCGGCTGCGACGCTCAGGTGGGCAAGATAGCTCGACAGCGCCTTCACCTCATGATCAGTCAGCACGAAACGCGGCATCAGCGGTGACAGTTCACGGCCCGCCGGATCGATACCTTGCCGGAGAGCACGCCCCAGGCTCTCCGCGGTGTAGGCCGGCCGGGTCTCATGGTGCATGCCGCCGTTGGGGTAGTTATCGTGCAGGGAGGAGATGCGAGGAGAAAATAGGGCTGTGGCGGTTACCGGCAGGACCTGATCCCCGCCCTCGCTTGACCCAATGCCACTGCGCCGATGACAGGTGACACATGCATATTGGGTGCCCTGCAGTGTGACATCGCCACGTACACGCGCGGCGATGGGTTGGCCATCGGAACGTTTGCCCTCAAGGTAGAGTGCTTTTCCTGTCTCAAACAGCTCCTGAGGCAGGCGCTCGTCTCCCGTGGCGGGCACCACTTGTGCCTTGACAGGGGTTACGGAACCCAGCAGGAGCAGCAAAAGCAGCTGCCGTGGAAACCCCGCCATTACTGAGCGATTTGCTGGTACTCGGCGACCAGTTCTGCGCCACTGGTAAGCCCCTCGAGGCGCACCCAGGGTTTGTCGCGTCCTGCGCGCATCAGGGTGACGGGCTTGTGGTTGGCCTTGCTGCCGAAGTAGACGCCAAAGGCTTTTTGCAGTGCGATGATCTGATCGAGTTCACCGGTAATGAACTGCCAATTGTCGTTGGCATGGAAACGCTGCGCATACTCACGCAGGCGTGCCGGGGTATCGTATTCGGGGTCGATGGAGATCGATATCCATTTGACGGGCTTGGCCGCTTCCCCCATCTGGTGTTGGGCTGAGGAGAACGTTGCACTCAATATCGGGCAGATGGTGGTGCAGGAGGTGTAGATGAAATTGACCATCATAGGTTGATCGCTGTTCAACACCTCATCGACCAGGACCGTTTTACCGTTCATGTCGACCAGTTTGAGACTCGGCATGTCGTACTCTTCGACACTGCGCAGGTAGTCCTGGTTTTTCATCGATTCCATGGCACGCATGTGCTGAGAGTGATCTTCTATGGCGCTCATCGAGACCGGTTCCTGCTTCTGCATTTGCGTTTGATGATCGCCGTGGTGGTGAAGGGGCATTGCCTCCGAGGCGCCAGCCTGAGCACTCAGGAGCGTTCCCATGAAGGTAAGCAGGCTGATCAGAAATGATGGCTTCTGGTGGACAAGTGATTTCATAAGTTCCTCCCGAGGGAATGTACTGTGTAGTTGTGCGAGGTGCAGGCCATTGGCAGGCACAGTTCATCCAAGCCTTATGTAAGGCAACGTATGAAAATGTAATCCATGAAAAGCGGTTTCCCAGTGAAATGGGGTATCACCCTTATATATCTACGCGATTGACCTACTACGGGTGAGTGTTTGCTGGTCTATAGTTTCTCTGAATATGTCTATCTACTGGCACAGCCTATTTGAATGATGATTAAATTTGTGCAGTTGCTGAGGCGAGGCACGGGCATTCAATTAATGAATGTCGAGGGGGGAGAATCCAACAGCACTACTACAGGAGGCGGCACGCGACTGGCACTCTTGCTGGCGCCGGTGATGCCGCTTATCCGGTGGTGGTGGGGGGAGGTCGGTGCAATGTTGCCTCTGGCAGTGCGACGTCTCCTTTCGGCTGATCGTTTACAGGCTCGGTTATCCCACGACCAGCTGTGCTTCATTGCGCCGGATAATGTGGCTGGCGAGATTTCCTGTTATCCGATGGATGGCCGGTTGGAGAAGAACAATCCTCCCTCAGTCATAGCATCGAGGCAACGTTGCAACCTCTTGCTTGAAGACTCCCTGGTATTGATGCGTGAGCTGGAATTACCGCTGGAGGCGGAGCGCTCCCTGCGTCGGGTACTCTCTTTCTCGATGGACCGCTACACCCCTTTCACCGATAGTGACGTGGTTTTCGACTACAAGGTCATCCAGCGTGACACGGTAAACAAAAAAATCCTGCTGAGGCTGTATGTGGCCCGGCGCGATGGGGTGGAACCGGCCATTGGGGCGCTTGCCAGCATGGGCATCGAGGTGGCGTCAGTGGATATTGTCAGCGATGTTCCCTCCGGACGGGAAGGTGTCGACCTGTGCCCCCCCGAATGGCGTTCGGGGACAGCAGGGATTAGTCACCTGGACAGGCTGCTAGGCGTTTCGGCATTGCTATTGCTGTTCGCTGTCGTAGCCCTTCCCTTGTGGCAACGCCATCAGTTGACGGCGCATCTGGAAACCGAATTCGCCGGCATGCGAGGACAGCTCGTGCAGGCAGAAAAGGACCATCAGAATCTGCTGGAACGCAAGGAGCGCATGAGCCTGATTCAGCAACAGACGAGTGAGATGCCTGCCGTGCTTGACGTCCTGCTTGAGCTTACCCGCCTGATGCCGGATGAGTCATGGGCAGGGCAGGTCTCGATGTCTGCGGGACGTGTGCGGTTAAGCGGCGAGGCAAGGGCCGCATCGGAATTGCTGGCACAACTCAGCCAATCCTCCATTTTTTCCGATCCGCGATTTGAAGCTCCGTTAACGCAAAATCCGAAAACCGAACATGAGCGCTTTGTCATTTCGCTGGCGGTAGGTAATAACAATGCACCCTGAACAACTGCCCTTGGTGCCACGACGTCTGCTGGCGCTGGCGATACTCTTGCTGCTGCTGGGGCTTGCCTATACCGTCCTGATTATGCCGCTTCGGGCGATGAGCGCCAGTTACGATCAAGAGCTAGCACAGTTAAGTCAGCGTATTGAACGCGCAAAGTCTGTCCTCAGCGAGGGACGGGGGGCGAGCGAGCAGTTGCGCAGGCTGATACTGGCAGAAAAGCGTCTTGGATACTATCTTGAGAATAACAAGCCGGCATTAGCTGCCGCGGAACTCCAACGGCGTGTCAAGCAGACAGTCGAACAATTGGGGGGGAACATCGTAAGCAGCCAGATTCTGGGGGAGCAGGAGGATAACAATTTACACAAGGTTGTGCTGAGGGTGAACCTGAGAATGGACTTGTCGACACTGGAGAAAATTCTCCATGCCCTTGAAACCACGCCCCCTGTACTGGTGCTGAACAATGTCTCAATAGCAGCCCGCCCCTCAGGTTCGACTGCAAGGTGGCGTGGCAGCGTTGAACAACAGGTGCTGGATGTCAGCCTGGATGTAATGGGATACCGAAAACAGGGGGAGGGGTAATGGGGGATGATGCGGGGGTAAGTCACGCGGTACGGATTGTGCCGGAGAGTATGGAGGAAGAATTTATCGGCAGGGCCAAGCGCCAATGGGAAGCGATAGCCGATACTTTGCCACAATTGATCTGTCTCGTGGATTCACAGGGGCGGATCGTGCGTACCAACCGAACCTATGAGCGCTGGGGACTAGGGAGCGTGAAGTCGGTCAACGGGATGGACTTTCACCAATCGTTGCACCCGCACTGCACGGATCCTGATTGTTACCTGAGACAACACGTCGACCTGGCTAGAATGGCAAGCTACTCCACGCCTGCAAGTGGG
>JBFEWO010000174.1:0-4977 GCA_041546305.1 Thiohalomonadaceae bacterium | reverse complement strand
CATTCCAATTATGAGATCGATCTGTTCCAGCACCTGATCAAAGCCGCGGCCAAGCTGGCCGGGACCGAGGAGCTGGAAAATGCCTCGCTTAAGGTTATTGCCGACCATATTCGCTCTTGCGCCTTCCTCGTCACTGACGGCGTGATTCCCTCGAATGAAGGCCGCGGTTATGTGTTGCGCCGTATTATCCGTCGGGCGATTCGCCACGGTCACAAGCTGGATATCAAAGGCAGCTTCTTCCACAAGTTGGTCGGACCGCTGGTCACTGAGATGGGGGGGGCCTATCCGGAACTGGCCCAGGCTCAGACTCAGGTGGAGAAGGTGCTGCGCCAGGAAGAGGAGCGGTTTGCCGAAACCCTGGATCAGGGCATGCAGTTACTGGAAGAGGCCATCGCTGGCCTTGCCGGTAACGAGATCCCCGGCGAAACCGTCTTCAAGCTCTATGACACCTATGGTTTTCCGGTAGACCTGACCGCTGATGTGGCTCGTGAGCGGAATCTCGAAGTCGATATGGCCGGTTTTGATGCCGCCATGGACGCCCAGCGCGAGCGCGCTCGCGCCGCCAGTCATTTCGATGTGGATTACGGTGAAGCCGTGGAGGTCGAAGGAAAAACCGAATTTACCGGTTATGGCCAGCTGACAGATAGCAGTCGTATCCTTGGCCTGTATCGCGAAGGCAGAAAGGTGGACGCGCTGGCAGAAGGCGAGCGTGGCATGGTGGTGCTGGACAAGAGCCCATTCTATGCCGAATCCGGTGGTCAGGCCGGTGACTGCGGTCGTTTGAGTGCCGAGGGCATGGTGTTTGAGGTGCAGGATACGAAGAAGCAGGGCGAGGCCTTTGTCCACCTGGGGCTGATGACGCACGGTAAGCTCGAGAGTGGCATCAGTGTGCAGGCAGAGGTCGATCCGATGTTGCGTCAGAATACGGCGTACAATCACTCGGCTACTCACCTGTTGCATGCCGCCCTGCGCAAGGTACTCGGCGAACATGTTCAGCAGAAAGGCTCGCTAGTCAGCGCCGAGCGGTTGCGTTTCGATTTCTCCCACTTCGAGGCGATCAAGCCCGAGGAACTGGCGACGATAGAGCGGCTGGTCAATGCCAAGATCCGCGCTAACCTGCAGGTCGAGACCAACATCATGGGTATTGACGAGGCTAAGGCTAGCGGTGCCATGGCCCTGTTTGGTGAAAAATACGGCGATAAGGTGCGCGTCCTCCGCATGGGCGATTTTTCCGTTGAGCTATGCGGTGGTACTCATGTTGGCCACACAGGGGATATTGGCCTGTTCAAGATCATCAGCGAAGCCGGTGTTGCCGCCGGGGTGCGCCGCATAGAGGCAGTGACTGCGGACGGTGCTCTCGACTGGCTCGATGCCCAGGAGGCACGACTTGAGCGGGTGGCCGAGCTGGTCAAGGGGGGGCGTGACGAGGTGGCCGACAAGGTGCAGCAGTTGGTCGATCGCAGCCGTAAGCTGGAGAAAGAGCTGGAGCAGCTCAAGGGCAAACTCGCTAGCAGCCAGGGCTCGGATCTGGCCTCACAGGCTGAAGAGATCAGCGGCATCAAGGTTCTGGCTGCGAGGCTCGAGGGGGCTGACCCAAAGGGACTGCGCGATATAGTCGACCAACTTAAAAGCAAGCTCAGCACGGCCGTGGTAATCGTCGCCGCGGTCGAGGGTGAGAAGATCAGTCTGGTGGCCGGCGTCACCAAGGACGTCACCGATCGCATCAAAGCTGGCGAGCTACTCAAGATGGTCGCCGAGCAGGTTGGCGGTAAGGGGGGAGGTCGTCCTGACATGGCACAGGGCGGTGGCAACCAGCCGGAGAAACTCGATGCGGCACTGCGTTCTGTTGCCGACTGGGTGAGAGTGCAGAAAGGCGCCTAATTGTCACATTGTTCTTTAATTTCGGCTGAAATTGGTGTTTAATCTGCGCCCTTTGGACAAACCTGAATAATTCATGGACTACTCAATGGGCTTGTACCTTGCTATCAGCACAGTGCATGTCACTACAGGCCAGGGGGTCTCTGACGGGAAATTGTCTTTTGCGGCAACAATTCCTGCGCGCCTGTCGCGCCTGTCCCTGAACCCTTCGGTTTAAACTGCAATGGCACTGATAGTTCAAAAATATGGTGGTACCTCGGTAGGTGCGATTGATCGCATCGAGAATGTCGCACGCAAGGTCAAGCAGTTCCGGGACCAGGGCCACGATGTTGTTGTGGTGGTCTCGGCCATGAGTGGGGAGACCAATCGCCTGATTGACTTGGCCAAGGCCATTAATCCGGAGATGGATCCGCGTGAGACCGATGTACTGCTTTCCACTGGTGAGCAGGTGACCATCGCACTATTGGCGATGGCACTTAAGCGTATCGGCTGTGATGCCCGTTCCTATACCGGTGCCCAGGTACACATTCTCACGGACAGCTCCTACAACAAGGCTCGCATCCTCGATATTGACGAGAGCAAGATGCGAACTGACCTGGATGCAGGGCGAGTTGTGGTCGTCGCCGGTTTCCAGGGTGTTGATGAACACGGCAATATCACCACGCTGGGCCGCGGGGGATCTGATACCACCGCTGTGGCACTCGCCGCCGCGCTGAAGGCTGACGAATGCCAGATTTATACTGATGTGGATGGTGTCTACACCACCGACCCACGGGTTGTAAGCACGGCACGACGTCTGGATCGCATCACCTTCGAGGAAATGCTGGAGATGGCCAGCCTTGGCTCAAAGGTATTGCAGATTCGTTCCGTCGAGTTCGCAGGCAAATTTAATGTCCCGCTGCGTGTACTCTCTTCCTTTGAAGGGAACGAGGGGCCCGGCACGTTGATCACTTATGAGGAAGAAGGGATGGAAGAAGCGCGGATATCCGGGATTGCATTTAATCGCGATGAGGCCAAACTGACCATTCAGGGTGTGCCGGATCAACCGGGGGTGGCCTACCGCATTCTGGGCCCCATCGGAGATGCAAATATCGAAGTTGATATGATTGTGCAGAATGTTGGTGCCGATGGCACCACCGACTTCACATTCACCGTACACCGCAACGATTACGAAAAGGCGCTCAAGATCCTGGAGAGCACTGCCGGAGAACTTGGTGCGAGAGAGGTGGCCGGTGATAACAAGATCGTTAAGATCTCTCTGGTCGGTGTTGGAATGCGTTCCCATGCAGGAATTGCCAGCACCATGTTCGAGGCCTTGGCCAAGGAGGGGATCAACATCCGTATGATCTCCACCTCAGAGATCAAGATCTCGGTGGTAGTGGATGAGAAGTATCTGGAGCTGGGCGTACGTGCTTTGCATTCAGCCTTCAATTTGGATGAAGGGGTGCCTGCCACCAATTGAGATTGTCGTGGTTGATTTTTCAACCATATAACCCAACGTATTTTCCACAGGAATGGCAGCGATATTGTCGAAACTTGTGGGTAACCTGCTAGGCTTACCCGGTAACTGGTTGTTACTTGTGTTGCTGCTAGCGGATAAGGATTGAACTAGGAGTAAAAAAATGCTGATTTTGACACGACGCGTGGGCGAGACCCTCGTAATTGGTGATGAAGTAACTGTAACCGTATTGGGCATCAAGGGAAACCAGGTGCGCATCGGTGTAAATGCTCCAAAAGACGTATCCGTACATCGCGAAGAAATCTACGAGCGTATCCAGCGCGAGAAAGACGATAACACGGGTAATTTCTAATAATTTGCCCTTTACCTTCGGCGTCGGCGCAGGTATCCTTGCGCCCGTAGTTTGAAGGAGAGCTGGCCGAGAGGCTGAAGGCGCACCCCTGCTAAGGGTGTATAGGGGAAACTCTATCGAGGGTTCGAATCCCTCGCTCTCCGCCATAAAGCTGAACCGGCGGATTTCTCGAAAGCCAGTTAAAGTCCTGAAGGTCTGACTCGAGTGAATCCGGACATCCGGTTCGAGCACTTCATGGCAATGAAGTGAAACGAAGCATGAAACAAGCGTGACTTTTTTGTAACGAAATCTCAGGAAAGTTGCTTGACAGTTACAGGATGCTTCTAGATAATGCACCGCCTTACGCGCCCGTAGCTCAGCTGGATAGAGTACCTGGCTACGAACCAGGCGGTCGGAGGTTCGAATCCTTCCGGGCGCGCCATACAAGAGAAAAGGCCTCTGCGAAAGCAGGGGCCTTTTTCGTTTAATGGCCGGTAGGATTCGGCCAATTTAAATAAACCGTTTTGGCAAAAGCACACAGGGATTCGGGACTGCCAAAGGCTGGTCCACATAGCGAGCTGTTTGCGGCGAGTAAACCTTCCTGGCGACCCATTGAAACAAAGAGGCGTCAGTCGAAAGAGAGTGGCCGTATGTATTCATACACGCTCGTTGTTTCTATGTTGGTTGGGGAACGTCATTTGACTCTTTTGTTCTCGCGCAATGAATTGGCTGACTGGACATGAAATGCCGCCGGGGTTAGCCGTTCACTCCACTCAGTGTTAGAATCCACTGCCTGATACAGATATGTGTATTAGCGATATGCCCCGGTAGCTCAGCTGGATAGAGCGTCCCCCTCCTAAGGGGAAGGCCAGAGGTTCGAATCCTCTCCGGGGCGCCATCTAACCCAAACGTAGCTTTTTTTCCTCGCTCATTGAACACCCCCTTGCTGACTGGTACTTTGTGTGGCTACAGGCGTCGTTGGTTATGTCTGATGACTACCTCGTTAAATCCCTACTTTCCCTGATCTTCTGTGCTAATGTGACCACTCAGTCATAAAATCGATTTCACCCTGTGGCAGATGCTGACATGTGGTAGAGTGATCCATCACCATTTCTCTGTAGTTGTTATGAGTCACACCATTACACACAGTTCACCGCTCAGCCCAATGTGGGTTTTCGAGGAGAACTACAGGCTGATGCAGCAGCTGCTTCCCGAGATGGAGGCAGGTGGTGACCGTTATCGCCTCTCTGCTGATGACGGTGCCCATGCACTGGAAGTTCTTATTCTCGAACGTTGTCGCTACACCACT
>JBFEWO010000081.1:0-12406 GCA_041546305.1 Thiohalomonadaceae bacterium | reverse complement strand
GCCGCCGGCGGTACAGGCAGTGATGTTGGCGGCGCCGACGACACATTTTGTCAGCCTTGCTCAGGCCGTCCTGTTTCGCGGTGCTGGGCTCTCCATCGTCTGGCCGCAACTCTTGGTTAATCTCGGAATCGGTACGGCGTTTTTCACGGTTGCACTGTTACGGTTTCGTCGGACGGTAGCAGTTTCATGAAGTGACGGTAGGGGTGCTTACCAAGCCTGTAGGGTTGATATAAGTGGATAAGGGAACTTTCTTGATAACGACCTTGATGGCAGTATGAGATTATTCTGAAGAGAGCGGATCGATTGGACGTTAGGAATGTAGGGAATATAGAAAGGGAATAAGGGAGGGGATTCGCAATGAGTGAACCACATCAGAAACATTATTTCGGCTCTTGCCTGTGCGGCGCTATTACATATCAGGTCACAAAAATAGAAACACGAATGGCCAATTGTCATTGCTCTATGTGTCGAAAATTTCATGGGGCGGCGTTTTCTACATTCGGCGAAGCCAAGGTTAGTGACTTTCAGTGGCTTACCGGGCAAGAACACCTAAAGAGCTATACCGCCGACAATGGCACTACACGGCAATTTTGTGGTGTGTGTGGGTCGAGCCTGACATTTTCTCCTGCAAACGATAATCATCAATTTGTTGAGTTTTCGCTAGGTACCTTGGATACAGATATACCGGAAAATCCCGATGCTCATATTTATGTTGGTTCAAAGGCAAACTGGTTAGAACTGGATGATGAATTGCCGAAATATGTCGAGGGAAGAGAAAGTGCGCTCGTTTAAATAGCGCTTCGCTAATGATGGTATACCAGGGTAAGTGATAAGTAACATGCATCACGCATGCGGATATAGTTAGAATAGATTGGTTGGTGGTGCGTTAAAATCCTGTTTTCAATTGTTGTTTTTATCTATATTGAGTGTTTATTGAATGGGTAATTGCTGAGGCAAGGAGCTGCGTAAGGAATGTACATAGGAAAAGTTTCTGAATTAACAGGAGCAAGTAGAAAAGCTATTCATCTTTATGAATCACTTGGCTTGATCCCAAAGCCGAACCGAAAGGGTAAGTATCGTGTCTATACGGAGATAGATATAGCAGTGATAAAGTTGATCCGTCGGGCTCAGACGGTCGGCTTCAGTCTCGCTGAATTGAAAGAGATTACTGCAGTCAAGGCAGAGAGAAATGGGTTTCCAATTGATATGGCGAACCGGCTTATCGATGACAAGCGGGAATCATTACGCAAAGATATGGACAAAATTATGTTGCTCGACCAACAGTTGGTAGATCTCAAAGAAGAGCTGAAAAGGAATTTGAGCCGACTCTCAAGCAAAAGCTCTTGACTCTTCCCCTAAGGGGAGGGTTTACGCTTCTGGTTTCACTTGGAATCGAGAGGCTACACAATGAGTGCAGATGTTTTTAAAGGCACCACAACTCTGGTAACTGGGGCATCATCCGGTATTGGTAAAGCATTGGCGCACAGCCTGGCCAGAAGGGGTGCCAATCTGATTATAACCGCGAGATCAGAGGGTCGTCTGAACCTGCTTGCCAATGAACTTAGGGAAAAGTACAAAAGTGATATCTGTGTTATTCCTTTAGACCTTACCGCACCAGATGCCCCTCAGCAGATTTTTGAAAAAATAAAGGAAAATCAACGATCTGTGGATTTGCTGCTTAACAATGCTGGATTTGGTAAGTGGACAGACTTTCATTACGAAAGTTTGGAAACTTATGAGCGCATGCTTTCGCTTAACATTAATGCGCTTGTAAAGCTGACCTACTTGTGTTTGCCGGAAATGCTTAAAAGTAAAAGCGGGGGGGTGATTAATGTATCCTCAACGGCCGCCTTTCAGCCGATACCTTACCAAGCGGTTTACGCTGCTTCCAAAGCTTTTGTTTTGAGCTTTACGGAGGCGCTTGCGGGTGAATACAAGGAGGATGGTGTTCGGTTTATGGCTCTGTGCCCAGGAAATACTGAAACTAATTTCATGACCACAGCTAATGCAAATGCTGAAGGGATGCCTTTTGATACTCCTGAAGTGGTTGCTGAAAATGGATTAAAGGCGTTCGAAAAGGGGAAGAACTGCTACGTACAAGGGCGAACTAATTACATAAATTCATTACTGCCTCGTGTTTTGCCACGTGATGCTGTTATAAGAATTGTTGCTGGCATGTTCAGAAACAGGGTGGCGCCTCAAAGATAGTAATGAATTTTGCCATAATTAAAGTGTTAGTGAGACGTGATTTAGCGGTCAAAATGTCATGGAGGATATATGAAATTCTACTTGTCTAGTATGCAGTCTCTGGCGAAACCAATGTTGGTTTCTGTTCTTTTTGTTCTATTTGTTGGCTCATATGCTCTTCTGAATTATACAGATCTACCATTCTCTATACCTGCTTTGCAGGAAGTGTCAAATGGCAAAACCATCCTGAATGTATTGCCATATTATGATGCTGGGCTCGCCTATGAGTATATTTCTTCTTATGGTCAGGGAGGTGTCGATATTTACTATCGGATACTTGTTATTGATTTATTGGTTCTGATCCCTATCTACCTTGTGTTTATGACAACGGCGATGTTGCATTCTGGTTCGATTGTTTTTAGAGGTGGTGGTAAACTTTTGTTGCATACCCTTGCCATGATGCCTTTAATGGCAGCGGCTCTGAATTTGATTGAGGATGGAACAATCGTTTTTCTTATTGATTCTTATCCGCATCAATATAATGAAGTGGCGACACTGCTTGGATTCATAACGTCTGCAAAGTCCATTCTTATTACTGTTTCACTTTTGGCTGTTGCGCTGTTTTATTTGGTGATTGGTTATAGCCGGATAACATTCAATTTTGGTGTGCGTAAATGTCATATCTAAGCATTGTTTTGTGGCTTAATCTACTTGTGTGTACTGCTTTACCCATGACTAGAGAGTAAAAAAGTGAAAAAGGCAATTGTAATAGGGGCAAGCTCTGGGATGGGTAGGGAGCTAGTTAAGTTGTTGGTAAATCAAGGGTATGTGGTTGGTGCGATGGCCAGGCGTGTTCAAATGCTGAATGAGCTTCGTGATGAAGGTCGAGGCATGGTCGTTGTGAAAGAAACTGATGTTATTGATGTCGATTCGGCAATGGAGGCATTGGCGACACTTATTAATGAAATGGGAGGTGTTGACCTTGTTGTGATTAGTGCTGGGGTGGGGGAGATTAACAATGATCTTAGGTGGAATTTAGAGGATTTAGCTATCAAAACAAACGTTAATGGATTTGCAGGTCTGGCTAATGTTGCTATGCACCATTTTATGGCAAAGGGAACTGGGCATCTGGTGGGGATCTCTTCGGTTGCAGCATTGCGTGGTGGTAGGGCTTCACCTGCTTATAATGCCTCGAAGGCATTTCAATCCAATTACCTGGAAGGGCTTCGGCATAAAGTCAAACACTCATGCTTGCCAATTACTATTACGGACATACGGCCAGGTTTCGTAAAAACAGCCATGGCCAAAGGGGATGGCATGTTTTGGGCCGCAGAGCCTGATAAGGCTGTAAGACAAATATATCAAGCCATCAAGAGAAAGAAGCCTCACGCCTATATTACACGACGATGGATGCTGGTTGCATGGTTGTTACAAAGCATGCCTGGTTTTGTCTATGAACGGCTTTAATTGCTTGTCAAATAACAGGTTTAGCAGGAAATCTGTGTTGGGGGTAATCGTTGGTTTTATAGTTTTTTTTGTTTGTGCGCCCATTGTGAAAGTCGTGTATTTCTAACTTATATCAATGGATGAGTTTGTCGTTGCCACAAACTCAAAGGTTCACTATGGGCCTGGTAAACCTCCCGTAAAGCGTGTGTCCTAAACCCACCCAATGGCGAGGAGTATTTGAGTGAGCGAACGCCCCCCTGTGTCCCTCGCACAAGACCCATCCTAGTTTCAACACAACCTTCGACCGCGATAAAGCATATGTGTTTGGTGTGGGATGATACGGCCACATTAATTTCCAAGTTTGCAGCGAGAATAGAAGGGACCATCGGGTATGGGTGGGGCTGACGCTATCCCTGGAGCGAGCTAATCTTAGAATCGTACGCGACTCTGAGGAGAGGTCCTGCGGGAATGACACGTTCCAGGAAAATCGGGTTTGTTGCCGGCGTTGCCATCGCCCTGGCCGTCATCGTTACTCTTTCAGCTGGGTGGCTTAGGCAGCCGGAGTTGCCCGAGGGCTTCACCTCGGCCAACGGACGCCTCGAGGCCACGGAGGTCAACGTGGCCGTCAAGCGGGCGGGGCGGTTGAGCGAGGTCAGCGCACAGGAGGGCGATCTCGTCCAGAAAGGGCAGATAGTCGCCCGTATGGATGTGCGCGACCTCGAGGCACAACTGAGCGAGGCTCGGGCAAAGTTCCAGGAAGCGGTTCAGGCTAAAAGCGCAGCCGAGGCGAGAGTGCTGCAGCAACGGTACGCCGTGGATTTTGCTGCCGCCGAATTCAAACGGGCTGATCGCCTGGCCGATCAGAAGTTGATCACCGAACAGGATGCGGACCTGGCGCGCTCCCGAATCGACAGTGAAAGGGCCGGACTGAATGCGGCGCAGGCGTCGGTCAGGCAGGCCGAGGCGGCCATAAAGGCGGCTGAGGCGGCGATAGAGTCCATCCAGAGTGATTTTGACGACACAATCCTTAAGGCGCCCACCAGCGGCCGGGTTCTTTATCGTCTGGCCGAGCCTGGTGAAGTACTGCCGGTGGGTGGGAAGGTCCTTACGCTCATCGATATCAGCGATATCTATATGATCGTGTTCCTGCCCACGGCGCACGCCGGGCGAGTGACGATTGGCTCGGAGGCACGGATCACCCTGGATGCCAGGCCGGAAGTAATTTTGCCCGCCCAGGTGTCGTTTATCTCTCCCGAGGCCCAGTTCACACCGAAAGAGGTGGAGACCCTGAGCGAGCGGGATAAGCTCATGTTCCGGATGAAGGTGCGGCTGGATCCGCAACTTCTGCTGGCGCAATTCGGCACCATAAGCACCGGACTGCCGGGAACGGTTTATGTGCGACTGGAGCCCGACACAGCGTGGCCGGATCGCCTGAAACCAACACCGATCAGGAAAGCATCCTCGCCATGAGCGGGGTCGTGGTGACAACCGGAGTAACCCACCGTTTCGGGGGCACGGCGGCCCTGTCAGACATTGCTCTTGGCATTCCGGCCGGAAGCCTGACTGGACTGGTGGGACCGGATGGTGCGGGCAAATCCACATTGCTTTCCCTGATTGCCGGTTCGCGAAAGCTCCAGGCGGGCACCGTGCGGGTGCTCGGCGGCGACATGAGCGACAGCCGTTACCGCACCAGCGTCTGCTCGCGGGTGGCCTACATGCCCCAGGGGCTCGGGCGAAACTTGTACCCCACGCTTTCGGTTTTAGAGAACGTCGATTTTTTCGGGCGCCTATTCGGGCAGCGCCACGGGGAGCGGCAGCGGCGCACGGCGCGGCTTCTCGAAAGCACCGGACTGGCACCCTTTCGCCACCGGCCAGCGGGCAAACTCTCCGGCGGCATGAAGCAGAAGCTTGGCCTGTGCTGCGCGTTGATCCACGAGCCGGATTTGCTCATCCTTGATGAACCCACCACCGGGTTAGATCCTCTCTCCCGTCGTCAGTTCTGGGAACTCATTGCCCGAATCCGGGCCGCTCGGCAGGGGATCAGCGTGCTCGTGGCCACCGCGGACATGGACGAAGTGCTGCATCTGGAACACGTGATCGCCATGGATATGGGCAAGATCCTCGCCGAGGGCAGCGTGGAAGAGCTGATGGCCCGGACCGGGGCCGAAAATGTAGGGAGCGCCTTCATCCGACTGCTTCCCGAGGAGCGGCGCCGGGGGCACAATGAAATTTCCGTGCCCCCCCGCGTACGCCAGGCCGAGGCATCGCCGGCCATCGAGGCGCAAGGGCTTACCCGCCGCTTCGGAACCTTCACGGCAGTCGACCATGTTTCGTTCAGCATCGAGCGCGGGGAGATCTTCGGATTTCTGGGTTCCAACGGCTGCGGCAAGACCACGACGATGAAGATGCTTACCGGCCTGCTGGCCCCGACAGAGGGGGAGGGCTGGCTCTTCGGCACGCCGGTGGATGCTCACGACATCGAGACCCGGCGGCATATCGGCTTCATGTCACAGTCCTTTTCCCTGTATCGCGAGCTGACGGTGCGGCAGAACCTGCGCCTGCACGCCCGGCTGTTTCACCTTCCGGCTGAGCAGATCAGCCCGCGCATGGAGGCGCTTGTCCACCGTTTCGGGCTATACCCGTACCTGGACGCCCTGCCCGATTCGATACCCATGGGCATCCGCCAGCGTCTGTCCCTTGCGGTGGCGGTGATCCACCGCCCGGAGATCCTCATTCTCGATGAGCCAACCTCTGGGGTCGACCCGGTGGCCCGCGACAGCTTCTGGGAGCTGCTGATCGAACTTTCCAGGAATGATGGTGTGACCATCTTTCTCTCCACCCACTTCATGGACGAGGCCGCCCGCTGCGATCGTATTTCCCTGATGCACGCAGGGCGCGTCCTCGCAATCGGCGCGCCGAACCAGCTGATCGCCCAGTGCAATGCGGCCACCCTGGAAGAGGCATTCATTCAACACCTCGAACAGGTGGCCCCGGCAAATCCGGGCCAGGGGCCGGGGCCCAAGTCACTCGCCGATGCGACCACCCCTATGCCGTCGGGACAAGCAGACCCGGCGGCGCCCAGCAGTTTCGATATTCGCCGCATGTATGCCTACTGCCGGTGTGAGGCCCTGGAGTTGCTCCGGGACCCGGTTCGGCTACTGTTTGCGCTGATTGGTACACCCCTTTTGATGGTGGCCTTCGGTTATGGCATCAGTCTCGACGTGGAGAACCTGCCTTTTGCGGTTCTGGACCGTGACAGAACCCCCGAAAGCCGCGAGTACATCGACAACATCGCCAGTTCGGGTTACTTCCATGAACGTGCGCCCCTGCATGATCTCAAGGCGTTGGACCGGCGAATGCGCGAGGGCGAGCTGGACCTCGCTATCGAGATCCCACCCGGCTTTGGCCAAGGCGTGCAGCGCGGCACCGGCCCCGAGGTGGCTGCCTGGATAGACGGCTCCAATCCCTTTAATGCCGAGACGGTCAAGGGATACGTTCAAGGTCTGCACCGTCACTATCTTGAGCAGCTGGGGCTCGAGAGCGGCACCTACCCAGGGCTGCCGGCAGATGTGCAACCGCGGTTTCTCTACAACCAGGATTTCAAAAGCGCGGTGGCCATGGTGCCCGGGCTGATCGGTTTTTTGCTGATTGTGATTCCCGCCATGCTCACAGCGGTGGCCGTGGTGCGCGAAAAGGAACTGGGGTCAATCGTTAATTTCTACGCTACCCCGGTCACGCGACTTGAGTTCCTGCTCGGCAAGCAACTGCCCTACATCCTTCTTGGGTTGGTCATCTATGGGCTGCTCGTGCTGATGGCGGTAACGCTCTTTGCCGTGCCACTGAAGGGGAGCTTTTTCGCCCTGACCGTCACCGCACTCCTGTACGTAAGCGCCGCCACCGGCATCGGGATACTGGTTTCATCATTCACCACTTCCCAGATCGCGGCGCTTTTTGCCGCAGCGATTATAACTTACCTGCCGACCACCAACTTCGCCGGCCTTATTGACCCAGTTTCCTCGTTGACAGGTGGTGCCCGGGTCATCGGGGAAAATTACCCGGCAACCTACTTTATTGAAGCCAGCGTAGCGGCCTTCTCCAAGGGCCTCGGTTTCGAAGGGCTCCTCCCTTTCATTCGGGTGTTGCTGATCATGGCGCCCCTGTTAACACTGATTGGAGTCTTGTTACTGCGCAGGCAGGAGGCATGAAAAGTGCGCCGGCTGAGAAACATCTTTGATCTCGGACTCAAGGAGCTGCACAGTATCCTGCGAGATCCCGTACTTATGCTTATCATGGCTTGGGCCTTTACTGTCGGCGTGATCACTCCGGGTAAAGGCGCTGGGGAGGCATCGCTTCATAACGCCCCAATCGCAATCGTGGACGAGGACAACTCGTCGCTGTCGAAGCGTCTGGCGGCCTCTTTTTATGAGCCGTACTTTCTCCCGCCCCGGAAAATATCCGAAGCAGCCGTGGAATCGTTGATGGACCAAGGAGAGATCACGTTCGTGCTGGTCATCCCGGTGAATTTTGAGCGGGACGTATACGCCGAGGACACGCCGAGTCTGCAACTGCTTATTGATGCAACACGCATGAAGCAGGCGGGAATCGGCGCCCGCTATGTGCAGAGTATCGTCAACGGTCAGGTCACGGAATTTCTGAACAAGAGCCGCCGACAAGAGGCCTTGTCAGCAAATCTTGTGGTTAGGACGAAGTACAACCCCAATCTCGCACCCGGCGGATTCCAGGGGCTCGTAGCGATGATTGGCCACGTGACCCTGTTTACGGTGATTCTCACCGGCGCTGCGGTTGTGCGCGAGCGTGAGCGTGGGACCGTTCAGCACGCTCTAGCCATGCCCATAAGCTCCTTCGAGCTCATGGCAGGGAAAATATGGGCGAATGCTCTGGTTATCACTGTTGTGATTTCCACTTCGCTGTTGCTAGTGCTCAAGGGGGTACTCGGTCTCACCATCGCCGGATCGCTTATGCTTCTGCTCGGCGGCGTGCTCACCTACCTGTTCTCCGCCACCGCGATCGGGATCTTTCTCGCCACGCTCGTGCGGTCAATGCCCCAGCTCGGGCTGGTGGCCATGATGGTGGTGGTGCCCATGAACATGCTCTCGGGCAACAGCACCCCATTGGAATCGCAGCCCGAAGCACTTCAGACGATTATGTTTATCGCACCATCGAGGCATTTCGTCAGCTTTGTCCAGGCCGTTATTTTTCGGGGCGCAACACTGGCCGACGTGTGGTTTGAGATTCTAATGATGGCAGGGATCGGGATTGCGCTTTTCCTCGCGGCTTTGCTGCGTTTCCGGAGAAGCATGGCAGCGGCCCAGGTCTGAAAACGCTCAAGGGGCACGGCGGTTAGATGGTTCTGCTTCAGGCTCTTTTTCGGCGTTTTCTGACACGGGATTAATGCGCTTGGGCAAAACTTTTACACCATATCGGCAAGCGTAGCAGGTACTGCCCCCTTGAACTTGTGCAATTCATCAGAGCCAAAACACTCATGAATCAGCAGCTTCTTGAGCAGAATGCAGTAGATCCCTCAGAAAACCGTTTCGCGCTTATAACCGGGGCCACGAGTGGCATCGGTAACGCGTTTGCACATGAACTTGCTCGGGATGGTGTAAATCTGGTCATTACCGCGAGAAACGAAGACCGGCTTCGGGAAATACAGAATGAGCTCGAAGCCAGGTATTCGATCAAAGTAATATTCATTGCCAGGGATCTCGCCAATCCTGAAGCCCCTTCAGAAATATTCGAAATCCTGAAACACGAAGGAATCATCCTGAACGTACTCGTGAATGATGCGGGCTTCAACGTCTACGGGAAATTCGAGGATACCGACCTAGAAAAAGAGCTCCAGATGATTCGCCTGCATGTCGTCGCTGTAACACAATTGACGAAGCTGTTTCTTAGGCAGCGATCTCGGCAGAGGGAGAATATGATGCTCAACATGGCTTCAATTGCCGGACTCGTGCCCGGACCTCTGGTGTCCGTCCATTTTGCGACACGTGCTTACATCCTGAGTTTTTCGCTCGCGCTTTCCAACGAGTTCCAGGGATCTGATGTGCATGTGACCTGCCTTTGCCCAGGCCCTACAAGAAGCGCCTTTTTCGGCCGTGCCGACATGGACAATGTAAGGCTGGCAAGTGGCAAACCGATAAAGCTAATGGATGCACAGGAAGTCGCAGCAATTGGATACAATGCGCTGAAGAAGCGAAAAATGATGGTCGTCCCAGGCTTTCGAAACAACATTTTGGTATTTATGACCAGGGTTGTGCCGCGTGCAATTGCAACCAAGGTAACCAGGTGGCTGATGGAACGAATATAGCCGCAATATTAAAGGTTCTTATAAACCAAGCAAATACGAACAAAAGTCGAAAGCGCTGCGATTAGGAGTAACTGGAGCTGTCGAATGGGTGGCTGGGTGGCCAATGCCAATACGAGCTATTGGTAAACTCGGTATACCCGTTAACTGAGTGCTGAATCCTGGGCGTATAGCAGACGATTTCGATGACACTCTCTGTGGTCCGCATGGTCACTTAGGAGTCGCAGGCGAGTGTCAGTTGGGGAGGGGGGATGATTTGGACTGATGTCGGCCAGGAGGGGACTTCCCAAGCCATCACTGATTACTACCGCCATCACCCTCATAGGGGACGTTAGTGGAATCTTTACCCCTTAAGCGATTTGGGTATACTGAAACAAAGTGTAAATCGGGGTCCCGATTTGCTGATATTGATAATGAGACAAGGATTCGTCTAATGCCTACCAAAACAATCAGTTACACTCATGTATTAGAATCCCGTTATATTGATATACGGACACGAAGGTGTCCGTATAGTAACTGTTAGCACTCCAAGCCAATATGAGACAATTTGAACTTAGTAAGGAACTGTAGTAGATGCCTACGCGTACTGTTGAACAGGGATTTAAGGCCTTCCATACAAAAATAACACCTAGTGGTTATCAATCAGGAAAAGCTGCTTCACACAAGTCATCAATCACATCAAGACTTGAAGCTTATTATGATTTGAACCAATTGTTCTATTCCGGATCAGCAAACAATGGGACTAATGTATCTAATTTGAGTGATGTAGATTTTTTTGCTTCGATACCAACTAATAAGTTAAAGCTAAATTCAGCAACTAGCCTACGAGAGATTAAAGAGTGCTTACAAGATCGTTTTAAAAGCACACGTGTCTATGTTGATTCGCCAGCAGTTGTTTTGGACTTTGGTTCTGGTGATTGGGATACTGCTGAAGTGATACCGGCTTATTACACAGGAAAAACTAATAAAGATAAGAATATATACGATATCCCAGATGGCAATGGAGGCTGGATGAGGTCTAGCCCATCCACACACAATGCTTACGTTACTTATCATAACAATCGCTTGGGTAAGAAATTAAAGCCTCTCATCCGATTTGTGAAGGCGTGGAAATATTACTGTGAAGTTCCCATATCATCATTTTACTTAGAGCTAAGAGTAACTAAATTGATGGAAGCTGAAAGTTCAATAATTTATGACATAGACTTGAATTCGATTTTTCAAAAATTGAAAAGCTCTAACCTAGCTGCAATTCAGGACCCAGAAGGGGTTTCAGGCCTAATATATCCGTGTTCTTCAGATGCCACAAAAATCACAGCCTTATCAAAGCTAAATACTGCAGCCACCAGATCACAGAAAGCAAGGGACTCTGATAGTTCTGGGGACGTGCGAGAGGCATTTGAATGGTGGGACAAGGTATTTGCCTATAATTTTCCTAGTTACTATTACTCAAATTAGGAATGTCTACTGATGTCTAGAAGAATAGATCAAGTTGAGAAATATTTTAAACCAGTAGAAGACCTTAATTCCTTGAGTGGAGTTCTTTTTTATATTTCTGCGTTGTTTGCTATAGCAATTCCATTGCTTAGCGGAAGGGTTGGCGAAAGCACGTTTCAATATGCGTCTATAATTTTCGTACTAATGGTTGTCCTGCATTCAATTTCTCAGAGTATTAGCTCATTCTATTTCTTACCAAGAGCAGAAAGGGAAAGAAGAAAACAGCTGCTATCCAATTCAATGGGGGTTCCTTTGACGCACTCTCAGACCAATAATTACTATAATAATGAAAGAGAAGTTGGCTTGGAGAGATTAGCTTCAAACCTTATGGAAAACTCTTTCTTTGGGAAAAGTTTATGCGCAGCAATGTTAAAGTCAGAGAGAATAAAGGTAGCTTTTTACTCAGTGCTTCTACTATGTTCACTTCTGAACCGTGAGTCGGATTTGGGAGTCATCTTGGCTCTCACCCAGATATTTTTTTCCGGAGGTGTTCTTTTAGGTTGGGTGAAGCTGGAACTTTTGAGAATGAAGAATGAGCGGGTTTATAGTTCTTTATATTCGCTTCATCTAAATCAGAGCGGGCCATTTAATGTTAATGAGTCTGCCATCCTTCTAGATGAATTTGCGGAATATGAATGTGCAAAATCGTCTGCATCTATCAAACTATCTAGCAGAGTTTTTCATAAATTAAACGCAAGCCTGACAGAGGAATGGGAATCCATAAAAAGAACTGTTGGCCTATGAAATCGAAAGTCCTAGTATCAAGTTTGAAGTGCAACGCTGATGGGTTCTCATAAATAGACCTCCTCAGGTGTTTTGAAGCCAAGACGCTTTCTCGGTCTGGTGTTAAGTTGTTTGGCAATAGCATTGCATTGGTATTGAGTAAGAGAGCGCATGCTGGTCCCTTTAGGTAGGTACTGGCGAATTAGGCCATTTGTATTTTCATTG
>JBFEWO010000176.1:0-4893 GCA_041546305.1 Thiohalomonadaceae bacterium | reverse complement strand
GCGGTTCATTTCGTGCACCAGATCGGTCATGCCGTAGTTCTTCATCGACACGGCATTGGCGTTGAAGGAGTTGGTTTCGATAATGTCGGCGCCGGCATCGAGGTAGGCCTTGTGGATCGCCTTGACGATGTCGGGCTGGGTCAGCACCAGCAGGTCGTTGTTGCCCTTCAGGTCACTCGGCCAGTCGGCGAAGCGCTCACCGCGATAGTCCGCCTCCTCGAGCTTGTAGCTCTGGATCATGGTGCCGGTAGCGCCGTCCAGGAACAGGATGCGCTGTTGCAGGGCTTCAACGAGTTTGGCGCTGTTGGCGCCGGTGTAGTGCTGGGTCATGCGTTCTGCCATTTCTTCATTGTCCGGGAAAGTGGGATCGGCGCAGGGTGGGGGGCCAAACTGCGCGGTCGGATGACGCTGCGCTAATCCGACCTACCACTATCTATAGAGTAAGCCGGCCATTCTAGCATGGGTTTGGCGGTGTGTTCGCCTGTCGCGGGCGTAGGGATAAATGGGTCCGATGTCACAGAATGTGACCGGTTTGGGAGCCCGGTCTTCGCCCTTTCGCTAGCCTTGAACCAATAACAATACCGGCCACTCCCCCCACCTGAGCCCATGCATGAACAGCGCTGTTCGTAACTCCTCAGCTCGTTACCAGGTTGTCTTCAGCGGCCGCCTGCGCAAGGGCTGTACTGCCGAGCAGGTGAAGCGCAATCTCGCCAAACGCCTGCAGCTGCCGCTGGAGAAGGTCGAGCAATTGTTTGCGGCGGGCCGGGCGGTGTTGAAACAGACCGCTTCTTTGGACGAGGCCAAGCGCGTGGTACTTCAGCTGGCCGCCACCGGGGCGATTGCCACCATTGAACCACAGGGCGCAGCCGCGCCGGCAAAGAAAAAGCCTGCCTCGCCTGCCGCCAAAAAATCCCCCCCTGCTTCCAAGAAACCGGCGCCTGCACCCAAGGCGGCCGCCTCACCCCGCGCCACCGCCAGTGCCCCGCCGGCCTCGGCAACAAGGCCGTTCGTCCCCTTGCGTTCCGGGTTTCTGCTCAAGCCGTTGCTGTTGCTGGGGGCGACGCGGGAGCTGCTGTTTAATCTGCTCCATCTTGCGCTGATCCTCGGGCTGCTTGGCGTGCTTATTTTCCCTTCAATGGGCACCGATGTGCTCGGGCAATATCTCACCTCGCCGCTGCTCGTCATCGCACAGCTGGCTGTCCTTCTGCTTGCCGGCCTGTTGCTGCTGTTTCTGCTCAAACCGCTGGTGGCACTGTTTCACCTCGAGCAGGGCGGCGTCCCGCTTGGCGAGGATCAGGAGCCGGACCTGTACGCCTTTGTCGAGAAGGTGTGTGAGCGCATCGGCGCGCCGATGCCGGCCGAAATTCGGCTGTTGGAGGACGCGACGATCCGCGTCGCTTACCAGCACGGACCGCAGGGATGGGTGGAGAACCGCACGGTCCTGACCCTGGGCGTGCCGCTGATCGCCGGGCTGAACTGTAGCCAGCTGACGGCGCTGCTGGCCCGCCACCTCAGCCCGTACCGCAACAAAACGTTTCCTCGCGCTGCCGCCATTATGTTGCACGGGCATGAGTGGCTGCAGCGGACTGTCGACGGCGAGGATATCGTTGATCGCACCCTCAAGCGGTGGCATGAGGAAACACGACTGGGCGATGGCCTGTACCGCGTTTTGCAGCTGTTGCTGGGGCCCTCGCGCCACATGGTGGGCTGGCGGCTGCGCCTGAGCCGCGCCCTCGACCGGCGCGTGGTGCATCGCCTGGCGGCGGATGCAGATAGGCTGGCGCTGGCCTTTAGCGGTTCGGAAGGATTTATTCGCCTGGTCGATCAGGTCAACCTGCTCGCTTTTGTCGGCGATAACCTGCTCAGCAACCTGGAGACCCAATGGCGCAGCAAGGGAACGCTGCCCGGCAACCTGGTGCAGCTGATGGTCATGCGCAGTCGCCAACTCCCGGTCTATACACCGCAAAAACTGCGACTCCTCGAGGAGCAGCAAAAGGCAACCACGGGCAATATCCTGCCCAGCGAACAGCAGCGCTTGCAGCCTTTGGGCAACACGGCCGTCACTCCCGGCGATTCCTGCCTCTCGCCGGCGGCGGTGCTGTTCCACCATTACAGCAAGCTGACCCGCACCATGACGCTGCGCTATTACCACCACCGTCTGCGGCTGCCGGTCAGCCCCTTCCAGTTGCAACAGGTGAGCGGCAAGCAAAGCCTGGAAGCGATGCAACAGCAGCGACTCGACAGCTATTTTCACCAGCTCTATGTAGACTTCCTGCCGCTCAAATTGAGCTCGCGCGTGCGCGATATTCGCGCCCTGGCGGAGGCAAAGCAGGCCTGGGCCCTCGGCGTCGCGCGTTGTCAGAGCGAATATGAACAGGCCAAGGCAGCCAAAGCGCACTTTGCGAAGGCCGAGAGTGTGCTGGTCGCGACCAGCACGCGGGAGGCGATCCACCTTGCAGGGGTGTGGCACCAGTGGGGCGAATCAAAGCTCAACAACAGCGAGATGGATGCGGTGCACCAAAATGCCCGCGACAGTGAGCGGGTTCACCAGCAGGCACTGCATGGTCTGGAGCAACACCTCAAGGCCTACGCCTTGCGCCTGAGTGTGGTGCTGGCGGCGTTGCATCACGCTGGAGACAAACTGCCCGGTGCGGCGGCCCTCAAACAGGAAGTGCAGCTGCTGCTGGCCACGCTCGAAGTGATCGAGAACGCCCAGACCCAGCTGCGTGAACTGAAACTGCAAACCCTGTTGCTGGAAACGCTGCTCAGCCTGCGCAGCTCCGGACGCAACACCAAACTCAATGACCATATCGAAACGCAAGCCGAGGATGTTCAGCACTTCACCCGGGCCATTGGTTTTGCGCTGAAAAATGCGCCCTATCCGTTTGCCGATCGCAAAAGCGATCAGCTGATGAAATATGTGCTGCAAAATGCCCTCACCGAAGAGTCCGCGGAAGGGATTTTCGATCGCGGTCGCGATACCGTGGAGGTGCTGGCGCAGGTGCAACGGCGTGCGTTGGTGCGGTTGATTACGATTGCCGAGCAGGTGAAGACGGCGCTGGGCTTTCCGGGGCAATAAACAGCTCGACGCACCCTGCCCCATGTATTTGTAGGTCGGATTAGCGAAGCGTAATCCGACAAGGGCGCTTTTTTCGATTTCCTGTTGTCGGGTTACGGTTTCGCCTAACCCGACCTTACGGCTTCCGTACCCCGGCAATAACAGCCCCGGGTTTTATGCAGCACAGTTCGAAATAGTCAAGCGATGCAATAGGACCGATTGTGCTCATTTTTTGCACATGCTACTGTGCAAACGCCTTCAGGGAAAAGGATGAACAAGTCATGGAACCCACAACAAAACGGATTCTCATCATCGTGCTTCTGCTGTTATCCGCAGGCTGCGAACCTTCCGGCTCACCATCAAACACATACGCGGACCACGACCTTTACCCCAACTTCACTGCCGTGGAAGATGAAACGGGTGAGGTCACAACAACAGTGGTGTTGGAACCCGACCCCTTCACCGGGCAAATGCTCTATCTTGCCGGTGGCGACAAATTCTACGCTTCGCTGGGCACACCAACGTCTCAGTTATTGAGCATGTCCAGCGATCTTTTCACTACGTCACAAACGCTATCTTCACGATTGAAGATCATGGAATGGCGATCATCATCGACGTACGTTGCCATTGACCACACAACAGGCCTGACGTCTCCGGTGCGTTCCTATGTATCCTTTGAGCGGGGCGACGGAAGAGTGACCGGCGAGACATGGGTCGAGTTACCTCCGGCCTTTACCCTACTCAATCCAGCGGCCAACAGTTCCCTTTCTCGCACCTTCCAGGATCCTATCACCCTCTCCTGGACGGATGCCGATAACACCGCAACGATGCAGCTTGAGAGTCAAGTGGTCTGCCTCGGGATTCGCTACACCCCCATTACCATCGACCTGGGACCGGATACCGGGACAGCCCAGGTAAGTGCCGCCGATTACTTTCCACCAAGTGCACCTATTAATTGGGACTGCCTTACTGCATTTACGCTGAAACGGCTTGGTCCAATGCGACTCATCTCTCAAGAATTGGGCCTGGGATCACTGAATACTTTCCAGGGTATCCAGCAAAGAACCGTTGCCTTTACCACGACACCGTAGGAGCCCAGCATGGATCGCTTGCGACAACACTTTCTCTTTCTCCTGCTACTTCTCTTTGGTTCTCAGGCGGTTGCTGACGATCTCGGGGTACTCTCCATCGCTTCCGGCAAGGCCTCGGTCAGCAATATCGACGGCTATGACAAATCCTCATATTACCGCTGGGATGGCGTGTTTTTCTTTACGCCAAGATGGGGTGTCAATGTTTTCATTACCGGGTATGAGGATTTCGTCCCAAGCACCTCACCATCCGCCACCACCACCTCTCCTGTAACACTCAACCTCGACACCAAGGGGTTAGGCCTTACACACAGGTGGCCGCTTTACCCTCATTTCCAGCCATTTATTCGCGCCGAGTTTTTAGACTGGCAGTTAGAGGCCAACGCCTTCGCTCGTAGAGTTGGAAAAGACCGAGGAAAAAGCCTGGGTGTCGCACTCGGTTTCGATCTTCCCTCTCGCAATGCTCTCGGCCTTAGGGCGGAAGCTATCCGCTATTCGGATATCAGCGGGGCCGATATCGATCAATTATCCGTGGGACTGACGATAAGGTTTTAGCGCTCAAACTACCCGCAGGCAGTGCACACTAAAATACGCCCGCTCGTCCATCCACATCGCTACCGGTTCGAAGCCGGCGGACTTTGCCAGTGCGGTGAAACCATCGTGGGTATATTTGTAGGCGTTTTCGGTATGTATGGTGTCGCCATGACAGAAACTGAAGCGCCGCTCGCCAAGACTGACTTGCTGGAT
>JBFEWO010000089.1:0-11270 GCA_041546305.1 Thiohalomonadaceae bacterium | reverse complement strand
CGGCAGGGTGAGCTGCGCGGTGATTTCGGCAAGCCCCTCCCAACCGATCGGCGCAATGTCCGGGTGGGCGCTGGTATAGCGAATTGGCGAGAGGACACCAAAGTCCGCTCCGATGGCTTCCCCCTGTCGAAGCGCCTGCAGCGAGTGTCCCGAGACTGCAAGCAGGTAGTCGGTAGCCAGTGGTCGTTGGGTTACGGCCTTGAGCGCCTTGCTGTCCAGATGAAGACCGTCGGCACCAAGCCGCGCAACCAGCTCGGCCTGAGTGAGCAGGACCTGGGCGCCGTATCGGTGTGCCAGAGTGATGGCCTCCCGGGCTATCGTGGCGTATGCCTCCGTCTCCATCCCTTTACCTTTGACCTGCAGAAGTCGTATCCCAGCGTCCAGGCTCCGCTCCAACGCAGCCAGAAATTCCGTTGGATGCTCCGGTGTAGGGGTAATGAGGTAGTGCGAAGGAAGTGACATCGGATTCCTGACAGTTGTGAGTAGATGGTGTGAATCAATATTGTCCTCACGATATCGCCAAGGTCAAGTAAACCGACGTGTCCACGGCTGCTATGTTTTGAGAAGGGCCGCACCAGCAGGAATAACTGAGAGGATCGTTGAGTTGGGTTGATTTCCCAGTGATTGATTTCAAATGCCCGGACAGTGAGCGCTTTAATTGCTACTCGCATTTGCTCGGAGCCTTTGCTGCTCTGGCAGGAATCGCCGTGTTGCTGCTGAAGTCGGTACCGCAAGCCGATCCCTGGAAGATTGTGAGCGTCGCTATTTACGGGGTGACCCTGTTTTCACTGTTCCTTTTCTCCAGTCTGTATCACTGCACTTATGAGCCGTCGAGATCCCGCTACCGGCGCCTGGATCACTATACGATCTATCTTCTCATTGCCGGTACCTATACCCCTTTTACACTGGTGACAATGAACGGCACGGCTGAGGGCTGGTTGCTGTTCGGGGAAGTCTGGCTGCTGGCCCTGGTTGGCATGACCCATGAAGCCCTTTCGGATGCCCATAGACGGCGCATCTTGCCGGTAGTGATTTATCTGATGATGGGCTGGCTCGTGCTGGGGTCCCTTAAGTCTTTGCTCGCCGTGCTGCCGGAGCAGGGGTATTTCTGGCTCCTGGCGGGCGGGATTTGTTACACCAGCGGGGTCTTTTTCTTCGCCCTGGGCAGATACCATCAGTGGGCACACGGCGTTTGGCATGTACTGGTGCTTGGGGGCGGTTACTGTCATTACTGGGCGGTGGTGAACTATGTGTTGTGAGGTCCTGGCAGGACCCGTTTGCGACCGGTGTCAAGGAGAGCTGATCTGCGGAATTGCTATACTGCGCGGGATGTCTTTCTGCTATAAGGGTGATGGTAATGAGGATTTATATCGAGATCGTACCGCTGATTTCGTTAATTGCAGGTATTCTGGTGCTGGTGGTGCCGAAATTCCTGCGCTATGTGGTGGGTGCTTATCTCATCGCCATTGGGGTACTGGGGATGATCCATTAATCGCCACTGATCGGAACTTAGTACAACGACCCCAGTTTGGGGCAAGCGCTAAATGGGAGCTGCAAAATGGATAACGATAAACCATCACTTAATTTTTGGCTGGGTAACGCCATTCTGGCAGTTGCCCTCGTGCTGGTGCTCTTCATGGGAAGCGCATGGGAAATGCTGGGAAAAGGCGCAATTGTAATCTGGTCCCTACTGGTGGTGGCGGGTGTGTATCTGTTGATGAAGGACCAGGGTGGCCCGAATTCAACGCCTGACTAGTGTCATACCCAAGACAACGATTTACTCCCGCATCCCGGTGGCGGTTCGGCTCAGCACCCGCCACTGTCCCCCTAAGTACCGGAACCGGCGTCAGCCGGTTTTTCTACGACCGGGCATGCCAGTTGCCTTAACGCCTGCGATGATTAGTCTATATTTTGACTGATCGCACGCTGTCGTATTGTTAATTGAGTTGGCCCAGGGTTGTGGGTCTGATGCGGTAACTTGATGATGGAGGGCGTATGGGACACCTACTGGATTTTGGGAAAGAAACCTATATTCAGCAGCAGGGCTATGAATGGGCGTCTGAGTTCGATGCCTTTGTTAACCGTGACCAATGGAAGCTTTTCACCCGCGCTTATCTTGATGATCACTCCTTTGAGACCATTGTGGCGAGACTGAAAGAGGAGCCAGCTCCGGGTCAGTGGCGGATTTACAGCAGTACCGAGTCCGAGGTGGATATCCACAATATCCATCGGCATTACGGCGCAGTGACCTAACTAGGTGTGAAGCGGGCGTAAAGGGGAACCAGCGATGTCGGTCGGTGAAGTGTGTAACCGCAAAGTGGTCGTGGTGGGTCAACAGGCCGACGCAGGTGAAGCGGCGCGGTTGATGCGGGAGTTTCATGTCGGTGATCTCGTGGTGGTGGAGCACCAGGGAGAAAGGAATATTCCGCTCGGTATCGTGACAGACCGGGATCTGGTCATGGAGGTGCTCGCCCAGGGAGTCGATGCAGGGAGCGTATCTGTCATGGATTTTATGGTGCAACCACTGGAAACGGCAGATGAAGGGGATGATATCCTTGAGACGCTTCATCGGATGCGGAGCAAGGGCCTGCGGCGGATGCCCGTCGTCGATGCAAACGGTGCCCTGGCAGGGATTCTCACCGTCGATGACATTCTTGACCTCCTCTCGGAAGAATTGATGGATGTGGTGGCATTAAGTGCCCTGCAACGACAAAAGGAACAGCACTCCCGCCCCTAAACACGGCACTCTGTGCTTTGGCGTTTCAAGCCATTTCGATCAGCTTTTTGATTTCAGCCTTTGCCGCGGTGACGGCGGCTTCGAACTGCGGCATCACAGCATCAATCGCCGATATGTCTTCTGCCTTGGCGGCGCGCTCGATCTCCGCGCACAGGTCACCTAGCGCCAGAGCCCCCACCACTCTGGAGGAGGACTTGAGTTTGTGGGTGATGGCGCAAACCTGGCGAATATCGTGTTTGCCATAAACAGTGTGCAGTTCCTGCGTAAGGTGGTTGAGCGACTCAAGATAGTCGGACAGCAGCCCCAGTACCGTATCATCATCATCCCCAACCATGTCCCGAAGGATCCCGACGTCCACAGAAAAGCCATTGCGATTCGATGGTGTTGCTACGGGTGGGATGGCGTGGCTGTTGTCCGGCTTCGGCAGCCAGTTCTCCAGCACCTCACGGAGCTGGCGCAATTGCAGCGGTTTGGTCAGATAGGCGTCCATTCCTGCCGATTTGGTTTGTTCCTCCTCTTCACGCAGTGCATTGGCAGTGAGGGCCAGAATGGGGATGCGCGGATGGTTTTTCTCTTCCTGGCGAATGGTGCGGGCCAGGGTATAGCCGTCCATGTCGGGCATTTGCAGATCGGTAAGAACCAGGGCATAACTGCCCTTTCGCCATAACCGCAAGGCATCTGTGCCGTTTGCGGCAACCTCTGCGGCATAGCCAAGCAATGCGAGTTGTTGCAGGATAACCCGTTGATTGAGGGCATCATCCTCCGCCACGAGGATCAGCCTGTCCTGGGCCCGTGCTTCATCGATAGTCGGCGGTGGCGAAAACTCCGTCACTTCGGGTAGCGGACTCTCATGGAAGTGTTTGGGGCTGGCGCGACCCGCCGCCAGCGCGACGGCATGGAACAGGGACTGTCGCCGCACAAACGGATAGTCGAGGCTGACGACATCCAGGGCTTCAAGGCGTGCACGTTGACGACGTCCACGGGTCAATTGCAAATGGCGCAGTCCCTTGATGGCAGCCAGCTCCGGTGCCACAGAGGGGCGTTGCTGTTCTGCATCCTGGATAGCCACGACAGGCTTGCTCAGCGGTGCTGAAAGCTGCACTGCCGTTTGTATATCTTCCGCCAGTATGACCTCAGCCCCGGCGTGCTCAAGGTAGGCAAGAAGGTCGGTGTCGTTGAGTTCAGCACTTTTCAGCACGATGCAGCGAACGCCCGCTAGCTCCGGCTCGCCTGCTGCAGGTTGTTCGGTCGAGGTTTCGAACGGCAGGGTGATGGTAAAGCGACTGCCGGCACCAGGCCTGCTGCTGACGGTAATTTCGCCTTGCATCAATCCCACCAGGCGGTGGGTGATAGCAAGACCCAGGCCGGTGCCGCCAAAGCGCCGCGTGGTGGAGGCCTCGGCCTGGGTAAAGGGGGTAAAGAGCTGGTTCAGTGTCGACTGGCTCATGCCGATACCGTTGTCGATGATCTCAAAGGCAACACGTAGTGGGTTGCTCTCAATGGGGGTGACACGAATCGAGACGAGTCCCTTGCGACGGGTTTGATTGGCGGAGAATTTGATTGCATTGCCAATAAGATTACCCAAGGCCTGGCGCAGGCGTACGCTGTCCGACAGGAGCTGTGGCGGGATCTTCGGCGAGACGAACAGTGAGATGGCAACGCCCTTGCTGGCCGCATCCGGCTGGAGTGAGGAGCAGAGTCCTTCAACGATATCGGCAAGGCAGACAGGATTGTGTTCCAGGGACATGCGCCCGGCATCGATCTTGGAGAAATCGAGAATGTCGTCAATGATACCCAGCAGGGTGGTGGCTGATTCGCGGATGGTGCCGATGAGTTCAGCCTGGTAGTCGGAAAGACGACTGTGGGCCAGCACATCCACCAGGCCGATGACGCCGTTCATGGGAGTGCGGATTTCATGGCTCATCACCGCAAGGAAGGATGATTTGGCGCGACTTGCCTGTTCGGCATCGAGACGGGCGCGCGTGAGCTCTTCAATGAACTGCTGGCGTTCGCTGATATCCCAGATACTGCCGATAAAGTAGCGCTCACCGTGAACCCGGTATTCGGTTACGGCCAGTTCAAGCGGAATCAGCCGGCCGTCCTTGTGCTGGCCTTGCACCTCACGGCCATTGTCAATAATGCGCGTCTCACCGGTTTCCAAATACCGCTGTATGTAGCTGACGTGCAGACTGCGATGGGGTTCGGGCATAAGGAGTGAAACGTTGTTACCGATCAGCTCCGCAGGCCGATAACCAAGTACCTGTTCGATGGCCGGGTTGGCACTGTGAACAATGCCCCGAGCGTCGATGGTGACGAGGCCGTAGGGCAGATTGCCAACGATAGCGCTGAGCTGTTCTTCCTTGAGATGCAAGGCTTCCAGTGCACGGGTCCTTTCCTCCACCTTGGCTTCGAGATCGAGGTTGAGCCGGCGAATTTCCTCTTCTGCTGCCTGACGGGCATGAAGCTCAAGTGCGAGTTCAGCGGTGCGTTCGATCACCTCTCCGGCGGTGGCCGCATTGCGTCCTGCAGCGCTTAGTGAGGCCAGGCTGATGAGGAAGGCGCCAACCACCGAGAGAAGCAGATAGAGGCGGGAGGATAGGCTGGTCCAGGGCTGCCAGAAGGTTTTGTTCGCTTCCATTTCCAGCTGCCAGATGCGGTTGGCGAAGGGGATGCGACGTTTCCAGTGGGGGTTTGCCTCAGCCGGCAGGGTGCCAAGCAAGTTCTGGGGCATACCTTCCTCAGGGGTGATGTCGCTAATTCGGTAGAGGAGCTGGTGAACCATGGCATCGCTGTCAAGGGGGGTGAGAAGTTCCTTGAGGCTAAACACCACCACAAAGAAGCCCCGTAACGCTTGCTGCCGATTCGCTACTGAAGCCTCATCGGCATTGAATCCAGGACGATAAACGGGGGTGAAGGCCAGGAGAGCCTGCTCCTTCGTTCGCATCAGTGGCGTGAGTGAAGTGAGTGTGATTTTGGCGCTGTCACGAGCCTGCGCCATGGCTCTTCTTCGTTCAACTTGCGAGTTGTGGTCGAAGCCAAGGATCATGGCATTTTCAGCGGCCGGTTCGCTAAGTGCGACAGGAAAGTACTCATCGCGCTGGGCGGCAGGCGTGGGTTGTCCCTGGGAGTTGCGTTCGAGGATCCGGAGGTTGCTATTATCCTCCCGCTGCAGCTCCTGTTCGAATGCAAGACGTTCTGCGCGCCCTATTCTTGGTGCCCAGTCAGTGGAGAGAATGGCGGGCTGTTGGGCAACGTAGTTTGCAAAGGCAGCATAATCCTTCGGTGTGATTTGTTCCGTGGCGGAGAATATCCGTTCCACCCCGCGCAGGGGCTCTATGGCCTGAGAAAAAACGCGAAGACCCGTATCATAGGTCTCTTCCATCATGCGTTCGGCATACTCATGCGCCTGGGTCTGTTCCAGGCGATTCAGAATGATATTTCCCGACAACAGCAGCACCGCGGTGATGAGCAAAGGCAGGGCCATCCGAATGCCGCTTTTTGGGAAGTAGGGACCTGCCAGGGGTGTTGCCAGTAGCAGCGGCGCGACCAACAACACGCCCATGGTGTCAGCCGACCACCAGAGTAGCCAGCTGCCAACCATTTGTTGCGCCGTCAGGAGACCGGCACCATAGAGGCTGATATTGCCGACACTGGGTGATATCAGACATGCCAGCGGGCCCGCCAGTAGCAGGAAAAGGCCAACATCCCGTTCGCGGGACAGCAAGGTAGGGGGGTCATAAAAGCGTTGTGTCAGATAGGCACCCACCAGCGCCTGAAGCGTGGTGCCGCTGGCGATGAGAAAAGCTAGGCCGGGCGAAACCGAGGGTGAGACAAGCCAATGGAGGTAGATAAAGGCGCCGATCCATATGGCAGGCCACAGATGCAGTCCCCGCTTTAACAGGGCCACCAGAGCCAGGCCGGCGGCAGGCCAAATCAAGGAGACAGAGGAATCTGGGGGCCGCAGCAGATCCCCTATCAGGGCCATCACCAGGTACGCAAAGATGATTACCACGAGGCTTAGCCAGTAGGGAGTGTTATTGGCAGCCATTGGTGGTGGACTGGGTCTTCCGGGCATCTTGGGTGGGGATACCGAGGATGTTTCGGGCGTTGTAAGCCTGCTCACGCCACTATGCGTCATATATGTCCTTGGACTAGCGGTGTATCCCGCCTTCGATTGAACATACCACTGTGTGATGCAGTTCTCAATAAGCGACAGGCCGGTTTTTGCACTGCATTGCACTTGTACACTCACATGCTCACGATAAGTAGATTAGGCGCAACCTGCTCGCTGTGCGATAATAGGCGCTGTTGGTATACCAAGCACTTTTCCTCGCCCTTTAGGCGAGTCTGATGGCTTTCGTCTACCCCTCGTTAAAATTCCCATTTCCGGTACGTAATTTTGATCTCTACAGCAAATGTCACCATGCAGTTTGGGGCCAAGCCCCTGTTTGAAAATATCTCGGTCAAGTTCGGCGAGGGTAATCGCTACGGCCTGATCGGTGCCAATGGTTGCGGTAAGTCGACCTTCATGAAGATCCTGGGCGGCGATCTCGAACCCACTGCCGGTAACGTCACCGTCGACCCGGACGAGCGGGTAGGCAAGCTGCGCCAGGACCAGTTTGCCTACGAGGAATATACGGTACTGGACACAGTGATCATGGGACATACCGAGCTGTGGGCGGTGAAACAGGAGCGTGATCGCATCTATGCCTTGCCGGAGATGAGCGAGGAGGACGGCATGAAGGTGGCGGACCTCGAGGTGCGTTTCGCCGAACTCGACGGCTATACCGCCGAGTCGCGTGCCGGCGAGTTGCTGCTGGGCCTGGATATTCCCATCGAGCAGCACGCCGGGCTGATGGGTGCGGTGGCTCCCGGCTGGAAACTGCGGGTGCTGCTGGCCCAGGCGTTGTTCGCCGATCCGGATATCATGCTGCTCGACGAGCCGACCAACAACCTCGATATCAATACCATTCGCTGGCTCGAGGGAGTGCTTAATGCGCGCAACTCGACCATGATCATCATCTCCCACGACCGCCACTTCCTGAACAGCGTTTGTACCCACATGGCGGACCTGGATTACGGGCGCCTGCAGGTCTACCCGGGCAACTACGACGACTACATGATCGCATCGACCCAGGCCCGCGAGCGCCTGCAATCGGAAAATGCCAAGAAGAAGGCGCAGATCGCCGAATTGCAGGCCTTCGTGAGCCGCTTCTCCGCCAACGCCTCCAAGGCCAAGCAGGCCACCTCGCGCGCTAAGCAGATCGAGAAGATCCAGCTCGATGAGATCAAGCCCTCGAGCCGTCAGAACCCCTTCATCCGTTTCGAGCAGGAGAAGAAGCTCTATCGCCTGGCGCTGGAGGTGGAAGGGCTGGCCAAGGGCTATGGTGAAGCACCGTTGTTTAGTGGCCTCGACCTGATGGTGGAGGTGGGTGAACGCATCGCGGTGATTGGTCCTAACGGCATCGGTAAGACCACCCTGTTGCGTACTCTGGTTGGCGAGGCGCATGGGGGTATCGCTCCGGATAGTGGTACGGTGAAGTGGTCCGAGAATGTGGCCCTTGGCTACTATGCCCAGGACCACGCCGCTGATTTTTTCGAGGAGATGAGTCTGCTCGAGTGGATGCAGCAGTGGAAGCGCGAAGGTGACGACGAGCAGGTGGTACGCGGCTACCTTGGTCGCTTGTTGTTTTCGCAAAAGGAGATCGACAAGTCAGTGAAGGTGATCTCCGGTGGCGAGCAGGGGCGGATGATCTTCGGCAAGCTGATGATGCAAAGGCCCAATGTGCTGGTGATGGACGAGCCGACCAATCACCTCGACATGGAATCGATTGAGTCGCTCAACCTGGCGCTGGAGAACTATCCGGGCACACTGATCTTCGTCAGCCACGACCGGGAATTTGTCTCCTCGCTGGCGACCCGCATCATCGAGCTGACGCCACAGGGAGTGGTCAATTTCAATGGCAGTTATGAGGACTACCTCATGAGCCAGGGCGTGGTATAACGCTAGGGCCAAAAGCGGCTACCCTTGTTGTGACGGCAGCATCGTTGTCAGCTTGGCCAAAGGAGACTGAATGATAAAAGCTATCCGGTGGATTGTCCCGTTGTTTGCCGTGGGCCTGCTCAGTGGCTGTGCCTGGGTGACCTTGACCCCGGCAGGGGAGCAGGTGCAGGTGGCAAGCAAGGAGGCGGTGGCCAACTGCCAGCGTGTCGGTAAAACCACGGTATCCACCCTTTCCCAAGTAGCGGGGCTCAACCGCTATGAGGAGAGCATGCAGGATGAGCTAAACAAACTGGCACGCAACAGCGCCGTGGAGCTAGGTGGCGACACGGTGGTACCCATCTCTGCGATCGAGGACGGGAAGCAGGTATTTGAGGTTTATCGCTGCCGCTCCTCAGAAACTCAATAACCTCCGCTTCCCCTTCTTTGCCTGCGTTTGCGGCAGGCGAAAAAAACGCTTGCGCCCCAATACCGTTGCCCTACAATGCGCGAGCTTCTTGTAGATAGCCAATCAGTGTCCGTTTTCCGAGCGTTCGCTGGGCGACCGCGAGTAACTATCCCAAGAGTGAATTCGACTGCTTAAGAGAGCACTCGTTGCCGCTCGATCCAGTTTCTCGTCGACGCTAGTCTGCAACCTGAAGGTTGCGGGAGGATTCTGATGGCCTGTAATCACCTCGAAGTTATTCACCCCCCTGCCGCGCTACCCGACCGTCATGAAGCGCTCACCGAGGCGGAGCGCATCCGTCTCCTGGTGGCGATCCACGGTTCTCCCTTGCTGATCCTCGATTGCGATGCAGTGCGACGACAGTATCGTGCCCTCCGTGCAGCGTTGCCCGGGGTGGAGCTGCATTATGCATTGAAACCGCTACCCCACCCCGCAGTGGTTTCTACCCTGCAGGACGAAGGGGCCAGTTTTGATCTCGCCACCAGTGGTGAAGTCGAACTGGTGGCCGGTCTGGGGATAGATCCCGCTCGGACGATTCACACCCACCCGATTAAGCGGGATCGTGATATCCGCGATGCCCTGGCCTATGGCTGTACCACCTTCGTGGTCGACAATCCGGACGAGCTGCTGAAGTTTATCCCTTACGCCAGCGAAGTGGAGTTGCTGCTGCGGGTGAGCTTCCGCAGTCCCGATGCCAAGGTGGATCTGTCGAAGAAGTTTGGTTGCACACCGGAAGCCGCCCCTGCCCTCTTGAGGCAGGCGGCGGCCCTGGGGATTCGTATCAAGGGTCTCTCCTTTCATGTCGGTTCCCAGGCGCTTGAACCGACCAAGCATGTGGAGGCGATCCGTGCTTGTGCCGGGATCATTGCCGAGTCAGCGAGTGAGGGTCTCCCGTCACTGGATGTCCTTGATATCGGCGGCGGTTTTCCGGTCGACTATCGCGAGTCGGTACCGGCCATAGAGGCCTTTTGCCAGCCGATCCGTGAGGCGCTCGCCGAACTTCCTGCCGCAGTAAGGCTGATTGCCGAGCCGGGTCGCTTCATTGCTGCCCCCGCTATCACCGCAGTCTCCACGGTGATGGGTAAGGCACTGCGCGACGGGCGCTGGTGGTACTATCTCGATGATGGTCTCTACGGTTCCTACAGCGGGCAGTTGTTTGACCATACCCATTATCCGGTTGATTGCCTCGACTTCCTGGGCGAGCGCGCGCTTAGTGTCCTGGCCGGTCCGACCTGCGATAGCATCGATGTGATCGATGAAAATATCCTTCTGCCATCCCTTGAATGTGGTGATCTGGTGGTCGGACGAATGATGGGCGCCTACACCTGGGCAAGTGCGACAGAGTTCAACTTCTTTCGCAAGGCAACGATCGTGGTGATCAATGAACAGGTGGATTCCATGTGCGAGGTACTGCCACTGGTCGGATGAGCCTGAAGACCCCATCTGCAGGTCGCCGGATTGTACAGGTAACGCGTTTTCAGCTAGTTTAATCCCGAAATTGGGTACAGCGAAACGAGGATAAACGAATGGATGGCTATGCATTTAGCATGGAGATGGCGGTCCGTGATTACGAGTGCGATATCCAGGGTGTGGTCAATAACGGTGTCTACCAGAATTACCTGGAACATGTGCGTCACGAATATCTGAAAGAGATCGGCATCAACTTTACCGATTATGCCCAGCAGGGGATCAATCTGATGGTCATCCGTGCCGAGCTGGATTATCGCTATCCCCTGGAAAGCGGTGACAAGTTAATCGTGTGCCTGAATCTGGTTCGCGAGTCACGGGTGAAATTTGCATTTCAGCAGGATATTTACCGTCTGCCTGACCACAAGACCATACTCAATGCACGCATTATCGGTACTGCGGTCAATGCCCGAGGCCGCCCCGAGATCCCCGAACAGTTAGCCAGCCTGCTACCTGCCTGATGGCTGTTCTGCTGTTCAAACTCAACGGCGTGCCGGAGGACGAGGCACAGGAGGTGCGTGCCCTGCTCGCTGAAAACATGATTGATGTCTATGAGACCGAGGCGGGTCGTTGGGGGATCTCCCTGGCCGCAATCTGGCTGAGGGAGGAAGGGCAGCTGG
>JBFEWO010000102.1:0-9938 GCA_041546305.1 Thiohalomonadaceae bacterium | reverse complement strand
TCAGGGGGCCGCCCGGTGCACCGGCCGGAGTTGCGACGAATGTGCCCACCGGAACACCGTTAATGGTCGCAGTGGGGGTAAAACCACTGTAAAGCGCGAGTTCCGGCGGCAGGGTGTCCACCACATTCACGTCAAAGGCCGTTGTGTCAGCACTGGTGTTATCGATGGTGACTACATATTGCAGCACATCGCCAACCGTGGCCGGATCGGTTCCGAGAACCTTGCTCGCCGGTGAGATAAAGCTCACATCCTTGCTGAGGATAGTCAGGGTTGGCTCGACCACAGTCATTGGCGCGGGCGTGGCCCCTGCTCCACCACTTAATTGCGGGGCCGCACTGCCGTTAACCCGGCTATAGGTGTAGGAGGCGGTATTGCCAAAAGAAGTTACGCCGCCCTGGTTAATGGCATCATTTCTCACCTCGACGGTGAGTGTCACAATGGCCTGTTGGTTTGCCGGAATATCCAGACCAGTGGCCTGCTCCAGCAGAACAAGATTGTTGTCGGCACCGCCATTCGTATCGGACAGGGTCAGCGTGGTGGCCCCCACGACCGCACTGGCGCTGACAAAACGCAGATTGGCCGGTAGGGTATCGAGAATCCTCACATCATACAGCGGCATGGGCACCGCGGCGGCCGGCACGGTGATCTGGTAGCTGAACTGCTGTCCGATAGTGACATTGGTATTGGCCGGGTTGGCCTTGCTCAACGCGCCGGGAGTGACGATGGTGATGTCGGTTGGATCCTCATCGCCCAGGATAGTGGGATCGGAGACGCTATTAACGTTGGGATCATCGCTGGGGTAGGAGACAGGAGCTGGAACGACCGAGGTGATCCCGGAAGCGGTGAGTTGCGCCTGATTGGAAACGACAGCGCCATTAGCCAAACCGGCCTGCAAAGTGACGTCGAACTCGATCACCAGGTCATCGCCCTGGGGCAGATCCAGGGGGGCGCCACCCGAACCTGCCACCTGCAGCGTATTGGTTACCGTATCGAAGCTGCATACCGGGTTCACGGGAGCCGCCACCGGCCCCACCACACCACAGGTCGCAATATTTGGTGGCAGAACAAAGCTGGCCGCATCCAGAGGATCGGCAATGCTGATGTTGCTGATGGTCTGATCGACGTTGAACAGGTGGAGCCGGTAGCGCAAGGTATCACCCGGCGCCGCCCCGGTCGCCGGATTATCACCCGTCGCCAGGTTGCTGACTGTCTTTTCGAAGTAATAGCCGGAAACCGCGGCCGTAACGCTGGCGTTGTCCTGAAAATCGGGAACACCTGGCGTACCATCGGTCAGCACCCCAGTGCCGCCACCCAGATATTGAATGCGGCCGCCCACGGTGCTGTTGGCATTGAACCACTGCGTGGCGCCCGCAACATTGATCAGATCGCCCGCGCCCCCCGAGGAGAAGGCGGAATCCAACGCAGTCTGATAAGTGACCACTAGATGCTCGTTGGGACCGATCGCGCCACCATTATCGGTAAGGGTCAGGATGATCTTGCAGGCATCCGGGCCGGTCGTGCTCCAGGCCAGGGTATAGTCAGCACCTGCCCCAGCCAGCGCCCGGTTCAGTGTGCCATCCGCATTGAGGATTTGGGCGCTCAATCCCGTGCCAAAAGTGGTGGGATCGGTTTCGCACATGCCCATGGCCGGCGCACTGGCCGGAACCGTATTCTGCGGAATGATGTCCTCTACCCTGACATTCCACGCCTCCCAGCCACCGGTGTTCTGAACATCGATGGTGTAGGTGATGGTATTGGCCGGGTTGACGGCCGTTGCTGGCGTGGTCTTGTTCACCACCAGATTGGGTTCGGCAATGGTCATCGTGGGTGAGACGCCCCACTCGCCAGGCAGCGGATCGAAGAACCGCCCCTCCCCCGGATCCACCACACCGTCGGCATTCATATCCATGGCAATAAAGCGCGAGAACTCCCATTTGGCGGTGTTGATGAACTGCCATCCCGGGGTGTTGCCTGCATCCAGCACCACGGGAATTTCAACGATAATCTGGGAGCCCGCGGGAACGTCAGGCAGCGTAAAATCGAGATGCTTGTTGTCGCCGTTATTGGTGACAACCCACGCCCCCGCTGGATTGTCCCGGTCATAGGCCCGGATATCGCCGACCAGGGTCATCTCCGCGCCGCTGTTTGCTACCCCGGGAACGACGGTGGCCGCCGCCGTGAGATCGTCAGTGACATGGATGTTGCCCAAGGCATTGGGCGAGCCGAGGTCAGGGAAAGAGGTCAGGCCGGTCGGGTCATACATCACCGGAATTTTTAGGGTGTAGGTAAAAGGCACACCGATGGAGGCGGTGGGGCCGGGCACCTGTTTGTCGATCTTTTCGACGGGGATGAAATAGTCCTGGCAGCTATTGGTGATAGTAAAAGTGCTGCCGTTGGTCAGCCAGAGCTTGTGGGGAATATTGGAGCAGGACATACCCCCGGTGTAGTAAACATTATCGAAGACAATCAGATAGGACTGCTTGGGATTCGGCGTCCAATAGTTGATATTGGTAACAGGAAAGGGGTTGTCCTGCGTGAAGTTCTTGATCGTGCAGTCGCCGTCGATCTGCAGTGTAGAGACGGTACTGATCAGACTCATCGTATAGGGGTCATTGCCATCGATGACGCCTATATCGTTGGTCTGGTTACCGTCACCAAAATCGAAGTCATTGGCGTAATTGAAATCGTCGCCGTTCTTCTCCGACCGACCGGTACATGACATATCTCCCGCCAGCGCCGGCGCCACTGCACCCAGCGACAGCATGAAGATGAACAACAGCTTGTTCTTCCAGCTGTAGCCCGTTCTCATCATGGGACGGTTGCTCAGGAAATTAGTGGTTTTCCGATGTTGGCTCGAAAAGAAGGCGGTATTTGCGGCTGCAGCGGTACCACCAGCAGCCATTAGCGCAGGAACTGAACGGTGCCCCTGAACCTTGTGCGCAGGTAATAAGCTAAAAAGCACCTGTGCGGCAGATCGCACGACGCTTTTCAGGATACCGGATACTCCCCTAATACTACTCATTCTTTATACGGTGACTTTCAAACAAGCGGGTGCAATTACATAACTGCACAATACGATAAATCTATAGACAATATCGTGACTTAAAAGACAAATATCATGTGAGTTCGCGACATTTCGAATAAAAACGTGAACTAAAACACAGTTTTACAGGCACATCCGTAACCCAGCGGTTTATCCACGGAAAAAACCAGCAATATCAATACAAGTAGGAAGGTTCTGTCAATTGCCTCTGGGAGGCCTGGAAGGAAATCATCACACCATCAAATGATGGTGTGATGGGTCCCGGGATTGAATGCGCTGCAGTGGAAAAAGCGCCTCACTTTTACCCTGTCGGTCAGGTGGCCGGCAGGAAGTCAATCGGGTAAAGAATGGTGGTCTTCGGCACACCTTGTTTCGGTCCGAAGTTGAACTTCTTCACGCGAGCGATAATCCCTGCAGAGAGCTCCGGTGAATCCATATCGCTGGATTCAACCTTAACCACGGAGACCGAACCATCGGGTTCGATGGTAATACGCAGCACCATCTTGCCCTTGAGCAGCGGATTCTTACGCAGCTCGCGGTTATAGATCCGGTAGAGTGCCGCCTTGTAACGGTCGAACACGATCTGGATCTCTTCATCCGTACGGGAGGGACCAGGCCCATCGCTAAGCGGACGGTCTTCGGCCATGTCGGTGCCGATAGCACTTTCTACCCGCGAGAACGACACGCCGCTGCCAATCTGCTTGCCGGCGCCGCCGCCAACCTTACGGTTGAGCGAACCAACATTAATGCCGCCGCTGTTATCCTTGGCCTGGGCCATGACCAGATTACGACTCGCATCGCCAGCTGCCTTGGCGCCCTTGTTGCTGAGCTTGGCAGAAGCCCCGAGCTTGGCGTCCACATCGTCGGCCAACAGGTCAGTGAAGTTGTCCTTGAAGGCGAGAATACCGGAGGTTTCAGCCTTCTTGCGCGCCTGCTGGGTCTCGGCAGCCGTCGGTTTCGGCTTCTTCTCAGACGGTTTTTTCTCGTCCTTGGGTTTCTCTTCCTTCGGTTTCTCTTCCGGCTTCTTCTCCGGCGGCTTGGGTTTTGGCTTCTCTTTCTTGACCAGCTTGACCAGATGCTCGGGGATCTCTACTACCTCATTTTCGATCTTGGGCAGCTCCCAGACATTAACCAGGCCGGTAAGAGCGAAGACAAACAAGAAGACAAGGGCAAGACTCTTGCGGAAGCGGCTCTCATCCTCTCCCTGTTTGCTCCAGGGCATGACCACCGGACGGAACGGAAGCGGTTGCTCCTCGCGCTCGATGAGGTAATCGTCCTTGGCTCGTTCTATCTGCTCCTCAATCTCGCCGATATCGTAATTGAGGTTATCGATGGCATTAACTTTCCCATCGATCTGTTTCTGTAGGGACTCCTTGTCCGCTTCAATCTCACCGATTTGCGTCTGGAAGCGCGCAACGTTGTCGCGGACACGCTGAAGTTGCTGCTCCTGTGCCTGACCAACGCTATCTTCGCCCCAAAAGAGATTGGCGGCGCCCATTTCATCCAGTTTATCGAGGGCCGTACAGATATCACCGAGCAGGTCATAACGCTGACGCTCGCTGGAAAAGTCATCCAGACGCTGATTGACGCCAGCGAGATCCTGGTTAAGGCGCTTGAGGTCCTGCTCAGCCTGAGCAAGACTCGCCTGTACAGCCTGCAGCCGTTGTGAGAGAGAATTAGTCACGAAATCACACTAACTTTGAGATGCTTTTTGGTTAACCGCGAGCGATATCTTTGTATACCCTGCACTGGTGCAGGATGACATTAGCGTTTTCAGAATCTTGAACGGTATCGTGCGGTGGGCCATGATGGTGACCTCATTGCTCTTGGCAATAGTCTCGGTATTTACCCCGATCACATTCTCCTTGAGCTTGAGCAGCGACTCCTTGATCGGGAGGACAACCTGCCCCTTGTTTTCCAGGAGTTCAGCGATAGACACGACTGGTTCCCCCTGGACCAGGACGTACTCTTCGCTCACCATCATCATCACGGTAGTCCGGGGCTTGGCCTCGACCACCGAGTCAGGCAACTTGATGTCCTTGGGCGGTTCCACCACCTCAGTGGATGACTGATTGACCAGCAGATAGAGCACCAGGATGGTGAACACGTCCATCAGCGAGGTGAGGTTAAGGCCACCCGCCTTATTACGCTTCGCACGGTTCATGCGCTTGAGGCGACGGGTATTTTTCATGGCGCATCCCCTAGTGACAGCTGCGGGAACAACACGACCTTTTGAATTTCCTCGACACCTTGCTGCTTAACTTCGGCCACTTTGACCGCATCCATGATATGGATGAGATCCTCATACTCGACATCCGGCTCGGCCAGGATGGTGGCGTCCTGTTTCTCGCTATACTGCCCTTTGAGCGCCAGCAGTTTCTCGGAAAGACTCTTGATGTCGTATTTTCCTTCGCGCATCGTGATGGTGTCGGTAACACGTTTGCCATCACTGATCTGCAGTTTTTCCTTGCGCACAATGACCTCAATGGTAACCACAGGCTTATCCGGCTTTGCGCCGCCTGCCGCTTCCGTGGGCAGGTTCAACTCCTGAATGGTGATCCGCGAGAACACGGCCGTGACGAGCAGGAACGGGATCAACACCACCATCAGATTAAGGAAGGTGGTAATGTCGAGCTCGACCTGCTCCTGTTGACGTTTGGCGTGACGGTTTCTGGACATTATCGTGCCCGCTTACTGACCGCGTCGTGCTTTGCCGGTAATGATGTTGAGCGTTTTTACCGAGGCCATTTCCAGGCTATCGACAATCGCACCGGCCTTGGAGTTGAGGAACGAGTGGATGATCAGCAACGGAATGGCGGCGATCAGACCGAACGCCGTGGTGTTCATGGCTACTGAAATACTGGCCGAAAGCAGGTCGGCCTTTTCTGCCGGGTTGGCGTTGGCTACCGCGTTAAAGGCCGCAATCAAACCGATGATGGTACCCAGCAGACCAAGAAGCGTGGAGAGGTTGGCGTACAGCGCGATGTAATTGATGCGCTTTTCCAGCTGAGGAATGATCTCCATCATCCCCTCCTCCATCGCAATCTCGATATCTTCACGACGGCGAACCGTGCCCTGGCGCTCCAGGCCAACCTCAAGCAACTTGCTGACCGTTGAGTCATCGGTGGAGGTCATCTCGCGGGCCTTGTCGAAATCACCTTCGGCAAGTACCGGGTGCAATTCACCCCACATCTTGCGGTTCGCTCGCTCGACCATGCTGAGCTTGATAAAGCGCTCGACACCGATAGCTACACCGATGGCACCGACCGTCAGGATCGGGTACATCCAGAAGCCGCCTTCCACAAAGAAACTTACAATTTTATCGATGAAACCCATTACCTAACCCTCACCAGCATTTGTGTTAACACATGCCATTACTGTGCATGTCGAATTTCATAAAAATCGATTTCCCGCATGAACACTTCCCTGTCCACCGGTCTTAGTGAATCGTCCATCAGCCCGGACGTTAGCCCTGTTTCCGAGCCAATCTCCGAGCTCTTCCACGGTACAATAAACAGCGACTTTGGCGCCTCATTGTTACCCACAATGGAGATACCGGAGATCATTTTCGGTTCGCCGCCAGCTTCGTCGGCCGCCTGGGCCGACGACTGAAATGCCACCAGGATGGATAATCCCAGCCAGATGACGGCAGACAGTATTCTTAATTGCCCAATCGTTGTTTTAATGCTGCTATCCATAATTTGACATCTTCATCGTTTGGGTTTGCATCACTGTATGCTTCGTATTGTGCAAGAGCACACTGTGCATCATCAAGATAAAGCTCGCAGAGGATACCGAAATTCTTTCTTGCAGGCATGAACTCAGGATATCGCTCGACGACCGTTTCATACAGCTGCCTGGCTTCGGCATAACGCCCCGTTTTACGGTAAAGCAGCGCATACTCGTTATTGGCCACAGGATGTTCAGGGTTTATCGTTAACGCCTGCTTCAGGTTCTCCTCAGCCTTTTTGAGCTTGCCGATCTTTTCATAGGCCATGGCAATATTAATAAAAGGTGCCGAATTCTTTTGTGAGCCTTTCTTCACTTTCTCCAATAGCTCAATCGCCTTGTCGTATTCGCCGGCCTGAAGCAACCTGATTGCCGCATCAAAATCCTTCCTTACTGCCAGGTCGATGCTCTTGTTTTCCTCGAAATAGATGCCGTTAAAATCCTTTTCTCCGGCCGGTCGGCTGGGTGAGGAAACACAACCGGCCAGGGAAGACACGGCCAGCAGTAGCGCGGACAACCACCAAAAGCGCCGGGATGAAATCAAAGAAGTATTCGTCATATCAGGCATGTTTACTGTTCCGATGATGCGGAGGCAACCGCCCCCTCTTGCTGTGCCTGCGCCGGCTCAGCAGAGGCCGCACTGTCAGCACCCTCCTCGGCACCGCTCTCCTGCGCGTTCTCAGCCTGGGCATCGGCCTCAGGTGCAGCCTCTTCCGGTTTGTCTGCTGTCTCAGTGGCAGAGGCAGGCTCCGCCTCGGGCTCAGGCTCAGGCTGTCGCAACGCATAACGGAAGGTGTCGATTGAAGTCATGAACTCGCTGTGCTCTTCCTGCCTGGCGTAAATGGCGGGGAATACCTGCGCCAGCTTGGCGATACTCTTGTCGATCCAGACGCTGTAGATACCGGCGTAGAGCAGTTCGACGTTTTTCTTGTGGACATCAATTCCCTTCTCCTCAAACGGATAGGCTTGTTCCTCAAGCGCCAGCTCGTACTGCTCCATCTCCAGCTCTGAGAGATTGGCGGGCCGCTCCGACTTCATTAGGGCACGGCTGAAGTGATAGTAAATCTCGCCCATGTAATAGGTAGCAGCAGCAGTCACATCCGCAACTTCATAATCAAGCAATCGGGTATAGGCATCGACCGCGGTCTTCATGCTCTTTTTCTTGTTAAGCAGCGTCTTCTTCAGCGGATTGACCAGTTTGATCTCGACGAAACGCTCATATAACGGCTCGGTAATAACCAGGGAAGCCTGTGCCGCAAGATAGCGGGTGCGGTCGGTCCGCTGTTCACCGGCGTTCTTATCGATGGAGACGATCTTCTTCAGTGTGGCCATGTGGCTGCTGTTATCGCCCAGCAATTTATAGACCCCGGCCATCTTGCTATAGATCTCCAGTGCCTCATCGATTGGATTCGGGAAGAAGCCAACGTAGCGCTTGTAGACGGCCAGCTCTTTTTCGCTGGCACCGGTCTCGTTATAGAGTTCAGCGGCAATCACCAGGGAACCGCGGCGCACCTGCTCATCCTTTGTCTCACGCTCGATCCGCTCATACTCGGCGGCAGCAAGTTCAAGCTTGCCTGCCGAGCGGTAGACGAAGGCAACCTTCTTCGTGGCCTCCGGCTGCAACTCATGGTTCGGGAAGTTTTTCCGGAAGGCAACCAATACCTCGGCGGCATGATCCCAATCCTGCAATTGAATCAATGCTGCAGCAGCGTCAAATTCGGCTGTCGGTCGGATCTTCGATGTCGGCGCCAGCTTGCCGACACGCAGGAAGTGCGCCGCGGCCGTTTTGTAATCCTGGAGGACATTGGCCTGCTCACCCTGCTTATAGATCGAGGCGGCCAGGTTATCGAACAGCTTGTCACGGGATTTATCGTTTGTCGGTGTCAGCTGAATGACTTGGCTATAGGCTTGTTCGGCCTCGGCAAACCGGGTGAGGTCAAAGGAGCCGTGACCAACCACCAACCAGGCCGAACGGATCAGCCCGACTTCCGCTTTGGGATAATTATCAATCAGCTTCCGCGCTGTCTTGACCGCCAACTCAAAGTTCTTCATCTCATAGAGATCATCCGCAGCGGCACCGAGCACGATGGTGACCTTTTCATGCTCCGGATAGGTATCGGCGAACTTTAGCGAGCTGCGGATAATTTGCTGCTTAACCTCGGCACGCTGGCCTTGTTGTACTACGTTCAGATGCTCGCGATAGGCGTAGACCGCAGCATAACCGGCAGCCGAGGACTTCTCATGCCGGGGGTAATTGTAGGCAGTGTTCTCGTAGGCGAGCGCCGCCCCACGGAAGTCCTTGTTCTCCAACATCAGATCCGCCAGCTGATAATTGATCGCGGGGGACTCCGGCTCTTTCGGGAACGAGGAGAGATAGTTTCGGTACCACAGCAAGGCTTCGCTGTAGTTGGTACTTTTGTCCTTGGCAAAGCGCTTGTCCTGGTAGAGCGCATGGTAATGGTTCGCCAGGTCCTTGAGATTTTCCTTGAGGAAGCCGATAACATCCTGGCGTTCACTGACATTGAAATAATGCCAATACTCGCCATTGAGCGCGTAGGTGGTTGCGAACGCTTTCTTTGCCTCGACCACCAGCTTGCCAAAGCCGCCCTTTTTGTAGATTTCGATCTCCCGCATGTTGAAATGGGGCGATACCTCATGGAACGGATAGAGTTCGACAAAGGCCTTGTAGGCAGCCGCCGCATCGCTGTAACGGCGTTTGCCCAGGTAAAACTCGCCAAGCTGACTGTAGACCTTGTCTTCGTAACTGCGAGAACCAAAACGGGAGAAATAGTCGGTAACCGACTCGGCACCGCCAATATTGGAGAAGCTCAGGCTAATCACGCGGTAGGTATCTTCAATGCGCTTGCTCTCGCCCTGATCCCCAGTCTGCTCGAAGTCATAACCGATGCGCACCTTGTAATCGAGCAAGGCGAAATATTTGTGCAGCGCCTCCTCGTAGAGCTCCTGCTTGTAGAACGACCAACCCAGCTTGTACAGGGCAAGCTCGTAATAGGATGAACTCGAACCTATGGTGACGATCGACTGATAGGCTTCCTCGGAATCGAGATATTTTTTGCGGGTGAAAAAATACTCGGCGCGACGGAACTGGACCTCATCCATATAGCGGGAGCTGGGATAGGTTTTGACGAAGGTGTTCATCACATCC
>JBFEWO010000162.1:0-5985 GCA_041546305.1 Thiohalomonadaceae bacterium | reverse complement strand
TTCGTCACCCAGACCACCCTGTCAGTGGACGACGCACGCCTCATCATTGATACCCTCAAACAACGTTTCCCGCAAATCGTCGGTCCGAAAAAGGATGACATCTGTTATGCCACCCAGAATCGTCAGGATGCGGTACGTGGGCTGGCGGCCGATTGTGATGTAGTGCTGGTGGTTGGTTCTACTAACAGCTCCAACTCCAACCGTCTGCGTGAGCTGGCGACCCGCCTCGGTAAGGCCGCCTATCTGGTGGATAACGCCGGAGAGCTGAAGAGTGAGTGGTTCGATGGGGTGTCAAAGGTGGGGATTACTGCCGGAGCCTCAGCACCCGAGGTATTGGTCGAAGAGGTGATTGCGCGATTGCGCGAGTGGGGCGTAGAGGGTGAGGTGGAGAGTGAAGGGCAGCGGGAGGAGATGACCTTCCCGCTGCCGAAGGCGTTGCAGTAAAGCCTGAGTTTACCAGCAGCCGGTGGTAGTGTTGCCGGTAGCGTTGAGACCATCGGTCGATTTCCTGAGCCCGTTGGGGTTACCAGGAGTCACTTCGAGGATAAGGGTCTGACAGTTGCTATCCGCTGCCTGAGCACCCTGTGCCTGCGCAATGGCCGTGTAGCCGGTACTCGAATTGGCCGTGATCGAAAGGGCGTAATACCGTTCATCGCTGACATTGGGGTAATCGATATTCAGGGTATCGGTCGCCGCGGTAATCGGGGGGGTAGAGGCCGCCGTGCAGGGGATAGAGTTAGTGTCACTCAGTGTGTTCGCATAAAAACGGCAGCCATTGCGAAATTTCGCCTGCGCCTGCTGCAGGCCCAGCAGCGCACTTACCCCATCGGAACGTTTTGCCTTCCTCAGGTATTCGGTAAAATTAGGGTAGGCAATGGCGGTTAAAATACCAATAATGGCAACCACCACCATGAGCTCAATTAGTGTAAAACCTTTTTGTTTCATCCGTCTTCTCCTGCAATAATTGGCAAAACTATATCACTATTGGCCTGCGCTGCGTCAATAACAGATAGTTTCCGGACTAACGGTAATATTGGCTGGATAGGTGGTGTGTCAGTGCAGGGCATAGAGGTATAAACTTTTCACATGGATAACGGGGCAGGTTGATATGTTAGAACAAAACAAAGGGTTTTCCTTAATTGAGCTGCTGATAGCCCTGGTAATTCTGGGGATAATACTATCAATGGCCGCACCCTCCGTCTCCAGCTACAAGGATAAGCGCAGGGTTATTGAGGTTGGTGAGGCTGTGTATGGGCAACTGCAACTGGCCCGCTCCAAGGCGCTTACCCTTAGAGAACCGATTTATGCACGTTTCAGTACCAATGAGAGCACTACCTGGCGCATGGGGCTCAGTACCACCGAGGACTGTGATGTGACGCAGGCAACGGCGGGCAGACTCGACGATTGTCATATCATTATTGACGATGGTGATGGCACTCTGGATACCGGAAACGGATTAACGGATTTAGACGATCTTGTTTATTACGGGCTGAACAGCGCTGATTTTACCAACGTAATGATGGGGGATTTTGACGGCGATGCTACCAACAATCTCTTTCAAATAACGTTCGACCCGGTACGTGGAACTGCAACGGGTAAAACGATCAAGATCAGGTTTGGCACTAAATATGAGATGCAAGTGGTGGTCTATCTGACCGGTCGAATACGACTCTGCTCGCCTGCCGGGGCAACGCACGTGGGGGGGGCCACCGAATGTTAATGGTGCAAAGAAAAGAGGCCGGTTTTACCGTGGTGGAGTTAATGATTGGCCTGCTAATCGGCTTGCTGGTGCTCGGGGGTATATTCAGCGTTTACATCTCAACCCTTAAATCCAGTGGTAGTACCCTCAAATCCAGCAAACTGAATCAGGAGATGGCCACCATTATGACTATTATGGCCGATGATATCCGGCGGGCCGGCTACTCAGGGGCCGGGCCAGAGGTGTCAGTACTGGATAACCCCTTCTCCAAGGCCGGAGAGACTGCCCTGGAGGTTCATTCGCTAAGTGGCACCTATTCGAATGCCGGAGTTCAGGGCTCCGGTAGCTGTATTGTCTACGCCTATGATTTGAACAAAGACGGTGCTCTTAGCATTGCCAACCCGGCCGAGGTGTTTGGTTTTCGTTGGGATGGTCCAGGTTCTGCGATAAAGATGAGGACCGGCGTCTCGGCGGCTGCCAACATCAATGACTGCAATGCGGACTCTGCAAACTGGTTTGAGATGACCGACAACAATTTTATCACTATCTCCGGGCTTACCTTCGCCCTTACCAACTCCAGCTGCGTGAACATCACGGAACCGAATAGGATGGTCGAAGGTACGGGCGCTACGCCCGATACGGCGCTCGCGGCGGGAGCGACGGAAAACTTTAATGAAAGGGATTGCTACAATTTCCCCAACTTTTCCCCGGATACCGGTGAGATGACCGTTGAGATTCGAGAGGTGATTATCACCCTTAAGGGCGCGCTGGCCGATGACCCTGATGTGACGCTGACCATGACACAAAGCGTCGAGGTTAGAAATAACCTTATAAGAATAACCCCATAAGACTGTATTAGTGTAGAGGAACGGTATCGTGAATAAAATGAGCCACACTAACTTACCCGGCTACCAGCGTGGGGCCGCCTCTTTGCTGATCGCCCTGGTAGTATTGACTACCATCACCATGATCTCTATCTACACCTCCCGTACCGTGGTTATGGAGCAGAATATCGCCTCTAATGATTACCGTGGTCGTATGGCATTTGAGGCGGCAGAGGCGGGACAGGATATGGCCATCTCCTACATTGCCAACGGGCGTAACCCCGATGATGATGTCCATCCTGTAGGTGCCACCAATGCGGGTAGGGACTGGTTGGCTGCCGAGGTTGATGCGGATGGTAATGATATTAGTGACCCTAATGAGTGGCTGTTTGGCACCACCAATACCCTGACACTGCCCAATGGCAGTAGCGCCACGGTCACCCTGTTTAACCGCTCAACCGATGAGATTATCTCTACAGAGATTACCTCTGTCGGCCGCAGCGACGATAACGCGGCTACCCGCACCATTACGCAAACCGTGACGCTAATTACGCCGTTGCCCAATATCCCTGAAAACCCACTGCTCACGCGCAGTACCGTCAACATTACGGGAAATGCCGATATCTTTAACCCTGAGGGGCACTCTACCATCTGGTCGGGGGGGCCTGCAGACCTGAGCGCGGCCACGGTGAATACGAATATAGCCAATCCGGCGGGTGCCAATTATCCTGACTGCCTCGGTGATGCCGCTAACCCCTGTTCAATGGTAGGTTCCTCCAGTAACTCCATTGCGGGTCTCGATATTGTTGAGCAGGATTCCAGTCTGGCGAATCTGACCAAGGATGAGTTTTTTCTTAACTTCTTTGGCAAGCTCCCGACAGAGTACCGCAACAGCATGGTTACCATGGATCTTGATATGGCAACCACCTCGAGTGCAACGGCCAGTACGACCATACAGTTAGCTACAAATCCTGAAATAATCTGGATTGAAGGGGATCTCGACCTTAGTGCCGGCTCGGTTATTGGCTGTGCCATCGACCCGGGGAATGGGCTATGCACCGGTAGCAATATCCAGCCGGTGATTATGGTGGTGAATGGCGATTTAACCTACTCGGGCAGAGCCCAGTTTTACGGCATGCTGTATATCGCAGGACAGGTGAAGGGAAACGGAACCCCAACCACCCAGGGGTCGATTGTGGTCGCCGGAGACCCCTCCGATTTGAAAGGCAACTTCAACATCACATACAACTCCGACATATTGAGACAAACCGGTGAGTCGGGTAAACCGGCCTCCGGTGGCGGCAGCTGGCGTGACTTTAAATAAATTGGGCAAACAGGCGGTAAAGGAGCAGATGATGACTAATCACCGTAGCAGGTTAACGGGTGCCTCAGGTTTTACCCTGATCGAGGCGCTCATCGCGCTGGCCGTATTCTCCTTTGGCCTGTTGGCGGTGGCCAAGTTTCAGGCCGCCCTGGTCTCCAGCAGCACCCAAAGTAAGGCCCGCAGTGAGGCGGTGCAGCTGGCACAGCAAAAGATCGATGAAATCCGCAAATACGCCACGGAGCCCGAACTGGTCGCCAACCTGTTGGCTAAGGCGAGCGTAGTGACAACCGATAAATTTTCAACGGTCCTTCCCAATACGACCACCCCATTCCTTCCCATCACCACAGCAGCGAACTATTCGACGGCGGACGACGCCTCAATCATCGGCAATAATGCCGAATATGCGCGTAACTGGGACGTCGTCTGTGTGGCATCGACCTCATGCTCGGTGGTGGTGCACGTAAGCTGGACCGACCAGCTCGGTGACTTTCAGACGGCATCACTGGAGACCCGCGTGGTATTTAAAGACCCGCGCAGCAGTGCCGACCTTAGCTTGAATAATTTCACCCCGCTGGTACCCTCCGCAACGGGACGGGCCTATCTGGGTAGCGGCACCGTGACACAGGCACAGCTGGACGGTGGTACTTCCAACAATGATGGTACCGTTGAGGTGACGGAGGTGAATGGTGGTAAAGATCGAGTGCTGGTGGACGCCTCCGCAGCCAATGATGATGGAACCTACAATATCATCCTCACCCTTGATGATGCCTGTTCCGCTACAGGCGGCGTAACCACCTGCACCGACTTTGTAAAAATCTCGGGTAAGGTCTATCGCGATAACGTTGCTGCGCCTGTTAATACACTGGCAGATATCTATGTGCTGGCATCGGATGCCGCCTACTGCGCCCGTGATCTTTCCAATACTGTAACGACTGCCACCGGTAACTACTCCTACTATCCCTACACCTGTTATCTGGGCGGTGGCTGGCACGGTAATATCGGCCTGACCCTCACCTCAACAGCCGCGAATACCAGTAAGGATCACGTCTGTTTGGGCGACCCCAACTCACCGCCCGAGACACCTGTTGCGCTGGATGATGGTATCGGCACCAACAACTGGCACGCGGTGGAGGCGGCATCACGCCGGGTGTATCGTGGCGTGACCTATATAGGTGATGACACTACCGTCGTTGATACCAGCACCCTGTTCTACTCTCAGGGCATAGGGGATGCGGTAGTACTGCCCGACTCCGGAGACTATGTCGGCGGCGTATTCGTTCCCGGTACCGACTTCCGTAACTATGGTCACGACTATGTGCTGACAAAAATAAATGCCACCCCCACGGCCATCGACTGCATACCCGCACTGACCCGGCCAGATAGTGACACCGATGGCGACGCTTTACTGCCCGGTGGGGAGGTAGGTGATATCTTCTATCGCGTCGCTACCGACTTTGTCTGCCTGAACATAGACAATAACCCTACCGGTTCAGACTACCTTGATACACTGAGGCTGGGTCATATGGATCCCGAAGATTGTCCCTACGACCCCTCACGGGGACCGGCCCTGGGCTGGTATGTTGAGGGTACGGTATCGGTGCCTGGCCCCGACGTACTGGATGGAACAGAGATCCTTAATTCGACAAATCCCGCCAACTGTAAATTTGTGACCGATTTTGTTTCACGTACACCGATTGACGACATTAGCGGTCTGAGCTCGGTTAAATACAGCTGTATCGTCTATGACTGGGGTTCAGGCTGGACCGGTTCCGTCTATGTCACAGAGGGTTTTGGCCTCTACTGCGACCCCGCTATTCCACTGACGGTCACGGCGAACGTGACCGGGCAGAACTTCAACTGTGAAACCAAGCTGCAACCTGAAATCAGGGGCACCATTAAGGCCTATTTTAAGGATCTTACCGGTACCACTATCGAGGCCGTACGTACTAATGCCAATAACACCACCTCGACGATTCCGTGTACTCCGTTGAATGGTAGCGGAGATACCATTAACTTCAGCTGTGTGGTTGAGGAAGAGGTATTAAACGGCGGCTGGATCGGTACCGTGACCCTCACCGAGGCGTCCGGCATTACCTGTGACACCACCAGCTGGTCATGGCCGGGTATTGCCCCGACGT
>JBFEWO010000073.1:0-13065 GCA_041546305.1 Thiohalomonadaceae bacterium | reverse complement strand
TAACATTGAGTAGCGGGCAATCTGCCCTCTATCCCTCATATTTCGTAATAAACAGGCGACTTTGCCTTTAAACCCGCAGATATCAGCGGAGTAGTGGGCAAGTTGCCCGTATGCACTCAGGCTTTTTGCTTGTATGTATTCAGAGGGAGAGGTGTCGTTGAAGTGTACACATCCCTGTTACGGCCATTTATACCTTACTGTTTAGGTACTTACTACATCCTGCCTTCCTGGTATGTACCAGGGTGCTTTCCTTTGCAGTGCAAAAAACGGGCGATTTTGCCTTTAAACCCGCGATATCTGCGGAGTAGCGGGCAACTTGCCCGTATGCGCTCAGGCTTTTGCTGACAGCGGCTGATTTCTAGATTTCTTTATATCGCGGCTGAAAGCCGCTCCCACAAAATAGATTTATTTCCCCGCCAACCAGAACCACCAAACAATCAGCCCAATCAGCACCAGCCCGACAACATTCACCCACATCATTGCTCACCTCCCTTGGCCTTGAAGAAACGCAGGCGGTTGGCGTTGCTCACCACGGTAAAGGAAGAGAGCGCCATCGCCGCGCCGGCGATCATCGGATTGAGCAGCACACCCATGATGGGATACAAGGCCCCGGCGGCCACCGGGATGCCCAGGCTGTTGTAGACGAAGGCGCCGAACAGGTTCTGCTTGATGTTGCGCACAGTGGCCTGGGAGATGGCGATGGCGTCGGCCACCCCGTGCAGCGAACCGCGCATGAGGGTGATATCGGCGCTTTCGATAGCCACGTCGGTGCCGGTGCCGATGGCAAAGCCGACATCGGCACGGGCTAACGCCGGGGCGTCGTTAATGCCGTCGCCAACCATGCCGACGATCTTGCCCTGGCCCTGCAAGCGCTCTATGTGTTTGTCCTTGTCTTCGGGTAGCACCTCGGCGATCACCGCATCGATACCGACCTGTTTGGCCACCGCCTCGGCAGTGACTTTGTGGTCGCCGGTGAGAATTACCACGGTCATGCCTTCCTTGTGCAGGCGGGCAATGGCGGCGGCAGAGTCTTGTTTAATCGGGTCGGCCACCGCCAGTACCGCGGCACCGGCCTCGTTGAGTGCCATGTAGATAGGGGTTTTGCCCTCGGCAGCGAGGCGCTCACCCTCCTCTTTCAGGTGGCCGAGATACACCCCATTCTCTTCCATCAGCTTCAGGGTACCGAGGCGCACCACCTGCTGGTTCATCAGCGCCTTCACACCGCGACCGGTAATCGCCTCAAACCCGCTAACCTCCAGCCGTTCAAGCTGCTTCGCATCGGCCGCGGCGACGATGGCGGCGGCCAGCGGGTGCTCCGAGCCGGCCTCCACCGTTGCGGCGATGGCCAGCAGGTTGTCCGCATCGGCGCCCTGGAAGGGAATGATGTCGGTCAGCTGCGGCTTGCCCTCGGTGACGGTGCCAGTTTTGTCGAGCACCACCAGGTCGAGCTTGCCGGCCTGCTGCAGCGCCTCGCCGTTGCGGATCAGGATGCCGTACTCTGCGGCCTTGCCGACGCCGACCATGATGGAGATCGGCGTGGCCAGCCCCAGTGCGCAGGGACAGGCGATGATCAACACGGTCATGGTGGCAACGATGGCAAAGCTTACGACCGGTGCGGGGCCGAAATTGAACCAGGCGAGGAAGGTGATCACGGCAATGATCAACACCGAGGGAACGAACACCCCGGCGACCTTATCCACCAGGCGACCGATGGCCGGCTTGCTGGCCTGGGCAGTGCGCACCATTTCGATAATGCGCGCCAATACCGTGTCCTTGCCGATGCGCTTGGCCTGGTAGAGGAAGGTGCCGGAGGTGTTGATGGTGCCGCCGATCACCTCGTCGCCCACCTGCTTGCCCACCGCCAGCGGCTCGCCGCTGATCATCGACTCATCCACGTAGGAGTGGCCGTCGATGATCACCCCGTCTACCGGGATGCGCTCGCCGGGGCGCACTCGCAGGGTCTCGTCCAGCCCCACCTCCAGAATAGGCACATCCTGCTCCCTGCCATCGCGCACCACGCGGGCGGTCTTGGGCTGCAGGCCGACCAGGCGGCGGATCGCCTCGGAGGTCTTGCCGCGGGCGCGGGTTTCCAGCGCCGAGCCGAAATTGATCAGCGCGATGATGATGGCCGCCGCCTCGAAATAGGCATGCTGCGCCAGGGTCGGCACGCTGTCGGGAAAGAGGGTAATGGCCATGGAGTAGATCCAGGCCGAGCCGGTCCCCATCGCGATCAGGGTGTCCATATTGGCATTGTGGTGGCAGAACTGCTTCCAGGCGCCAATGTAAAAGTGCCCGCCGGCGTAGACCATCGCCGCCAGGGTGAGTATGCCGATCCCGAGCCACAGGGCCTGGGCTTCGGCCAGCGCCGGCAGCCAGCTGGCCATGCCGGCGATCATCAGCGGGAAACCAACCACAGCGGCCGCCGCCGATTGTTTAATCAGTTTGCGGTAGTGGGCCTGTTCCTTGAGCTCCCGCTCTGACTGTTCTTCCTCCAGGCTCTTCAGCTCTGCCGCCTCGTAGCCGGCATCGAACACCGCCTTAATTAGGGTGTCGCTATCGATATCCCCGATAATTTCGGCGGTATGTTCGGCGAAGTTGACCGTCGCGCTTTCCACCCCGGACACTGCCTGCAGTGCTTTCTCCACCGCCGCCACGCAACCGGCGCAGCTCATGCCGCCGATAGAAAGACGTACCGTATTCGACTCTGCCACGCACTTACTCCCAATGGTTTCCTAACCGACCTATCCCACCACATCCAGGACCCGGCGGCGGAATTTAACGCCCAGCGATTCGGCCATCTCGCGGCAGGCATCGATATCCACCCCCTCCAGGCCATCGATGGCGGTGAGGGTGACCTCGATCCCCCGCTCGTGGGCGAGGCGGGCAAATTCCAGCATCGCGGGAAAGGCACCGCGCAGTCGGGGCTTGGTGTGCTCGTTGTATACCGCGGCATCCTGGGCATTCATGGAGATGGAGAGGCTGTCGACCACCTCGGCCAGTTCCGGGGTGACATCACGCCCTTCGCGCAGGTTGGCCAAGCCGTCGGTATTGACCCGCACCCGTGCGCCCTGCTCCTTTAATGCTCGGGCAATGGCCAGCAGCGCATCGAGGCGAATGGTCGGCTCGCCCAGGCCGCAGAAGACGATCTCCTTGAATTCCCCTGGATCGCCAATGGCCTCCAGTACCTCCTCCACCGTGGGTTCGCGGTGCAGGCGCAGGTCGTAGCTCTGCACCTCCCAGGTACGGTTGTATTTCGGGCAAAAGCCACAACGTAGGGTACATTGGCTGGTGATATTCAGATAGCAATTGCCATGCAGGCGATACGCTATAATTGAATGGAATTCTTCCTCTGGTGTTGCGGTCGTCTTCATCGAGAATTTCTGTCCGAGGTTCCTGAACCAATCCAGCTGCCATCATCCACGATCATAATGATGCGGATCAATGGCCCATCATGCTGTATGATACTCTCCTTTGCGTGTTCCAATTGTGTAGATAGGTGTTGAATGATCAAAACCTCATTACCGTTACTGAAACTCCGTGATCGCGAGTTGCTGCCCATTATCCAGGGAGGTATGGGGGTGGGCATCTCCGCCCATAAGCTAGCAGGCACCGTCGCCCGTGAGGGCGCCATCGGCACCATCGCCAGCATCGACCTGCGGGTTCACCACCCGGATCTGATGGAGCGCACCCACCGGGTCAAGGATCGCAAGATTATCGACGATGCCAACATGGAAGCCCTGGATCGGGAGGTCAAGGCGGCACGCGAGATTGCCGGTCCCGAGGGCTTTATCGCAGTCAACGTGATGCGTGCGGTCGACCGCTACCCGGAGCTGGTCAAGCAGGCCTGCGAGAGCGGCGCCAACGCCATCATCATGGGTGCCGGACTGCCCTTCGAGCTGCCCGAGCTGACCAAGGATTACCCTGACGTCGCATTGATCCCGATCCTCTCCGAGGAGCGCGGGGTGCGTGCCGTGCTCAAGCGCTGGCTGCGCAAGGGCGTGCTGCCCGATGCTATCGTGCTGGAGCACCCGCGCTATGCCGGCGGCCACCTCGGCGCACCCAGGCCCGAGGACATCACCAACGAGAAGTTCGACTTCAAGCGGGTGCTGGCCGAGATCCCCAAGGTGTTCGAGGCGCTGAAGCTCGACCCCATCCCGCTCATCCCTGCCGGCGGCATCAACTCCTTCTCCAAGATCAAGGAACTGTTCAGCCAGGGAGCCAGCGGTGTGCAGATCGGCACCCCCTTTGCCGTCACCGAAGAAGGCGATGCCCATCCCAACTTCAAGAAGGTGCTGATGGATGCCAAGCCCGAGGATATCGTCACCTTCATGAGCACCGCCGGCCTGCCGTGCCGTGCCGTACTCACCCCGTGGCTGAAGAAATACCTGGAGCGCGAAGAGCGTGTCCGTTCCCGTGCCACCCCAGAAAAAGCCAGCTGTGCCGTCTGGTTCGAATGCCTCACCGAGTGCGGCCTCAAGGACGGCAATCCCGCCGCGGGCCAATTCTGCATCGACACCCAGCTTGAAGCGGCGGTGATGGGGAATGTGGATAAGGGGCTTTTCTTCCGCGGCTCCGAGCCCCTGCCCTTCGGCGATCAGCTGCGCTCGGTGCACGACCTGCTAGCCTTCCTGCTGACCGGTGTCGACCCCAAGGGCGCTACCGCCTAACCATTGTCACCGAAATGTCTATTCGTAGGCCGAGGCTAATCCGGCCTGCGAAATCCTGCCTAATCCCCCTGCGCCACCAGCACCCTTCGATACAGGCGTAATGCCTGCACCAGGTTCCACCACAGTAGTCCGCTGCTCGCCAACCACGCTAGACCGATCACGGGTAGCGGGATTACGCCTGGCAGTCCGACAAGAAGCAGGACCAGGGCGTTCAGATACAGACGAAACTGCCAGCGCGCCATCCGCTCGGGGATCACCTGTTTCATATTAGGCACTCTGGCCTGGCGGCGACCGGACTGCTGTAGGAGGTTATTTAGGTGCAACCAGATAAGAAACGGAACGATCTTATAGAGCATGCCGTTCACCGCTGAGCCGGCAAAACCCAACAGGAACAGCACTCCCGCCGCCAGTTCCACCACTGGCTGGGGATACCAGTGACTGGCTAGCCAGACCAACACCGCAAGCAACAGTGACACCATTGCCAGTCGCCAGAAATCGAGGGTGACATCGGCCAGGCGTCGGCGGCGTTTCCCTTGCAGGCGGAGGGTCTGCAGAGCAAAACCGATTAACCCAGCGGCAAGCAACCAGGACAAAGGTTGCTGCACGGCGGACCAGGGGACAAACGACCAGATCACCAACAGCGTGCCCAGCAAGGGTACCAGGCTTTGCCGTAACCAGCGGGGATAGTCCGGCGTGATCTGGAACATCGGCACCACCTGATAGGCCACGCCGAACAGCAAAAGGGAGATCCAGCCCACCGTCCCCCAGCCGATATGCAGGCGGGTCAGTGGATGGGCCAGGGGCAAATGCCAGCCGTAGCGCCATAATAGGTAAAGGGCAAGGGAAAAGGTCACCACCAGGGCAACAACGGCTATAGCCATCGCCGGTACGGTGGGATGGCGCGAGGCAGCACGCAAACACGAACGTCCGGCCACCAGCGCTAGACCGAGAACGGCGAGACCCAGCAACAGCCCCCCGGCCTGCAGGCCGAGTTTCCATCCCAGGCCCATCCCGGCCACCAGACAGGCAGCGCCGGCACTCCAAAGCAAATATAACAACAGACTGACCTGCCTGGCCGCAATCACCGGCACCCCAACCAGCACCGGCAACAGCTGCTGAATCGCCCCAAACATGCTGCTGCCCAGAAACCCCAAGGTGATGAGGTGAGCAAGCGCCAACATCGTTGGACTCCAGCGGGTGACCAAGAGCTCCTCGCCGGAGAAGCCAAGCAACAGGGCGGCGGCAATAATGAACAGTGGTGCAGTGAGGAAAAATCGCAATGGCACCGCCAGTGGCGGGCTCTGACTCAGGGAAAGGGCGGTATAGTTCAAGCTTTCATTCCCGCCAGGGTTTCAAGCCGTCAGCAACGGTTTTGGCGGCCTCTCCGATCCCAACTTCATCTTGCCTCCAGATAAAGACCTCGCAACCACCGTCATCCCCCTCACGGGTATCGGAAGCAAACCCCTGCTGCTCCAGGTAACCGTAAAGATGACACGGCTTCATGCGATGGCGAAGGTGCAGGTAACTGCCCGGGGCAAGAGTTTCGAGTGCGGCGAGCGCCAGGATCAACGGTTCAGGCGCCTCCAGCTCACTCACATCCAGCAAACGTTCCGGGGCCATATCAAGCGTTCTCGCCGATATCCTGCATCATGGCGAACAACGCTTCTTGCTGCTTGTCCAGCATCCGATCGCTGGCCGGGTAGAGGATCTGTTCTTCCTTGGCATTGTGCTGCTGCATCAACACCAACAGGGTTTCCGTGGCGCCCAGGTAGTCATCCACCTGCTGAGTCTCGAGGGCCTGATCCATCTCACTGAAGAGCTGGCGCATCTGTTCATGCTCGTGGCGCATCACCGCAGTCGGCCCCATAGTGCTACCGGTGGCCGCTTCAAAGGCGGGAAACAGCACCTCCTCCTCCATCGCAAAATGGCGCCGCATACTTGCCAGGAACTGCTGGTGTGCCGCTTCGGCACCGTCCCAATCACCCTTTTCCGCCATGGCCTCCGCCGCGGCAAACAGCTCGTCGCAACGGTGATGATCTTCGCTCAGGTAACTGCTGAATGTACTCATGGCTCTTACCTCCGGCCATGATTATCGCGTGCGGTGCAGACTGGACGCCTTGATGCAGGTCAACAGAGAAGAGGTGACGCGCTTCGGCTCAGGTACCCTGGATGCGGTCAAAATAGCGTGCACGATAGAGTAACCGCTTGGGCTGATCCGGCTGATCATTGAAACCATCGCGGGTATGCAGCACGTTGTTGCAGATGAGGCCCATGCCCGATTCGAGACGGGCACGGAAGATGTAGGGATTGTCGTCACCGAGAATGCGCTCCAACGCAGCCAGGGCAGCGGCGGTGGCGGCATCGTCCTTCCACTCGATGTTGCGCTTTCGCGCGGTGTAGCGCATGTGCAACGAACCGGTTGCCTCGTGGATGGAAAACACCGGGCCGACCGAGGCACCACGCTCGCCCCCCTCACCATCCTTGCCGGGTGGAATGGTCATCACATCCGCCGCCATCAGGGCACGGATGTAATCGGGGTTTTCATCGCGCAGCTGCAGGTAGGCAATTTCAGGATCCAGCAGCTGGTTCTCGCCGCCTTCCGCCGCCGGCTGCACGCAATGCAGTAGCATGCCGCGGATCTGGTGCTCGCCGGTGTTGTAGTAACCGTCACAGTGCCAGTTGATGGGGCGGTTGGTGTAGGGAATGTACTTGGGATGATCCCCTTCGGGATTGACGGTGATCGAGGTCAGCCCATCGTCATCGGCCAGCAGGTTGCTGTCGAGGTTGATCAAGCCAAAAGCCTCAGCCAGGGCACGGGGGGCGGCCTTATCCGGATCGTTACCGAGAGCAGAGCGATAGATCGCCATGTTGGTCTTGTGCAGGCGCTCTAGCAGTGCCTGATACTCATCATCGCTGAGATGGCGCGGGTCGGCGACATCGACGATCAGCTCCACCCCTGTGGTGGGATATCCTGCGAGCTTCGCCTCGCGCCAGGCCCGGTAGGCCGACTCGTTCTCGAGAAGAAAGGGAGAGTTGCTTAGCATGTTCGCATTATATTCGGGGGACTATGGAGATACGAGGGACGACCAAAGGTGCTCGCGGCATATTCAACCCACCACATCCCGTCCATCGCATCTCGGTCCGGCCGTCAAGCTGCCAAGGCATCACGCACGCGTTCAAGGCGTGCCCGCACTTCGCTCCCCAGGGCCTTCAGCTCATCGCGACCGACCAGGCCGAGTACGCTTGCCGGGTCCATGAAACCCACGACAATGGAACCATTATCGGCCTCGCGCACTACAACATTGCACGGCAGCAACAGGCCGATATCCGGCTCGGCGTCGATGGCCTGGTTCGCCAACTGCGGATTGCATGCACCAAGGATCTTGTAGGGGAGCTTCTCGACGCCAAGTTTGGCCTTGAGGGTGGCCTGTACATCGATTTCGGTCAGGACACCGAAACCTTCTCCTTTGAGTGCCTCGGTAACCTTGGCTACAGCATCATCAAAATTACCGTTCAGGGTGACTGTGAATCCGTACATATTTACTCCAGTGTAAGGGCTGCAATGAAACAGAGACTAATAAACATGGGCAGTTTCTCCCAACATGCGGGTAAGGCAAGGCAATATCAAGCGACCACCGATCAAGCCTGCTCCGTGCAAGTGAACCGCTGGCTGCCAGCTAAACACAGATGAGCCCTCATTGTGACTGGCGTGGGTAAACAGCTCCCTAGTCACAACAAGGGTGTCTTCGTCACGCACTATCCTCCTTGCATGGCACGCTGGTCCATCCGGTACCACGCCTGGTAGACCTCGTCTGGCCAGCGCGACATGAACCAGGCAATGATGTCATTGATCTGCTCGGGACTGAGCTTGTCTTTCCAGGCAGGCATCCTACCCTGCCCGCCTGGGCTGCCGTTAGCAATCACGTAGTGCAACATCGCTTTGGGGTGGTGCCAGGCATGTCCGGTCCCGTTAAGCGGCGGTGGCGGGAACAGGCCATCAGCATCTCGCTGCCGCCAATTGGGCGCCCCTTCACCACTCGTGCCGTGACATTCGGCGCAGTACTGCTGATACAGTTTGCCGCCTCGGGAAACCTGGGCAAAATCCACAGTTCTTGTCACCTCTGCTGGCGGCCTTGCCTGTGCCTCTGCCATGGGATTGTCGCCGCCCTCACCGCAACCGCTTAACAGGGCCATGGCCCCCAATATCATCATTAAAGATTTTTTCATGATTCTCTCCACTACTCTCGTATCGACGGCCCTCTATCAGGCAGTGCGATGAGCGAATTTGTTACCACTGCACAGTCCCCATGCCACACATGGGAACGCCGGATCACAGGAAGGAAAGAAAACGGGGAGGGGGTGGTTCTCGGTAGAGGGTAATGGAGGTATACGCCGCCACGGCCTGCGCGACATAACTCCCTGGCATGATGATCGAGGCCGGCGTCTGCAGCGGTTGCGGCACCCCGGGTGTCAAGTGGCCGCAGGCAGCACAATCATCACAGGCGATAAGGCACGAAGAGTGTTCCCCTGCGCTCTGTTCGTCCATCATCCCCGGCATCGCCACAGACTGTGCGTGTCCTGCCATATCACACGGCATGGTGTCAGACGCCATACGTGCGTGCCCTTGCAGCGGCAGCGCCAGCAGCATTGCAACGAACAGCAGAAATCTCGGATGAGGTCGAGCCATAAGCGCAACATAACTGGCAACTCTAACGCCTGTCAATTCACCCAAAGGTGCAACATCTCGACTTCTGCTCTTCGCCCCGCGCTCTTATTTGGTCAGGGTCATAAAGAGTTGCGGCAGTTTTTCCGGCAGTCGCTCGATACGGTCGATCACCGTGTATTGCTTGCCAAAAATATCCTGCACATACTCGTCGGCGCGTGAATCCAGGTTAATGCAATAGGTATATATCCCTTCCTGATCCAGCTCCTGCACCGCCTTGTGGGCATCCTGGATCAGCAGCTGCGGATCGTCCACGTCGATGTCGGACGGCTCACCGTCAGTCAGCACCAGCAGCAATTTCTTGTCGGCCTTTCGTGCTGCGAGGTAATGGGAGGCGTGGCGCAAGGCAGCGCCCATGCGGGTGGAATAACCCGCCTCCATCGCCGCCAGGCGAGCCTTCACCGTATCATCCCAACCCTCCGAGAAGCCCTTGATATGGCGATAGAACACCTCGTGGCGTGTATTGGAGGAGAAACCAGCGACAGCAAATTCATCCCCCAGCCCCTCGATGGCCAGACTCAGCAGTGACACCGCCTCCTGGGAAAGCTCGAGGATGGTCTGCTCGCAGCCTTCTGGCACATCGTTCAGCGAGGCAGAAAGATCCAGCAACAGCATGACGGCAATATCGCGGCCATCGTGGCGATGGCTCATGTTGATGCGCGGGTCGGGCTGGGAACCTGCCTTGTGATCGATGAGGGAGCGGATCGCCACATCAAGATCCAACTCGCTACCCTCCTCCTGGTAGCGCACACGCACAAACTGCTGCGGCTTGAGCAGGTCTAGGATACGCTTGAGCTGCTTGGCCAGCGCATCATGCTTGGACAACAGGCGGTCTATCTTGCCCGCATCGCCGGAGGGGTGCAGGCTCTCATAAAGGCTGACCCAGTCGGGGCGATAGGTCTTGGTGTTGTAGTCCCACTCTTTGTAGAGGCGAGGCGGTAACCCTTCGGATTCCTTCTCCTCCGGGTTGAGTTTGCGCTCCTCCTCGAACATCTCCTCTTCATCGCCCTCCTCAATGAATCGCCACATGTGGCGATTGTCATCGCGGTAATCCACCTCGGTGTCGGCGAAGTAGATATTGGCGGACTGATCCTGCTGGCGGCGTGTACGAGCAATATAGGAAATCGCAAGGCTCGCCACAGCCGCGGTCGAGTGCTCGCCCTGCATCAGATCGTTGAAACGCTCGAGGAACTCCAGTAGATCAGCATTTTCATAGCCGTGCTCGTGATCAAGCGCTGCATAGGAGAACATCGCCAGGCGATGACGGATGCACGACTCCTTTTCCGGATCGCAATCCTGCTCACCGGGGCGCGGGTGCAGCGCTAGCATCTGGGTGCGCAGACCGGGATACTCGGCCATGACCAGGCGGTCAATCCGAGCATCCTCGAAATGTTCAATAGCCACACGCTGGAATGGGCTGTAGTTGTCGGCGACGATCGCATCACTCCAGCGCCGGTGTCCGGCCAGATGCGCCAGCAACACACGGTAGCGGTCGATGCCGCGGATACCGTTCTTGTCGTCGTAGACATCAGGCACGCGGATGCCGTAGGCATCGTAGTAAGGCATCGGCTTGCGCAACTCATCGAAGGCACTGGAATAGGGCACCAGGTGATCGTGTTCCTGCCACAGCGAGCGTAGGTACATATCGAGTTTGCGCTCGTTGTCCATGAACAGGGTGCCGTGACGCTCGCGCTGCATCACCGCACGGCTGTCGGCCGACTGCAGGCTGAAATAGTCCTTCTGCCGCTCCGGGTGGTTACCGTAGTTGCGGATGCCGTACTCGACCCAGTTGCGCACCCCGGCGCAGGAGAGCGCCTGGAACAGCACCGGCACCTGATTGAGAAACTCTGGGAGGCCCGGGCTGGGAATGGTCTTCTGGAAACCGTGGATGGAGCCGGTGGTGCGCTCCATGAAGTCGAACACCATGTCAATGTAACCACGCAGTAGTTCCTCGCTGCCGAGACGACGCGAGGCCTCGCCGATGGTCTGCAGGAACGGCGGGATCGCCTTGCCGTTCGGGGTGCGCGACATCTTCCACACCGCCTGGGAGACCAGATTGAGGGTCGACTCGCCGAGCCGAGATGCCACCTCGGGCATCTCCTCCAGGTACACCAGCACCGGCTCAAAACCGCGACCGATCTTGCAGATCAGGCCTGCGCCGTCGAGGTAATCCTTGAGGCCCTGTGGCGAGAGCACCTTCATCGCCTCTTCCAGGCAATGCGGGAAGAACTCGTCGAGATCGCGAAAGCCACAGGACAGCTGCTCACGGAAATACTGAATCTGTTCGTCGTTCAGAGCCATGGTCAAACCTTTAGCAAAACATTTCGACAGCGAGCCACAGAGGTCTTGAGCCAGGCAGGAAAATCTCTCGTCCCTGCCTATATTGCAAGCCCATCTTCTCGCGCACCTCTGCGCTATCTTAACGTAGCGTTATTGCACCTTCGGCCTTGGGTGAGTATCAGGCAAAGATGGCGTCGATGGCGTGATCCAGGGTGTCGCGGATATCCGCATCATCGGTGATCGGGCGTACCAGGGCCATACGGCAGGCAGCCTGCGGCTTGATGCCCTTGCCAATGAGGCTGGCTGCGTACACCAGCAGGCGGGTGGAGATCCCTTCATCCAGGCCGTGCCCTTTCAGGTTACGTGCGGTCTCGCCGATCTTCACCAGCTTGCCTGCGGTCTCCACATCAATACCGGTTTCCTTGCTGATAATGCCAGCTTCGGTCTCGGCGCTGGCATAGTCGAAATCCATGGCGACGAAACGTTGCTTGGTCGACTGCTTTAGGTCTTTCATCAGGGACTGGTATCCCGGGTTGTAAGAGATCACCAGCTGGAAGTCTGGGTGCGCCTCCACCAGCTCGCCTTTCTTGTCGAGCGGCAGGGTGCGGCGGTGGTCGGTCAGCGGGTGGATCACCACGGTGGTGTCCTGGCGTGCCTCGACCACCTCGTCAAGATAACAAATGGCACCGATTCGCGCTGCCGTCGTCAACGGACCATCGAGCCAACGGGTACCGTCAGCATCGAGCAGATAGCGCCCGACCAGGTCAGAGGCCGTCATGTCCTCGTTGCAAGCCACGGTGATCAGCGGCTTGCCCAGTTTCCACGCCATGTGCTCGACAAAACGGGATTTACCGCATCCGGTTGGGCCTTTCACCATCACCGGGAGGCGGGCCTCGTAGGCTGCCTTGTACAGCTCCACCTCATCAGTTTGAGCCTGATAGAACGGCTCTTCCTTTATGACGTATTGATCCTTATCAGTGCTGCTCATGAACAACTCCCGAAACATGCTCGCTTAATAAATTTCGAACTATTGTACTCAGTTATAACATAAACAAAATTCATAATTTCTGATTAGATGAATAAGCAATTGCTTATAAAACAATGTTTGTAACTACCTTTGTTCAACACCGCCTCCCCATCATCTCGCAACCCCAGGGACCCATATGGTTATTGACTCAAAATCCTGTTCCGTCTTAGGGACCAATAAAAAAACCCCGCATAAGCGGGGCTTTCTTGTACTGCCTGATACCGGTTGTGCTTACTTGTGCACGCCCAGCTTCTCGCGCCAGCCGGGGAAGATCTTGTCGGCATCGTGCGGGAAGGACTCGAATGCGCGAGCGAACTCTTTGTGCTCTTTCGCGAACTCGATGGGGTCGGCACCGGACTTCCAGCACT
>JBFEWO010000205.1:0-2175 GCA_041546305.1 Thiohalomonadaceae bacterium | reverse complement strand
GTAGTTTTCGATCTCAGGACGCTGATGGGTCCAGCCGTTACGCCCCTGCTCCAGTGCCCCGGCGGTAAACATGGTGACCACAGATGGCGTTTTACGACGCAACTCCGCCATCGCCTGGGTGACGGTCTGAACGATAGGCCAACCATTGATGGCGAAAGACTCATAGGAGAGCCAAATGGAACGGGAGCCGAACAACGCCAGACCCGCGGCAAAACCGGCGCAGGCGTCTTCATTGAGTGGCTCGTAGACCTGACCATTGGGGTTCTGGTTGTAGAGTGGGTCCTCCGTAGGGTGACGGATCTTCAACGCATCGTTGATATTCTTCATCGCCGAAGCCTCGTTACCGTCTGCATTGGTCACCACGTAGCGACTATCTGCCTGACCGACCTGTGCCACCAGGGCGCCCATGGCAGTAGCGGGCACCGCCTTAACATCCTTGCCGAACTCCTGCATTGCCAGCTTGGGTAGCGGCGTCAGTTCCAGTTCGCTCTCAGTCACCACCGTCTTCACCGCGGCACCGCCACCGGCGCGGCTGAAGTTATCCCGTACGATCTGCCACGCCTCGGCAGGCAGCGCACGACGCTTCAGACCCTCGATAATGTGCTCCGCATCGAGCGTATCGACCGGATAGAGGTTGTGCGACTTGGCACCGACGGTGTGCACACCGGTGCCCTTGAGCTGCTTGATCACAAAAGCGGTCAGCTTTCCGCTCATGGCGGATTTTGCCGCCCGATCCACTCCCTGCAGAACGGCCTTAGCGAAGGCTAGGCGTTGGTCAAAGGAGAAGCGGCTACTGTCGACAAAGGCTCCCTCCTGATCACTGTCATCAAACACCTTGGCATCGACCAGCACTACCTCATCGAATCCATGCCCCTTCCAGTAAGCGGTCATCTGCTCGTTGCTGTGCAGCGACACCATGGAGTGGTGCTCCTGGGAGTAACCGTTCCAGATCAAGGTGGGCAGGAAGTTGGTCACCTCCGGATAGGCGGTGTGGAAGTGCATCATGGCATTCAATACATAGGGCTCACCCATGCCGCCGTCACCGATGGTGACCGGGAATAGCTTATCCCGATGCAGGTAGGCACCGGCCATGGCAAAGTGCTGCCCCTGACCCAGCGGACCGGCGGGGGCCAGCAGGCCGGGAATGGCGCCGGAGAGGTGGCCGAGCAGACCGTGCTTTTCACGGAAGCGGGTCATCATGTCGCTCATGATTTTGATCCCCATTTCCTCCAGAGAGCCGTCGAGGAACATAGCGGAATAGAATCCCGGGGCATGGTGGCCCACCTCTGTGACGATATTGGTATGACCCAGCATCATGAGTGCCGCATGCGCCTCGGCGCTGGAGGCATAACCGCCTGGGTGGCCGGAACCTTTTGAGCCGCACACCTGAAGGGTAACGTAGCGCAGGGCATCAGCACCGAGCAGAGTCTGGTAAGCGGCGCTGTCATCATCCGCACTGGCAATGGCCGAGGCCCCCTCGGCGATCACCGCGGTATTGGCATACTGTTCGAAATGGGGCCACGCCTCACCAAAGTATTGAATGCCCTCGCAAAAGGCCGGGGGGGTCTGCATCTGTGCTGCACTAGTGCTCTGGCTCATGGTCTCGTCCTCATCCATCAATTTTTCGCAACACGGATAAATTTCGTATTGTGAAAAATTGTTGTTAAAAAAATTGGCGGTGTCGTCTGGCAACAACACCGCTGCTTTCGCGTTAGACAAAAATTAGCCCAATGCCTATAATTTCGCAACACGTAATCGTTTTCACAATATGAAATAGCCATGTCATCCATACAAGTAATCGATCGCTCTGCGCTACTGCTCGACACCATCGCCCGCTACGAAGCGCCGGTAGGGCTTAAGATCCTCGCCGCCGATACCGGGCTGCACCCCTCCACCGCATTTCGAATCCTGGGAGCACTGGCCAGTGTCGGCTTTGTCGAGCGAGACAGTCAGGGCCACTACCTGATGGGACGTAAGATCGCCCGGCTGGCGGAAAAGGTGGCGCGCGGTGTCGATATCCGCAAAGAGGCGCTACCCATTATGGAAGCGTTGCGTGATGCGGTGGGCGAGACCATCAACCTCACCATTCGCTCCTCCGACGAGGTGGTCTATATCGAGCGTGTCACCTCGCGACGCATCATTCGCGTCGAGCAGGTCATCGGCAGTCACGCACCG